>NZ_JAGPYY010000005.1:0-177558 GCF_024454075.1 Corynebacterium sp. CCUG 71335
TGAACTCGTCACTGAACTTCCTAGGCATGATCCAATCCTCCTCTAGAAACGATCGGAACCAAACCCAGGACACTTCAATGAAGGTAAGCCTTTCTGTAGGTGTGTGGGAGTGTGGTTAGGCGGTGCCGGCAAGATTGAGGCCGACAACTCCGACGATGACGATTCCGATTCCGACGAGTTTCTTTAAGGTCAACTTCTGGCCTAGGAACAAGGCTCCGACGATGACGATTCCGATACCTGCAATGGAGGTCCAAAGGGCATATCCGACACCGACGTCAAAGGTGAGCAGCGTGAGACTTAGAAAGAAAGTTGCGATCGCACCGCTGACGAGGGTGGCGATCGTCCAGGGGATATTTTTGAAGCCGTTCGCCTTTCCGGCTGCTATGCCTACAGTGACTTCGAAGACTACGGCGATTGCAAGGTAAAGCCAGTGCATGATTAATGTCCTTTTCGTTTTTCCGGGTTAGGTGTCGTTGGGGGAATCCGCCTACATGTGCTTTTCGAGATAGCGGGTGAACGGCTCGTGAGCGTTCGTAGTGGGTAGGTGATGAAGCATGCGATCACGCAGATAATCGTTAATACGCATGGTTCGGTAGCTGGCTCGGTAATCGAAACCGAACGCCGCGACAGCGTCGCGATCAACGGCTGTGTAAATTGTGTCGATCCCATGGTCGATGGCGAAGCGATAACACAGGCCGCATGGTTCTCCGGTAGCCAGCAGAATGGTTCCGGTCAGTGTTTCGCGGCCATGAGATGAAAGCGCGTCCCGCATCGCGACGATTTCAGCGTGGGCGCTGGGGTCCCCCGTTTCATGTACTTCATTTACTCCAAGGCGCGAGATGATTCCGGAGTTATCAGCGACGGCACCGACGAATGGGAGACCGCCGCCATCAACGTGTCGGGTTGAAAAGTCGACTGCAGTGCGCATCTCGCGGTGCAGCTGTTCAAGGGAAATGCTCATGAATCCGCCCCCGGCAACGGTGGCTTTGCCGCGATCTCATCAAAAGCTTTCTTCAATCTAGACGCGCTGGGAACGCCACGCAGGAGATGGCCATTGATGAGTATTCCCGGAACCGACGTGACCCCAACCGTGTTAACCGCGAAGTCTTGGTCGAGACGGTGCTGCTGGCGACGCGCTTCGTCATTCAAGGCGGTTTGGACGTCGTCAGGGTTCAGTCCAACTGATGCGGCAACGTCAATAATGACGTCATCCACTCCGATATCGCGATCGTCCTGGAAGAATGCTTTGAACATGGCTTCGGAGTACTCGTTTGCTTTACCTTGCTCTTGGGCAAGCTGTAGTGCCAGAAAAGCTTTCTGGGTACGGGGTTGTGGCGAAACTGACGGAAGAGTCATGGGGATACCAAGCCGTCGGGCCATCGGATAGACCGATTGCTTCCAGACCCGCGGAAGATAGTCATCTTCCGGCCGAAGGGTGGGAACAGGGGAGGGGCGAAGTTCGAATGGGCGAATTGTTGCGTGAACGTCTCTGTCTCGCTTGAGCTCGTCGAGGGCGCTTTCGACCAGATAGCAGTATGGACATACGTAATCAATGAAAACATCTACGTGGGTTTTCAACTGTTCTCTCTTTCTTGTGGCGACGACAAAACTAACCTTAGTGCATGTACATGCATGGATCAATGCAAAAGCATGCGCTCGTTGCGTCTTCCCAGCTAGTCGTCGCTATCTGAACTGCGGGCTGCTAGGTGAAGGTCGAGCCAATCCGGCTGCATGTCCCCGATTAGGGACCGGAGTTTGTCATCGAATGGTTCTGCAATGGTGGCAGCCTTGTTTGATCCGTCCTCGGTCAAAGCCGCGTAGATACCGCGCCCATCGTCGGGGCAATCATCTCGGAAAGCCAGCTCTTTGCGTTCCATTCGCTCCACCAAGCGAGTTGCCGAACTCTGACTAAGGCCGAGTTGTTGGGCCAATTCCGTGATTCGTAGTTCTCGATCAGGACTCTTGCTGATGAGGAGCGCTGCACGGAATTCAGTCAGGCCGATGCCAAAGCTGCTTTCGAGCCACTTGTTGAGAGCCGAGTCAATGAAAGAAACTTCTCTGGCTATCTTCGTCCACCGATCAGTAAGGCTCATGGCTGGAGAAAGGGAGCCCGAATCAATTCCTTCCATGTGCATTCAAATTACACCAAGTATGCGGAGTGCCATTTTGTCTCGAATGGGGGCGAAAAATCGCTGCCATCCGCACCCCCCTTTAGTCGGGGGCCCTTTAGACGGTTTTTTCTTTGGATGCTGACTTGCTCTTGACTTGGCTTTTGTCGTTACCCTGGTCCGTATCTTGGGCCTCGTCAGCGACCTTGTCTTGGGTTTCTTCCTTCTTCTGGTTCAGCCGGTAGTACACCTGGCGGCGCACGTGCGCGACCACGTCGCCTTCCTCATCGGTGATGTCCACTTCGAACCAGTGGAGATACTTGTCGCCTCCAGCGGTCTTTTCCTTGATCAACGCATAGGTTTCCTCGGGGATGCGCATGTCGGCGGTGATCTTGCCGCGGCCGGGTTTGAGGAATTTGATCTCTCCGCCGGTGTCCCAGATCTTGTACTCCTTGCCCAGACGGTGCATGGACGCGAGCATGTAGAACGGGTCCGTCATCGCAGACATGGTTCCGCCGAAGGCCACACCCATCGCGTTCTTGGTCAGCATGTTGGGCTTGTGGGAGACCACGACTTGGGTACCGTCGTCGGTGAACTCCTCGATCTTGATGCCGGCGCCGAGCAACGGCGGCCAGAATCGCATGAAGTGCTTGAGTTGGCGGGCAGAAAAGTGGGCCATGATAAAGCTCCGTTCGTAACCGTAATGAGCGGGCTGGAAACGGAGCTAACTATACGCGCGCTTAATCGTCGCGGCGGGACTCCGGCAGGAAGCGCGCGACCACCTTGCCCGTCGGGTTGCGGGGGAGGGAGTCGACGAAGTTGACGTCACGGGGGATGGAGTGGTGGGCGAGCTTGTCGCGCACCCAGTCGCGGACGGCGTCGGCGGTCAGGGAGCGGCCGTGGTCATCGTCGGAACGCACGACCCACACGGCGACGCGCTTGAAGGTTTCTTCGTCGTCGACGCCGCCGGCGTACACGTCGGCGACACCCGGCATCGGCTCGAGGGTCTCCGTCACCGACTGCGGGTGGACGTTCTCGCCGCCAATGATGATCATGTCGTCGTTGCGGCCCAAGACGTGGAAGCGGCCTTTCTCATCGAAGTATCCGCGGTCGCCCATCTCGATGAGCTTGCCGATCATCACGATCGGCGTGTTCGGGTTGGAGTATCCCTTCAGGGCAGTCTCGTTGTTGAGGAAGATGCGGCCCGGTTGGCCTTGGGGGACTTCGTTGCCGTCGTCGTCGAAAAGCTTGACTACGCTTCCTGGCACCACTCGCCCCGCCGCTGTCGGGTGCTCCGCGACCTCCTCGGCGGTGGACACGGCGGTCAGCGACAGTTCAGTCGAGCCGTAGATGTTGGCCAGAATCGGGCCGAAACGTTTGTGCACGCGCTGGACCACATCGGGCGTCAGCGCGTTGCCGGAGGAGGCGATCCACTTCAGGGAGGACGTGTCATAGTCGTCGCTGTTCGGCAAGTCGAGCATCTGTTTGTAGAAGATCGGGGATGAAATCAGCCCGTCGACCTTGAAGTCCTGGATTTGCTGCATCGTCTTCGCCGGGTCGAACTCGCGCTGCATGACAATGGTTGCGCGCGACCCCAACGCCACGTTGAGTGTCGACCAGCCCCACGTGTGGAACATCGACGCGGATTGCAGCAGCGTCTGGTTGGAATACCACGGCACCGCCGACAACAAGCCGGTGAGAACATAAGGGACCTTCGGCTCGTTGCGCAGGATCCCCTTCGGGATGCCGGTCGTGCCAGACGACATGAGCACCAGGTCGCCTTGTTTGGGGATCAAAGGCAGGCGCGGCAGTTTCTCGTTGCTGACCAGCAGCTTATCGACGCTCGTAGCTCCCGAAACAGTAGCCACTGGGCGACTTTGCGGGATCCGTTGCGGAGATCGCGGTAGGACAGGACCCCTGAGTCGTCGATAAGCGCGTTGCGGTGCGGACAGCAGCGCGCACCCTGTTCTACCTCGCGGGCGGTTGTGATGCCCCAGCGTGGGATGTCGCCGAAACCGCGGATGAAGACCCCTGGGCCGCCCTCGAAGCCGACAATGCCGCGACGGACGATCAGCGAGGCAAGATCCAGAAACGCTCCGACCTGCTGGATTGGGGTGTAGCTGACTCGGTTGGACATCCGGGGTTCCCTTCTGCAGGCTAGGACAAGCGTGCGTAAGCTACTGGCAGCGAATTCTCATTTGATTAGGCTATCGCTTTTGTGGGCACAAGTGTTTCGCTAGGCTTCTTCTTAGATCTGGGACTGCCGGGTCATCTATAGTGGCGGTGCAAAAGATCCAATTGTGATAGAAGTGACAGGTAGTGGCAAGCGTTTGCAAGGCTAGGACGTAACATCTTCCCTCCTGGAACCGACATCACTCCTGTGGGCCTCATCAGGGGTCTTTCCGATGAACAACTCACTACCAGCAGAAAGTCGACGAACAATGCTTAACCGTACCCGTCAAGCTGTGACTGCATTCATCGCCGCCGTCCTCGTGGGCGCGGGAATCATGGCTGCCCCTAACGCCAACGCGCAGCAGGGCAACATGGTGATCTTCGGCGACTCCGTGATCGCCGACGCTCACTCCATCGAGTACCTGGGTGCCCGGATGGGCCTGCACCCCAACGGCTCTTCCAACCCGGGCCGGTGGTGCCCGACCTCCGACCAGAACTTCGGCAAGATCGCTGCGCGCAAGCTCGGCCTGCAGCCGCGCGACTTTTCCTGCCCCGGTGCCGTGAGTATCTCCCCGGGCCCGAACATCACCGCCCAGATCGACCGCGCCGTGCGTGAGCGCGGCCTCGACGGCAACACGCGCCGCGTCGTCCTCCAGGTGGGCTTCAACGACACCTACAACCATATGGGCGAAGACCCGATGCAGGTCCGTCGCAAGTACGTCGACTTCATGCGCCCGCAGGTGGACAAGATCCGCCGCGCCGCGCCGAACGCAAAGATCCAGCTCATTGGCTACCCCACCATCACCGGCGGCGACCGCGTGTGCCTGTTCCACCTTGGCCCGAACATGTACGACGCGACCCCGATGCCGATGATCCGCGACTTTGAAAACCTCGCCCAGTGGATGAACGTTGACCTGGCCCGCGCCACCGGCACCCAGTTCGTCGACCTCAAGCCGGGCACCGCCAAGAACGGCATGTGCGCCCGCGATGGCGACCGCGAATTCGCTGGTCTCATCGACTTCTACGCCGGCCCAGGCAACGCTCCGATTCACTCGACCCACCAGGGCCACCGCCACATGGGCGAAATCGTCGCGGCAAGCTAAGCGCAAAGATCGCTAGGCTCGGGCCATGACTTCTACAGACCCCCAAGCTGACGAACAAAACGAACAGAGCCAGCAGACCGTCAAGGGCGTCATCGCCCGTGAGAAAGGCGCCGAGGTCGAGATCGCAGACATTGTGATCCCCGCCCCCGGCGCCCACGACGTTGTGGTGCAAGTGCAGGCCACCGGTGTCTGCCACACCGACCTGGCTTACCGCGACGGCGACATTGAAGATGCCTACCCTTTCCTTCTCGGCCACGAGACCGCAGGTGTCGTCGAAACCGTCGGAGACGAGGTCACCCACGTCGAGCCGGGTGACTTCGTTGTCCTCAACTGGCGCGCCGTCTGCGGGGACTGCCGCGCATGCCGCAAGGGCGACACCAAGAACTGCTTCAACACATTCAACGCGTCTACGCCGATGACGCTTGCCGACGGCACCGAGCTCACCGCCGCCCTCGGCATCGGCTCCTTTGCCGAAAAAACCCTTGTCCACGAAAAGCAGTGCACCAAAGTGAACCCGGACGAAGATCCAGCGGCTGCAGGCCTCCTCGGATGCGGCATCATGGCCGGTCTCGGCGCAGCAGTGAACACCGGTGAGATCCAGCAAGGCGAATCCGTCGCCGTCTTCGGACTCGGTGGCGTGGGCCTGGCAGCCGTGGCGGGTGCGGCCCTGGCGGGGGCGACGACGATCGTGGCGGTGGACGTCGATCAGCGCAAATGCGACGCCGCTACCGAGCGATTCGGCGCAACGCACGCAGTCTGCACGAAGGACATGGACGAAGACGCCGTGATCGAGAAAATCCAGGAACTCACCGGCGGCTTCGGCCCCGACGTGACCATCGATGCGGTGGGTATCCAGCCGACGTGGCGCCAAGCCTTCTACTCCCGCGACCTTGCTGGCCGCATGGTCATGGTCGGTGTGCCCAACCAGACCGACCACGTAGACATCCCCGCGATTGACCTCTACTCCCGCGGCGGCTCCATCAAGCCCGCCTGGTACGGCGACTGCCTGCCCGAGCGCGACTTCCCGGCATACGTCGACCTGCACCTCAACGGCCGCTTCCCGCTCGGCGAATTCGTCTCCGAGCGCATCGGACTGGACGACGTCGAGGATGCATTCACCAAGATGAAGCAGGGCGACGTGCTGCGCTCTGTGGTCGAGTTTTAAGGAGTAGCCCCATGAAGATTGAAAACGTAGTCACCTCCGGCCTGTTCAAGCTCGACGGCGGCGAATGGGAGGTGGACAACAACGTCTGGATCGTCGGCGACGACAGTGAAGTCTACATCATCGACGCGGCCCACGACGCTGAAACCATCGCCGCCGCCGTGGGAGACCGCAAGGTCAAAGGCATCATTGCCACGCACGGCCACAACGACCACGTCGACGCGGCACCGCTGCTGAGCAAGCTTGTCGACGCCCCCGTCTACCTCCACCCCGGCGACGACATGCTCTGGTACGACGCCAACCCGGAGGAAAAATTCCTCGAGTTGGAAGACGGCGCGGTGTTCTCTGTGGCGGGTACCGACATGCAGGTCATGTCCACCCCCGGCCACTCTCCGGGATCCATCGTGCTGTACCTACCTGAGGCCGGCGAGCTGTTCTCCGGCGATACCCTGTTCCAGGGCGGGCCGGGCGCAACGGGACGCAGCTTCTCGTCCTTCGACACCATCATCGAGTCGCTGCAGAAGTCCGTTTTGGATCTTCCGCCGGAGACTGTGGTGCGTACCGGCCACGGCGACGCCACCACGGTGGGGGAGGAAGCCCCGCACCTCGAGGAATGGATCCGCAGGGGCTACTAGGCACCACGGTGCTCTCCGCATTGCCAGGGTCGCCGGCTAGTTCTTGTCGGCGACCTTCTTCAGCTCACCGTTGATCACGTAACGGAACTCCTGCACCGGCAGCGCCCCGCCGATGAACTCCGTGTTCACCACGAAGCCGGGCGTGCCGGTGATCCCCAATTCCTGGGCGTACTCGAGTGACTTCTCAAGCGCTTCGTCGTATTTTTCGCTCTCCGCGTCCTCGCGGAACTTCGCCAAGTCCGGCACCCCAGCGGTGCCGGCGAACCGGACGTAATCGTCGATGGTGAAACCCGGGTGGCCGCCGCGCTCAGCAGCCTCAGCCATGTACACCTTCTTGTACTCGGTAAACATGCCCTGCTCGGCGGCGGCGCGCCCCGCCTTGGCGGCCGCCACGGAGTTCGGGCCCTGGGTCGGCATGTCATTCCACTCGATACGGACAAGGCCAGCATCGACGTACTCGTCGATCAGCTCCTGCTCCGTCTCAGCCGCATGGCGGATGCAGTACGGGCACTCCCAGTCGGTGAACTCCGCGATGACCACCGGGGCGTCGAGAGCGCCCTGAGACATGGGATCCGCTGGGTCGCGGCGAGCCGTGTTCGCGATCTCCTCGGGGGACGTCACCGGGGAGCCCGGGCCGTGAATCGTGGCGTCGTAGTAGCCGTTGTCCTGCTTCTTCGCCGGGCTGAAGTCCGTGCCCGGCTCGACGTTATCGGGAACTTCCTTGACTTGGGGCTCCTCGGCCTCTCCGGAACCGTCGCCCGCAGCGCCCGCGCCGCCAGCGCGATCAGTGCCGTCGGCACCGATTTGCTCGGCAATCTGATCCACAGCATTCTGCTGGCCTTCGCGCTCACCAATGATGTAGCCGCCGACACCGGACCCCACGGCCAGCACCAACGTGAACGCCCACATCAGGGGCGGGATCTTCGTAGTGGACTTCTCGGACTCGTCCTTACCAGAGCTCATGAAACTTCAGTCTAGACCGTCACGGGAGTTACCTGGGGGAGGGGTTTGGGAGGGGTTGGTTGGGGCGTCGATAAGCATGGGCGGCACCGCGTTCTGGAGGGCGACCGCGCGTGCGAGCCGTGCGTACCGCAGCTCCTGCTCGCGGAACCGCACCCACGTGGACATCGTGGTGAAGAAAAACGCGATGATCATGACGTACAGCATCAGGTCCGTGCCGCGGTCCACTCCGAGCCAGTTCGCCAGAATGGTCACATCGTCGGGGCGCAGAATCGCCCACACGGCCGCTATTGCCAGCAGCGCGAACCCGATTTTCACCCACGCCTTCGCGAATGCCTTCTTGCGCTGGGTGAAGAAGTACACCGCGAGCACTACCGCCGCGATGAGCAGAATGAATTGGATCATGGCAGCCTCCTGGCCACAAGCCCGTCAGCAAGAATATTCACGCCGTTGACCAGCGATTGGCCCTTCGACATCGAGTATTCCGTGTACAAAATGTCCACCGGCTCCTCCGCGACGCGCCACTTGCGCTCATCCATCATCGCGACGATCTCGGACGCGTGCGACATCCCGTTCATCCGGATGTTCATCTCCGCCGCCACCTTCGCGTTGAAGGCGCGCAGCCCGTTGTGCGCGTCGCTCAACCCCAGCTTGCGGGTCCGCGGCGACAAGAACACCACCGTCTTCAACACGATGCGCTTGATCAGCGGCACCTGCGAATTCTCCTGGTCGCCTGCAAAACGCGTGCCGACGATGATATCCACCGGCTCCGACCGCAACCGGCCCACCATACGCACCACGTCCTTGACCTGGTGCTGGCCGTCAGCGTCAAAGGTGACAAAGAAGCGCGCGCCGGGCTGGGCTCTGGCGTACTCGACACCCGTCTGGATTGCCGCACCCTGCCCGAGATTGACCGGGTGATTCACCAAGTGCGCGCCGGCCGCGTGGATCTGCACTGCCGAATCATCGGCCGAGCCATCATTGACCGCCACAATATTGGGAAACGTCTGCAGCGCATTCGCCAAAACCTGGTTGATCACAGGGCCCTCGTTGTAACACGGCACGATCAGCCACGTGTCTGCGAACTCGTTGCGCAAAGGATTGAGGGCCATGACCGACAGACTAGTCGCGCTTACCGGCCGCGGTGGAACAGGACCGCATAAACCCTTTTCATAGTGCTCAACGGCAGTGCGCGGTAGAGGTTCCGCACCGCTAGATTGACGGCGGCGCGGGGGCGGGAGATCAGGCCGTACTGAACAAGTTTGGCCTGCAATTCGCGTTCAGCCTTCCGCGTTTCTGCGGTCGTGCGGCGCTTCATCTGGGCGTCATTCACCCGGAAGTACGTCAGCGGCTCTGGCAGATTGTGGAGTTTCTCACCCGCCGCGATGAGGCGAGCCCAGAGGTCGTAATCCTCCATGTTGTGCATCGGCTGGTAGCCGCCGACGCTTCGGACCGCCTCGGTGCGCATGAGCACGGACGGGTGGTTCATCGGGGAGTTGATCCGAGCGTAGCGGGCGATCGCCTCGTGGGTCTCCGGCAGACGCCGGATCCCGCCAGTGGTCGACGGGCCTGGGCGCTCGCCGTCGAACTCCTGCATCGCGGTGCCCAGAACCGCCACCTCCGGGTGCCCGCGCATGAACGCCAGTTGCTTCTCCAAGCGCTCCGGGAACGCGGCGTCGTCGGAGTCCAACCGTGCGACGAATTCCGTATCGATGTGCTTGAAGCCCTCTGCCAACGCGACGCCGAGTCCGCTGTTGCGCTCCAGCGCTACCGTGTCCACCGCGGCCGTCGCGGACAGCAAGTCCTCCACCTCGTGGGGCACTGGGCCGTCTTTGGTCACGAGAATCCGCTCCGCCGGCCGCGTCTGGGCCGCGAGACTATCCAGCGTCAGCGCGAGCTCGTCGGCGGTGGTGTTGCGGTACACCGACATCAAGACCGTGACCGCGCCGGGCTGTTCATTGGGTTGTTCATGGGTCATGTCGGATCACTCCCGCGCCGCATCGAGCAAGTACTGGCCGTAGCCCGACTTCAACATCGGCTGAGCAAGACTTTCCAGCGCGGCCGCGTCGATGAAGCCCTGGCGGTAGGCCGCGACCTCCGGCGACCCGATGACGGTGCCGGTGCGCTTCTGAATCACTTCTACGTATGCGCTCGCTTCACTCATCGAGTCGATCGTGCCGGTGTCCAACCACACGTCGCCGCGGTGGAGGCGGTGCACCTTGAGCGCGCCCTTTTGCAGGTACGCATCGTTGACGCTGGTGATTTCCAGCTCTCCGCGCTCGCTCGGCTCGATCGTTTTCGCGATCCGGACCACGTCATTGTCGTAGAAGTACAGGCCGACCACGGCGTAGTTGGACTGCGGCTGGGCAGGCTTTTCCTCAATGGCGGTCGCGGTGCCGTGCTCGTCGAAACTCACCACGCCGTAACGCTCCGGGTCGGAGACTTCGTAGGCGAAGATGGCGCCGCCAGCGGGGTCGAACGCGTCGCCCATCAGCCGGGCTAGTTCGGCCCCTTCAAAGATGTTGTCGCCCAGGACCAGAGCCACCGAGTCGTCCCCGATGAAGTCCTCACCGATGATGAACGCCTGCGCCAGCCCGTCCGGGGAGGGTTGGACGGCGTAGTCGATCATGAGGCCCCAGGCGGAGCCGTCGCCAAGCAAACGCTCGAATGCGCCCCGGTCTTCCGGCGTGGTGATCACCAAGATCTCGCGAATGCCAGCGCTGATCAGCGTGGACAGCGGGTAGTAGATCATCGGCTTGTCATAAATGGGCATGAGCTGTTTCGAGATGCCCTTCGTGATCGGGTACAACCGTGTGCCCGATCCGCCCGCGAGGATGATGCCCTTCATAGAGGTGGAGTCTAGTGCGCGCCCGCGCAACCGCACGCGCATCGCCGTGCTTATCGACGCCCACGCGTGCCAGCCCGCAGACACACCGGCAGCATTTCTGCGCTTCGGCGGCCTGCGGGTAGGGGAGAATAGGTGACGATTAAGCGACGGGGAAGAGTACCGGGTCAGGAGGGTCTCCGGGGGTGGACCCCGGTGGCGGGTGCTGCCGGTTCTGGCGCTTGCGGAGTTTGTGGCCGATGCTTTCGTGGGCGTCGACGGTTTCGTTGAATCTCATCGGCCCGCCGTCTGCGGGGACTACCCCCACCCGGCCGGTTTCGGGGTCGCGGTCGACGTAACCCTTGTTACCTCTGCCATCTCTGCGGTCGTTGTTGCACATGTGGTGTTCGCGGCACAGGGCGATGAGGTTCTCGATGTCTGTCAGCCCGCCGTCGAAGAAGGACTCCATGTGGTGGATGTCTAGCTCGCTCATCGGGCGGTCGCACCCGTGCCAGGCGCATACTCCCTGCATGGCCAGCAGTGCGATGCGCTGGTGGACACTTGCCAGGCGGGTGCGCCCCAGCGAGAGGGGGACGCCGGTGACCGAGTCGAGCTGAGCGATGAAGTCGGTGCCCGTGAAACCGAGGCGGAGCATGTCGTACGCCGTGAGGCTGATCCCGGTGTTGGTCATGAACGTGGTGGTGTGGTCGGCATTGTTCAGGTCATCGAGGGTCATGCCGACGACGACAGTGCCGATACCGCCCTGCGAGCCAGCCTTGGTTCCGGAGAAGTTGGTCACGATGTGCATGAATTGGTCGAAGCGCCGCTGCGACATCGTGCGCGTGTCCTTTGGCTCCTGCTCGGAAGAGCCCGACTTGTCGCCGATTCCGCCGCGCCCAAGGTCCAGCGCCGCCTTAAGCACCGCGGCTTCGCCGGCCGGAAGATCGATGGTGACCCGGCACATGCCTGCGCTGTCGGGCTTGCCCATGATCAGTTTCCGCGCATCAAAGTCCGATTGCGGCTTGTCCGGGCTGTTCTTCCGGCCGGCAGCGTTGGCGTTGTCCACGAGCCGGCGGACAAATTTGCGCAGGTCTTCTGGGCTGCGCCTGTTAGCCTCGTCGAGAGCTTTGGCGAGAATGACCGGGCGCCCCGGAACCGCGTCGTCGCGAAGATTCATCAGCTCGCGGTTGATGATGTCTTGCTTTTCCTTCGCCGCCTTCAGCGCAGCCTCTTTCGCCCGGCGCTTCGCCTCACGCTCTTCTTCCGCTTTCCGACGGGCCTCTTCCGCAGCTGCCGCTACCGCCGCAGCTGCTTCGTCCGCGTCGGGGGAGTCAGGGTCGATGCCGGCGAAGAGGAACTCGTCGTCGGGGGTGGTGTCTTCGACTGGCGCGAAGAGGTCCTCTCCCCGGCGTAGGCGCCCCATGGCCTCTGCCTGGGATAGACCGAGAACATCGCGCAGATACGCGGCAGGCTGGTTCGCGCCGACAATTCGGCCAGCTCCGTCACGGTCACACAGGTAGGCAAACGCAGCGTCGGCATATGCCTTCTGGCCTGAGAGGATCTCTTCGAGGCGCTCCATGTCGGTGCGGACAGCATCGAAGGCTAAAGCGTGGGGGTCAGCAAAGATGCGCGAAATGTCAGCCATTGCTTCCGCGATGGCATCCACGGCATCCGCCAAGGAATTTGCGCCAACTCGTTCGGTCATCTTCGCCACCCCCTGTTTGTATGTCGCTTGGTCTTTGCCACACAACTTACAACCTCACGTGGACAACCGAGCCATGAAAAGCGTACGTATGTTCGATTAAAGGGCTCAAGTTTTTCGGGAAGCTCGTGATGGCGCTGGTTAAAGGCCTAAAAAAGTTTAGGAGATCCAGGTTATCGAACAGCGAAAAGGCTCCTCAAGCGCCCTACTGATCGTTAGTGCACGCGTTCTAAAGAGCTGGCCCTACCCCAGGTACATCGCCAGGGCCGCGCGCCAGTTCGTCGGCTTGAATCCGGTCGCCTCAATCTTGTCCAGTGCCAGCGTGGACTCGGCCGGCCGGGGCGCCTCGGGCCCGAAGGCCTCTTGGTATTGCGCGGTCGTGACCGGCTGGACGGAGGAGGGGTCGCCGCCGCAGGCGATGAAGACGGCCATGGCGATCTCGTCACGGGAGGCGGTGTCGCCGCCGGAGGTGATGTTGTACACGCCGTACTCGGCGCCTGAATCAAGCAGGTGCACGATGCCTCGTGCCAAGTCTTCGGCCCACGTCGGTCGCCCGCGCTGATCACTGACCACCTGCGGGCTGGCGTCTTCGCGTGCGAGCCGCGCCATGGTCGTCATGAAGTTACCCCCGTCGCCGAACACCCAGGACGTCCGCACTAGGTAGTGCCGGGGGCAGGCGGCGGTAGCGGCCTCACCCGCGGCTTTGGAGGCGCCGTACACGGACAGCGGGCTGGGTGCCTCGTCCTCGGTATGCACCCCCACAGTCCCGTCGAAGACGTAGTCCGTGGACACGTTCACCAGTGTCAGGTCGTAGCGCGCGGCAATCTGCGCGAGCTTCGCTGGACCCAGCGCATTGACGGCCCAGGCCCCGGCTCGGCCGTCACCTTCTGCGCCGTTGACGTCGTTGAACGCCGCTGCGTTGATGATCGCGGAGTATTGTGTCCAATCCCGAGCGGACATCAACGTCGAGACATCAGAAGTCAGATCGAACTCGTCGTGGCCCACGAAATCCCCGTGGGGCAGCAACGGGCGCAACGCCCGGCCCAACTGCCCGTTCGCCCCGGTCACTAGCACGCGGCGAGGGGGGACGGGGGAGGCGTCGGCAAGCATCGGATGCTCGAGATCCTTCGCTGAAACTTCAGTGGGCTCGAGCGGCCAGTCGATCTCGCGGTAGGAGCAGAACGCGTATTGCGCGTGTGGGCTCCAGCGCGCGTTGCACAGGTAAATGTACGTCGTAGCGTCCTCGAGCGCCTGGAAGCCGTTGGCGACGCCGCGCGGCACGAACACCGCAGTGTCCGGACCGATTTCGCACCCGTACTTCGCGCCGAATGTCGGTGAACCTTCGCGCAGGTCAACCCACGCGCCGTAGACGCGCCCCGTTGCAACAGAGACGTATTTGTCCCACGGTTCCGCGTGCATGCCGCGCGTCGCCCCACGCTGCGCGTTGAAACTGACGTTGTTCTGCTCCACGCGCATCGCGGGGTCGCCGGCCCAATTTTCCTTGAACCATCCCCGGTTGTCGCCGTGAACAGTTAAGGTGCGGACTTCAAGTCCCTCGATGGGCACGCTTGTCAGCGTCTCAAGCTCAGCCATACGCTCATCCTACGGCCGCAGGAAGCTATTGCCCGCGCGACGCGTAGGCATCTTCGACGGCGTCTTTCGCCTCCCGCCACCACGCTTCGTTGCTGCGGTACCACTCGATCGTATTGGCAAGACCTTCGCGCATGTCGGTGTAGTGGGGCCGCCAGGAGAGCTCGTCGTCGGCTGCGTCATCGGCGCCTCCCACGTCGGCGTAGAGGCACTCTTGGTCGGTTGTTCCTCAGGCTTCGGTAGAGGCTTCGGATTTGCCGGGTTGCGACGGGTGTCGCCTCCGCGGGGCACCGGCGGGGGGCTGGAGACCGGCAACGTTCTTAAGTTCGGAACGTTTTCCAAGTAGGTGGGGGTCAGTTAATGGAATGTATCCACGGCGGATTGGGCGCGAGAGTGAACGTACATGAGTCATGTCAACTCTTGGACGGCGGTCTGCGCTCGGCCGAGGTTCGAAGAGCAGAATCTCTAACCCCTGTAATGACAGTTAAAGTGCCATGAGCATGCCTGAAGAGCCACCGTCGACAATCGCAACGTCGGATGAATCCTGCTCAAGTTCCACAAAAACTTTCCCTCCGCTTGCATATGTACTAAATACTTGGTAGCTACTATAGAAGTAGTATCTACCGAAGGGAACAGGATGACAAGAGTTACGCCAGAAGAGAAAGTCGTGGCGGACACCACCCCAAGTCGATGGACTTTGCCTATAGTCCTTGTGGCGCAATTCATTACGCCGATGTCAATTTCCGGAACGGGCATCGCTCTTCCGCAGATCTCCACTGACCTTGGGGCAAACACGACAGCACTTCAATGGGTCGTTAACGGTTTCAACGTTGCGTTTGCACTGGGAGTTCTTGGCTGGGGAGCTGTAAGTGACCGTATTGGCTTTCGTGTGACTTTTGTCGTCGGATCTGCCCTATTCTCGGTGTCCAGCCTGATAAGCGCTGCTAGCCCGTCGCTTCTTTTGCTTGATTTCATGCGACTTATTGCAGGTTGTGGGGCGGCAGCCGTCCTCACTGGAGCTAGCTCTATGCTCTCTAACGCCTATGAAGGCAGTGCGCGAGGCCGAGCATTCGCCCTGTTTGGAACTATCAATGGATTGGGCTTGACCTTAGGCCCAACTATCTCAGGAATTTTGGTTTCGAGCTTTGGGTGGCGAGGAGTTTTTGCTGTTCATGGTGTAATTCTTGCGTTGGTTACATTGAATGCAAGAATCCTTCCTACAGCCACCGACGCTGCGCAGGATATTAATGAGACAAAGACACCGCTGTTAGATCTTTCCATTCTTAAGAACAGAGAGTTCCTCGCCATGTGTCTGGTGCCGATTGCGGGTTCTATTGGATTCGTTACAGTGCTGACTTATCTACCCTCTGCCTTCAGTGGCATTAAAGGTATCGGTGCGGGACAAGCTGGCCTGATCATGCTTGCGATGACAATCCCAGTCGTTGTTGCGCCAATCCTAGTGGCCAAACTGATTGAGAAAGTCACGTGGATAACGGTTGGCTTTGTGGTGTACCTCAGTCTGATCTGTCTTATTGTCGGAGACCTTGGCCTGATGCTGCTCACGCCCGAGGGGTCAATCGGGCTCGTAATTATTCCGATGATCTTGCTTGGCTTGGGCTTCGGCCTACCCATTGGCCTTGTAGATGGACACGCACTGGGGGTTGTTCCTCCTGAAAGGACCGGCACAGCGGCTGGCGTGCTCAACTTTTTCCGTGTGGGTAGCGAGGCTTTGTTCGTTGCCGGGTATGCGTTCATGCTTTCCCTGCAAATTCAACAACAGCTTTCCGGCGAAGCTGCGACAAGTACTGCGGCTGGGCAACCGGGCCACCCAGATGTCTATGCTGACGCTTTCAGTACAAGCGCGCTCACGCTGACGGCCCTTGTTTCGTTGGTAACTGTGTCTGTCTTGCTCGTACGGCGCGGTTCCAGCGCTAAGTTAAATGAAAAGGAGTAAGAAACAATGAGCACAACTATTCGTTCCTCTGAAACTCGAGACGTTTCCAGTCTCTCGCCTGTTTCGATGACTACCCTCCACGACTGAAGAACTTCTCCGCCGTCTTTCTCCGGGATGAACTCCTACCTTTCCGTGCATTGCATCGAGGCGGATTAAAATGGAAGAAGGGGAAACCTATCCAGGTGAAGTTGTGTACGTAGATGCTCATGCGGCAAACAGAGACCAAACGGTCTTCGCTTCGCTGTGGACGGTGAGTGTTCAGCGTAACTAGAAGAAACATCTACCGTTTGGATACGGTATGCATCTTGGATACGGCATGCATCATTGTATGTGGGCAGCAATAGCACGGGTGGTCATTCGCGAGTCGGTGGGAGCACTGACTGAATAGCTGCCGAGGTTATTCATGGCAGTGCCTCCTGAGAACATCAAGTGGATACGGGAGTTTTAGTGCATCGTCCCTTGTCGACTCCTGTGAGTAAATAGTTTCCTCGCGTGGTGTAGTTAACTGGAATGATATCGCACGATCTTGAACAGCTACGATTTTATTAGTTCCTTCATTCCTTGAAAGGAGATCGTATGCCTGATCAGGATGGCCACCCGAGTATCGACGAGTTTGACCTCTCTAAAATTTTGCACGCATTGTCAGACGCTAACCGACGTAAAGTGATTGTAAAACTGGCTGCACAGCCAGATGGGACTGAACAACTATGTTCAGAATTTGGTACCCCGTGGGCGCCTTCAACGCGAACACATCACTTCAAAGTTCTGCGTAATGCCGGTTTGGTCTGGCAGCGTGACGTGGGAAACGGACGCATGACGCGTCTGCGTCGAACTGATCTTGAGGAAGTGTTTCCGGGCTTGCTGGACCAGATAATTATCTCGAGTGGAAACGGCCAGCTGAAGTGACAGAAACTTCAAGATTGAATTTTAGACTGAGTATGACTTTGCTACTTCCTTCTTACTGGGAGATGTCATCTGACATTCGCCCGACTCACGGGATTCCTTATGTCTTCGCGCCCTCGGGGTAGAAAGCTGGGCCTCGGATTTGTGCCACCCATCAAAAAATGGCCTCTGCGATGTCGAACAGCACTTCTGGTTAGTCGGATTCCGGGCTCTGACTAGCGGGGTTCCCCGGGGTGGGTGAACGCGGAGTTTTTACCTGACCCCCCGTTTATTGGGGTCAGAGTGCGCGAGTGTTTGGTCGTCGCCATCCTCTTCGCCCACGTGCTAGGCCGCTGGTTGGAAGATGACATGTGTGCGCAGCGGGGCGAGACCGTGCGTTTCGAAGGTAGCTGAAGGTGGGCTACTGCCCGCGCTGTGCATACCCCTCTTCGACCGCGTCCTTCGCCTCCTGCCACCACGCTTCGTGGGTGCGGTACCACTCGATCGTGTTGGCTAGGCCTTCGCGCATGTCGGTGTAGTGGGGCTGCCAGGCGAGCTCGTCGTGAAGCTTGGTGGCGTCCATGGCGTAGCGCATGTCGTGGCCGGGCCGGTCGGCGACGTGCTCGAACTCGCCGCCCATCAGTTCGCAGATCATGGTGATGACCTCGAGGTTCGAGCGCTCGCCGCTTGCACCGATGTTGTACGTTTCACCGGCTTTGCCGCGCTCGAGAATGGCCAGGACGGCGTCATTGTGGTCGTCGACGTGGATCCAATCGCGCACCTGCTCGCCCGTGCCGTACAGCTTCGCGGGCCGCCCGGAGAGCAGATTGGTGATCTGCCGCGGAATGAACTTCTCAATGTGCTGGTAGGGGCCGTAGTTGTTGGAGCAGTTCGAAATCGTCGCGTCGATGCCGAAGGACCGCACCCACGCGCGCACGAGGTGGTCCGACCCGGCCTTTGTCGCGGAGTACGGCGAGGACGGGTTGTACGGTGTCGACTCAGTGAACTTCGCGGGATCATCCAGCGCGAGATCGCCGAACACTTCGTCGGTGGACACGTGGTGGAACCGCGTTCCGTACTTCCGCACGGCCTCGAGCAGCGTGTATGTGCCCATAATGTTGGTCGCCACGAACGGCGAGGGGTCCCGCAGAGAGTTGTCGTTGTGCGACTCCGCGGCGAAATGCACCACGACATCAGCATCGCGCACGAGCGTATCGACGACCCCAGCATCCTCCACCCTGCCCTCAACCAGAGTCACAGCCGCCTCGTCCAACCCGGCGAGATTCTCGGCGTTGCCTGCGTAGGTCAGCGCGTCGAGCACGACGATCTTCGTCTCCGGTTGGCGCTGGGCCGCCATGCGCACGAAGTTGGAGCCGATGAAGCCGGCGCCGCCAGTGACGAGCATCGTGTTCGCAGAAGATGTCATGCGTTCACTTTATCCCGGTTCCCTGACAAGCCGATGACGTGCACTAACGCGCCAGACAGTGGGCCGAATATCAACGCCGCGATCACTGTCGTGGCCACACCGGTGCCGCCTACGGCAGGCAGTGCGAAAAGCAGGGCGAAGGTGGCCACCGAGCCGGCCACCCAGCCTGCGACGTACCACGCGTGCAGCTCGAGCGCGAGAACAGCTGTGCCGGTGATGATGAGCGCGCCCATGACTGCTGACGCGAACGTGAGTAGGCCCAGCGGCAAGCCTGGCACGAAGAGTTCTGGTGGGAAGAACGCCCGCAGGATCCACGGCCCGATCAGCCACGCGGCGGCAAACCCGACCACGCCTATCCCAAGGACGGCCGCGATCGGGCGGAGCAGCGAAGAGTAGATCCGTGCCCGGTTGGTGACAAAGCGCACCACAAGGGCCGACTGGAAGCGCTGTAGGGGAACCAACACCGGTGCGCGGGTGAGCAGCACTGCCTGGTTGATAGCGGCGACGGCGGCACCTGCGGCAGGGTCGAGGGAGGGGAAGGCGAATTTGACCAGCATCGGAAAGCCGGTGATCAGGGTTGCAGAGGCGCCAGTCGCCACGATCGCGGCGCCAACGCGGCGGGTGAACTCAGACCGGTCCACATCTAGGGTGACACGAATCTGGCTGCGGGCGTGCGACGACGCTGCGAGGATCAGCACCCACGTCAGAGCACCGATCACGGTGATGATCAGGAATGCCGGCAAGCCGAACCCCGCCGCCCAAGCAACACCTGCGAGCACGAGGCGGATCCCAGAATCGAAGGCGACGAGTGCCGCGTACTGGCTCCACAACTGAGTGCCGCTCAATATGCCGGACAGCACAGCCTGGAAAACGTAGCTGGACAGGCCGAATACCAACAGACCAGCTGCCACGGACCTGTCCAAGGGCACGAGCTGACCCATCAACACAACCCCGAAGACAAGGGCGAGCACGGCCACTACGGCCGCAATGACGGCTCCTAGACGCCATGGGTTCGCTGTGCCCGCCATACCGCTGGTTCGCGCGGAGGACACGGCGCGGGTGGTTTCTTGGGTGATGCCGTCGATAAAGCCCGCCGAGGCGAAGAACAAGCTCCAATACGCCTGGAAATACAGCATCTGTGTGCCGGCGTCGAGCGACCAGGACGCGACCCAGAGGACCACGAACCCGGAGAGCGCCGCGAACACCGTCGCGAATGACAGAGCCTTCATCGTGGGCTGATTCTAGCCCTCGAGCAGATGTTGGCCCCAGTACTCGCCGTCGCGCGTCCCGCGCGGGATGGCGAAGACGGCGGAGCCGATGTGGGTGATCCACTCGTTGAGGCGGTCGGCGTCGTCGAGACGCTTCTGGATCGGGTCGAACTGCTGCAAGGGGTTCTTCTGGAAGCAGATGAACATTTGCCCCGCGTTGGAGGTGCCGCGGGAGTCTGGCCCGGGCGGCATGTCGTAGTTGTAGGGGCGGCGGAAAATGCGCTTGGCGGGATCGGAGGAAAAGGCCCTGGCCATGTGGGAGTTCGGGTCGATGACGGGCAAGCCGTATTCGTCGCGGGCATCAAAGTCGGGTTCGTCGAATTCATCCTCCCCGGTCAACGGGGCACCGGTGTCTAACGTCCGTCCCACTGCGACTTCGCGGGAGGGGCGGTCGAGGATGTCCCATTCGTCGAGAAGCATGGCAACGCGCCGCACCACCATCGCGGTGCCGCCGTTCAGCCACGCGGGGCCGTCGGAGATCCAGACGATGTCATCAAAGTCATCGGTAGACGGGTTGCCGGACCCGTCGAGCTGCCCGAAGAGGTTGCGCGGCGTTTCACCCTGTTTGATCGAGCTGCGGGCGTGCAGGAACCCGTCCTGGATCCACGCGGTGTCGACGTAGGTGCGCGCCGTCTTCGTCATGAACCGCGCCGCGTGCGAGACGGTGAAGCGGTCGTCCGCGCAGATCTGCAGGCAAAGGTCGCCGCCGGACCATTCCTCACGGAGCTCATCGCGCGAGTATGCAGGAAGGTCCCCGAGCCACTCCGGCGCATCCAGTCCGAGCTTGTCCAGGAAGCTGCGGCCAAACCCGACCGTGATGGTCAGGTTCGCGGTGGAGACCATGTTCTCCGGCTCGAGGTCCGCAAGCCCGGCGAGGCCAGAGCACATGCGCCGGGCGTCATCAGTCCACAGCCGCATCAGGCGCCGCGCGTCCTCCACGGAGGCCTTGCCGTCCTGGAGATTGAACGCGATGAGTTTGTTGAAGGCCTGCTCGGGCGTGGTAACACCAGCCTGGTGCTCCCCGTCGAAATCAACGCGCGAGTCAGCGAGATACGCGTCCGCTTCTTCGCCCATGCCTTGCCCGGGCCACGCGTCCTGTGGCTTATCGACGCTTCCTTCCCCGCCCCCTTCATTCGCGCACGCCGAAGCCCCAGCAGCTACCACTCCAGCAGCTCCGGCAACTCCTGCGCCGTGCAGGAATTGGCGGCGGGACGGTTGGTGCGCTCTGGGGCGGGGGTTGTCGGTCATGGTTCCTTACTCGTGATCGTCGTGGCCCTCGTGGCCACCGTAGTTCTCCTCGCCGGAGGGCTGCTCGCGCACCGGGATTTCGATGGAAAGGGTGGTGTCGGCGTCGGTCGTGATCTCGACCTCCAGCGTCTCACCGGCGGGAATGGCGTCGGCGTAGTTCATGATCATCAGGTGGTCGCCGCCGGGGACCAGCTCGTAGGTCTCACCCGGGGCGACGGTGAAGCCGCCCGGCTTTTCTTGCATGACGCCGTCCACGACTTCGTGGAGTTCGGTCGATGCGCCTTCGAGCGAGGGGACGGCGAAGGACTTGACGGAGATGTCCTGATCGGAGGTGTTTTTCAGAGTGCCGAAGCAGGCCGTCATGTCGGAGTGCTTCTTGTCCAAGTCGGTCGCACTCTCCATGGCGACGTCGTCTTCGGCGGCGGGCTTGGCGCGGCAGTAGCCGTCGACAAGCTCGATGGTTGCCTCAGAGGAAGCCTCGGACGCAACATCCGACGGAGCGCCCGACGCGGCATCCGGGGTGGCTTCTGATGTTGCGTCTGATGTGCCTGCAGTCTCCGTGTTGTCGCCGCACCCGGCCAGCCCGAGGGCGCCAGCGCACAGGACGGCGGCGAGAGTCAGTGGTTTCTTCATGATGCTGTCCTTTCCATTGAACATCAGTCGGAAGTTTGATCTGAAGAGTTCCCGATCTGATTCTCCAGCCAGGTATAGATGAGCGATTCAACCCGTGCGACCTGCTCGTTGTCGGCGGCACCGGCGTGACCGCCGGCGGTGTTCTCGAAGTAATCCACGGGCTGACCGGCCTTTGCCAAGGCGAGCGCGAAGGTTCGGGCGTGCGCGGGGTGCACACGGTCATCACGGGTGGAGGTGGTCACCAGCGCTGGGGGATAGGTAGGGGAGTCGGTCACGTTGTGCAGGGGCGACCAGCTCTCTAGCGCGGCGCGTTCCTCCGGTACGTCCGGGTCGCCGTACTCGGCCATCCAGGACGCTCCTGCTGACAGAGTGTGGTAGCGCAGCATGTCGGTCAGTGGCACCTGGATCACGGCCGCGCCGAACAGGCCCGGGTACTGCACCAGCGCGCCGGATGTGAGCAGTCCGCCGTTGGAGCCGCCGCGGATGGCTAGCTGCTCCGGCGTGGAATAACCGCGGGCGACTACGTCTTCGAGCACTGCCCGGTGGTCCTCCCACACCTTGTGCCGGTTGGTCTTGACCACCTGCGAGTGCCATTCGGGGCCGAACTCGCCGCCGCCCCGCAGATTGGGTTGGACGAAGTAGTAGCCCTTCTCCAACCAGGAGATTCCGCGCACAGCGGAGTACCCCGGGGTGAGTGACACCTCGAAGCCGCCGTATCCGCCGACCAAGCACGGCCGCTGACCCTGCGAAAAGTCGCCGGTGATGAAGTACGGCACCTTCGTCCCGTCCGCTGAGGTGGCCCAGTGTTGGCGGGTTTCCAGGCCGGACGCGTCGAAAAGCGCGGGTGCTTGGCGCACCACCTCGCCGTCACGCAGCAGCGTGGAGGGAGTGGTGAAAGACGACACGTTGATCCAGGTTTCATCGCCGTCGAGCGGGCTCGTTCCCACCACCGACGCTGTCGCCGCTTCCGGGAGTTCGACTTCGGAACGGTCCCATGTGCCCAGCTCGAAGCGGAAGATGCGCGTGACCACGTTGTCCAGCACCGTCACCAGCAGGGTGGTGGCGGTGACGGAGAGGTCTTCGATGGGGAAGTCGTCGATAAGCACGCGCTTCTCGGTGAGATCCAACGATGCCACTGCGAGAGCACCCGCCGGGATGCCGTCGAACGCCGTGCGCGGCAGCAGGAACAGCCACTGTTTGTGCGGCACGACGATGCAGTCCTCGGGGACATCCACGAGCTCGCCGTCGATGTACGTGCGCGAGGTGTAGAAGTCCAGCGCGCGCTCGAAAATCACGCGCTCAAAGCCGGGGGTGTGGTCGACGTGCGCGCCTACTGCGACGTCGCTGCGCTCACCGCGGAAGACCACCGGCGCGTCCTCGATCGCGGTTCCGCGCTCCCACTTCCGCACCTCGACCGGGTATCCGGACTCCGTGACCGAGTCTTTGCCTATGTCAGTGCCCACGAGTAGCGTGTCGCGGTCGATCCAGCTGACGTCGGTCTTGGCTTCAGGGAGCTCGAAGCCGTCAATGAATGCTCGGTCGTCGACGTGGTATTCACGCACCGTCACCGCGTCCGCGCCGCCGCGCGAGAGCTTGATCAGTGCGCGGTCGTTCGCGATGGGCCTGACCACGGCACCTTTCCAGACCCAGTCTTCTCCTTCATCGCGCGCGAGCTTATCGACGTCTACCACCACTTCCCACTCACCAGTTCCCCGCAGGTAAGCGTCAGTGGTTGTGCGGCGCCAGATCCCGCGCGGGTGCTCACGGTCGCGCCAGAAGTTGTAGAGGTAATCCCCGCGCCGCGTGACGTACGGGATCTTCTCGTCAGTGTCCAAGGCGTCCCGGATGCGGCCCGCCAGCTCCTCGTCCTGGTTCTGCTGCTCCGTGTGGGCGGACCAAGCGGAGGCCCATGCGAGGGCTTTGTCGCCCGTGATCTCGTCGAGTTCAGCTGGGGCAATAGACAGATCGGGGGCGTTAGAGGTCATACAGACAACCCTAACGCCCCCGTGGGCACGCGCCGAATGGCGGGCTACATGCCGAATGCCGGCTTAATGGTCTTGTACCAGGAGTTCTCCAGGTCCTTGCGCCAGTCCGGCCAGGAGTGGGTGCCCACGTTGCGGAACTCGTAGTGGGCCGGAATGTTCAGGCTGTTCAGCTTCGCCTTCAGGTCGTGGTTGCAGGTGTTGATGGCAGCCTCGATCACGCCACCTTCAACCTGGAGCACCATCGCGTTCGCAGATGCCGCCGGAACCTGAGCACCCTTGCCGACCAGGGTAGACACCATATCGTTCTCGGATGCCAGGCCCGTAGCGGTGGAGACGTACAGGTTGGTGCCGCGCAGCTTGTCGGCGTTCACCAGTGCGTCGTTGGCGCGGTTGTACGGGCCGCCCATCGGGCCCCACATCTGCTCCGGGGTAACCGTCTGGTAGTTCGCAGCCGAGCCAGCACCGCGGTTGACGGTCAGGCGGGCGAAGTTGTACCCAGCCGGGCTGGAGGTGGCAGCACAACCGGAGAAGGATGCAGCGGCGTCGTAGAAACCGGGCACCTTGGTCGGCAGAACCAGCGCGGAGGTGCCAGACATGGAGAAGCCGACGACCGCGCGGCGGCTGTCAGCGCCCAGACGATTCTCGATCGGTCCCGGCAGCTCCTTCGTCAGGAACGTCTCCCACTTCTGCGGGCCACGGAAGTACTTGGCGTTCGGGGTGTTCAGCCAGTCGGTGTAGTAGGAGAACGCGCCCTCCATCGGGATGACCACGTTGACGCCCTTGTCGGCGTAGAACTTCTGGGTTTCGGCGTAGGTCAACCAGTCGTTGTTCTGCTCCGCACCGCCAGCACCGTTGAGCAGGTAGACCGTCGGGGCGTTCTTGACCGGCTGGCCCTGCGCGTTGCGCGCCGGGATGACAGCAACTGGGATGTCACGGCCCATGGACGGGGAGTGGACCCAGAAAGCCCAAACCTTGTTGTGGTCGACCTCGTGGACCCACTTTGCGGTCTCGCCGGTGTTGATCGCCTTCGGGGCCGGGTTGGCGTCCCAGTTCTTCACCACGCCTACCGGAGCTTGGCCGGCCGCTTGAGCTGCCGAAACCGGAGCTGCTTGGGCAATGGCCGGGGCGGCACCGAGCGCAATCGAGGTTGCGGCCGCAACTGCGAGGGCTGAGCGGAGGAACTTCATGGGTGTTTCCTTACTAATGGTCCGTTAGCTTCAACCTTGTTATTCGCTTGAAGCGTCATGGTTGTTACCGGGGGATACAATCAAACTGCACTTGACTCTAACCGTGGATAGGCAGTACCACAAGTGGGAGGATGTTACTATTGTGCCTCAAGTTAAGCATGTCAAGGTGCTTTTCGACGTAACAACCCCACCCCAACCTCCGAATATCTTCCTAGAGTCACCCGCAATAGCCCTAACTGAAAGGACGCGAACCATGAACGCACTCAACCCGATCGAACAGGCACAGCTGGCAATCAACCAGTTCCTCGGCGGCCTGATCCACGAGGCATCTTCCACCTCTTCCCAGATCGCTCTGAGCCTGGGCATGTTCTAAAAGGGCTAACAGCCCATCCCAGCTCAGCTCTCCAATCGGCGAATGGCAACAATGCCCCGGTAACAATGCTCAAAAAGCGCGTGAAAACAGCGCCAAAACGAGCTAAGTTACCGGGGCATTGTCACCGTTCGGGCAAGAAGCGCCGGCGGCGGGGTCGTTCTAGCTAGACCCGTTCGCGTTCCAGGAGTTCGATTCCTGCAGAGACTCGTCCGGCTTGAATCCTTCTCCGATCAGTGTCGGGCCGATGACGGTGTTCCAGGAGCGACGCATGTCATCCTCCCACACAGGCCAAGAGTGGGTGCCAGCATTCTTGAATTCGTAGTGGGCTTCGATTCCCAGTCCGTTCAGCTTCGCCCGAAGGTCGTGGGTGCACGCGTTGGTCGCACCTTCGATCACGCCACCCTCAACGACTGTGGTTGCGGAACCGGAAAGCGCGTCAGCAGACTTCTGGCCGCGGACCTCGGTGCGGTAGCCGAACATGTCTTCGTTCGCTCCAAGACCGGACGCGTTGGAGATGTATAGCTTGGAGCCTTCGAGCTTGTCGGCATTGACAAGCGCGTCGTTGTAGCGGTTGTAGGGGCTGCCCATCGGACCCCACGCGTGCGCCGGGGTAATGCGGCCCCCGTTCGACGCCGCACGGTTCACAGTCAGGCCAGCGAACGCCCAAGGAATTGGAGTTGAGGTCGCCGCACAACCGGAGAAGGATCCCACAGCGCCGAACTCGCCTGGGTAGTGCTCCGCGAGCAAGAGGGAAGAGGTGGCTGACATGGACATGCCCACCACAGCGCGCTTGCCGTTAGCCTCCAAGTGGTCCTCCACGGCAGGGCGCAATTCGCGGCCCAGGAACGTCGTCCACTTCTGCAGGCCTTTGAAGTAGGAGGAGTTCTGCTTCAGGTATTCACCGTCTTCAAGCCAGTCGACGTAGTAGGAGAAGGCGCCCTCCATCGGGATGACCACGTTCACCCCCTTGTTCTCAAAGAAGATGTCAGCGTCGCCAGAGGTAATCCAGTCGGCATTCTGCTCCGCGCCGCCGGCTCCGTTCAACATGTAGAGCGTCGGGGCACCCGTGATGGGGTTACCGTTCTCGTCTCGGGCCGGGATGATGGCCACAGGGATATCGCGCCTCATCGACTCGGAGTAAACGTTCCAGGCCTCGACGATCGGTTTCGCGCCCTTGACCCAATTCCTTCTCGTTGCGCTTTTGCTTGGTGGTCTTGAACCACCACTGATCATCCTTGCCTCCGCCGGACACCTTCTTCGGGGCCTCCGTCAGCTCAGTCATCTTTGCCAAGACGGGTGTCTGGTCGGCGTGGTTAGGGGTCGTCTCGGACTCCCGTTTCACGTCATCGTCAACCTGGTCAGCACCGGCTCCGGGCTTGGGAAGCTCAGCTGCCGGGTCCAGCTCTGTCCCGCCCTCAGCGGCGTCTTTCTTTGCTGCAGGTTTCTCGGCTTCTGCACCGGAGTCGGCTGCTGCTTTCGGGTCGGGTTCGGGGGCGGGGTGCTGCGTACCGTCGTCAAGCGGCGTGACAGCGAGCGGCTCGTCGGCGGGTGTCGAGTGGACCAAAGACAGCGAGCTAGCGGCGATAACGAGCGCGGCAGCCGAAGCGAGGGCGGGGCGGGAGAGCTTCATGAATGTTAATCATGCCAAACTGGCAGGGAACTTTGAAGTGGGAAGCGAAATAGGCCCGTCAAAGCACGTGCAAGCAGGATCTGGCGAACGAACGTATCCTAGGAGACGTGGCTAAAGAACATTATGACGTTGTAGTAATCGGCGCGGGCCCTGGCGGCTACGTCGCCGCTATCCGTGCGGCTCAGCTTGGACAGAAAGTTGCAGTCGTAGAGAAGCAGTACTGGGGCGGTGTCTGCCTTAACGTGGGCTGCATCCCGTCGAAGTCTCTGATCAAGAACGCTGAAGTGGCGCACATCTTCAACCACGAGGCGAAGACCTTCGGCATCAAGGGTGACGTTTCCTTCGAGTACGGCGATGCGCACCAGCGCTCCCGCAAGGTCTCCGAGAAGATCGTCGGCGGTGTCCACTACCTGATGAAGAAGAACAAGATCACCGAGATCAACGGTGTCGGTTCCTTCAAGGACGCCAAGACCATTGAGATCACCGAGGGCGATGACCAGGGCAAGGAAATCTCCTTCGATAACTGCATCATCGCTACCGGTTCCATTGTGAAGACGCTGCCGGGCATCGAGCTGTCTGACAATGTCGTCTCCTACGAGGAGCAGATCCTCAACCCGGAGGCTCCCAAGAAGATGGTCATCGTCGGCGCTGGCGCGATCGGCATGGAGTTCGCCTACGTGCTGTCCAACTACGGCGTGGACGTCACCGTCGTCGAGTTCATGGACCGCGTTCTACCGAACGAGGACAAGGACGTGTCCAAGGAGATCGCCAAGGCGTACAAGAAGCTCGGTGTGAAGCTGCTGACCGGCCACGCCACCACCGAGGTGCGTGACAACGGTGATTCGGTCGAGGTGGACATCAAGAAGAAGGACTCCGACGATGTGGAGACCCTCACCGTCGACCGCGTCATGGTGGCCGTCGGCTTCCAGCCGCGTGTCGAGGGCTTCGGCCTGGACAACACCGGTGTCAAGCTCACTGAGCGTGGCGCCATCGAGGTCGACGAGCGTATGCGCACCAACGTCGAGGGCATCTACGCCATCGGCGACGTGACCGCGAAGCTGCAGCTCGCCCACGTTGCTGAGGCTCAGGGCATCGTGGCCGCAGAGACCATCGCTGGCGCTGAGACCATGGAGCTCGGCGACTACCAGATGATGCCGCGTGCAACCTTCTGCAACCCGCAGGTCGCGTCCATGGGCTACACCGAGGAGCAGGCGAAGGAGAAGTTCGCCGACAAGGACATCAAGGTGGCTACCTTCCCGTTCTCCGCGAACGGTAAGGCTCTCGGCCTGGCTGAGCCCCAGGGCTTCGGCAAGCTCGTCGTCGACGGCGAGTACGGCGAGATCATCGGCTGCCACCTGGTGGGCGCCAACGTGTCCGAGCTGCTGCCGGAGATCAACCTGGCTCAGCGCTTCGACCTCACCGCCGGTGAGATCGCGCGCAACGTCCACATTCACCCGACGCTGTCCGAGGTGCTCAAGGAGATCGCTCACGGTGTCGAGGGCCACATGATCAACCTCTAAATCATGTCGCTTCAAGCGCCCCGGTTCTTCGCCGGGGCGCTTTTCGACGTTTAAACCCACCCCACCCCATCACCTCATCCCTTGAGGGCTACCGCAGCAGGCTCGATTGGGGAAGCGCAGATGCGCGGACCGTAGTATTCGTCTGTACAGTAACTGTGACAACACGCTTCGACGAGCGAAAGTGACATCGTTCTCGAGATTAAACGGTGCCTGCTGAAAGGCTAAGGAGGCAGTCATGTCCAACAGCTACAATCCGAATAACCCATACGGTTCACAGCAACCGGATTGGACATCGGGTGGTGCGGACAGTTCCGGTGGATCGACCCGCTACACCGGTGGTTACGGCGCGGGCCAATATGGCGCTGGTGCTGGTCAGGAGTACGGCGCGGGACAGTACGGCGCCGGGCAGTACGGTGCAGGTGCCGGGCAATATGGAACCGGCCAGTACGGTACGGGCCAATACGGTACGGGCGCCGGGCAGCAGTACGGTGCGGGCCAGTACGGTGCTGGGGCTGCGGCACCGTATGAGCAGAACCAAACCCAGTCCCTTTTTCAGAACCAGGGCCAAGGCCAGTACGGCTTTGATCAGCCCCAGTACGGCCCGCCGCAGCAGCCCGGGGGATCGAAGCTGAACATTCTGGGCATTATTTCGATTGCTCTCGCGGTCCTGGGCACGATCATGTCTTTCTTCCCGGCGACACTGGTGTTCGGGTGGCTTCTGCTTCCCATCGCGCTCGCGGTCGGCATCATCGGCTTGGTCATGAAAGACATGTCGAAAGGTCCGGCCATCGCCGGTGTGATTACTGCGGTTGTCGGCGGGCTCATCGCGCTGACCGTGTTCTTTGTGGCTGCGAGCTCCACGAGCGACAGCGCTGCCGAGGATGCCGGCGACGATGCGCCAGCTGACGGCGCCTCCGCAGGAGGGGCAGCCGATAACGGTAAAGACAAGGGCAAGAGTAAGGCCAAGGGTTCTGATGCAGGCAAGAGCCGCGAGAACCCGCTGCCGCTGGGTAGCACCATCACTCAGGGGGACTGGGAAGTCACGATCAACTCGGTCAACTTGGACGCGACCGACGAGATCATGGAGGAGAACCAGTTTAGTGACGAGCCGGAAGACGGGATGGTGCACATCTTGGTCAACATGACGGCGAAGTACATTGGTGACGATCCCCAGGGTGAGAGCCCGCTTATCTTTGTGTCGTACGTGTCGCCGGAGGGTAAGACCTATGAGTCTCACGAGGTCACGCTCGTGGAGCCGGACATGTTCGATCTTTCCACCACCCTCTACAACGGGGCGGACACGTCGGGCAACATCGGTGTGTCCATTCCGATTGAGGGGAAGGAAGAGGGCACGATCGTCGTCGAGGCTGACTTGTACTCCGGCGAGAAGGTCTTCTACGCGGTGAAGTAAGTGCGCATAAGAAAAGTGCCCGGGTAATGCTCTACCTGGGCACTTTTGCTGCCGGTGCTAAATAGCGGTGGAGCTGGCTAGGTCCTAGGAAGACTTCTGGGTCGGGTTGTCGGTGCCATCGACTGCAGCTGCAAGGGCAGAGAGGGACTCCTCCATGACCTCGTCGGTGAAGTTCTCCTCGGACATCTTGCGGACGTTGTCCAGCTCGATTTCGGAGCGGTCGTAGGTGAGGGTAACGCGGGTGGAGTCAGAGCCCTCGGATTCGAGCTCGTACAGCCACTTGGCGCCCACCTTGACCTCGGCGGTAGTGTTTTCCACGTTCTGCCAGCCGATGACCTTGTTCTCCTGGAAGGCGAAGACCTCGTTACGGGTCTGGTAGTCGCCGTCCTCCTTGGTCATGTTCATGGTGAAGGTGTCGCCCACAGCCTGGATACGGTCGCCCTGGTCGAGGGAGACCACCATGCCGGAGTTATCGGTCTCTGGGTGGCGTGCGGGATTGGAGAGGATGTCGAAGATGTCTTTAGCGGAAGCGTCAATAACGCGTGTTGCGGAATTCGTTTCAGTCATGGCCCCCACGGTACCGAAAACATTCGGGGGTGGGGTTGCGCTGGGATTGAGGCCCCGGCGGGGCCGGGTGACCGTGGGCTATTGCGGAATCTGCCAGCAAGGGAACAATTAGGGCCAAGCAACCAACGAAAGGATGACACCCTTCGGGGTGGACCCAGTGGGGGTAATCGCTTATCCCTGCCTTGGGTGTCGCACGTCACAACTTAAGGGTGGATTGGAACGTTGGTAAACAGGCACATGTGACGGTTGCGTGCCCGGGATGGCGAAACCACTGTGTATCGCGGTGACGTGGTGGGGTCGCCGGGCGGGGAGGTCGAAACGTCGATAAGCGAATGTGCTCAGGCCCACATGCAGCGACCGCGACTGCGATCGCGGGCGGGGGTGACTGAAGATCTAAGAAACCACTAAGTAGTGAGAAGGCTGCAGGGAACCGTAAAGTTAAATCGACACTGGAGGTGCCATGACTGTTCAAAATGCAGACCGCGACGCAATTCGTCACGGCAAAATTACCGAAGAGCCGCTGCGTGAGCGGCCAGGAGTGCCTACCTGGGCGCTCAAGCTCATCATGGCCGTGACCGGCCTGATTTTCTTCTTGTTCGTCATCGGCCACATGGTCGGTAACCTCAAGATCTTCATGCCAGATCACGGCGATGTGCCGGCTATCGATGAATACGGCCACTTCTTGCGCACAATCGGAAACCCGCTGTTCCCGGGCGAGTCCTTCCTCTGGATGGTTCGCATTGTGCTGCTGGCCTGCCTGTTCCTGCACATTTGGGGCGCGTTCGCGCTGAACGCCCGCTCGCGCCAGTCCCGCGGTAAGTTCCGCCGCACCAACCTGATGGGCGGAATCCAGTCCACCGCTGCGCGCTGGATGCTGATCACCGGTGTGATCCTGCTGCTGTTCATCATCTTCCACCTGCTCGACCTGACCATTGGTGAGGTCGTCGCGTCCAACGCCTTCGAGGCTGGCGCAGTGAAGAACAACATGCTGGCCACCTTCGCACCCGCACGCTGGCCGGTCACCCTGTTCTACGTCGTGGCTATGCTCGCGCTGTTCATGCACCTCACCCACGGTGTGTACCTGGCTGTGTCTGACCTGGGCTGGCTGGGTAAGCGCGGCCACGCGATCATGATCGTGTTGGCTTACTGGGTCCCGGCGATTGTGGTGCTTGCCAACATCGCTATGCCGCTGTCCATTGCATTTGGAATCGTGCACTAGGAAACGCTGGAGGAATCTGAAATGACTACTGCACACAACGCGGCGGGCGCCGACAAGCCCAAAGACCCGCAAGCGGAGACCCACAGCACGGGTAAGGGCCTTGGCGAACAGGGCGAGAAGATCGTCAAGCCCGCCAGCGAGCAGGCAACCGTTGATCGCCCGGCTGAGGCCGAGGGCGCTGACACCACCCCGGCTGCGGAGAAGGACGAGAACAAGGACTTCACCAACCCGCAGTCCAAGGCTGCTGGCGTGACCCCGGGCAACATTCTGGAGAGCAACGAGCCCAAGGGCGTGCCGATGCGCGACATGTGGGCTTACCAGAAGGACCACATGGAGATGGTCTCCCCGCTCAACCGCCGCAAGTTCACCGTCATCGTGGTGGGTACCGGCCTGTCCGGCGGTGCAGCTGCAGCTGCACTGGGTGAGCTGGGCTACAACGTGAAGAACTTCACGTACCACGACGCACCGCGTCGCGCGCACTCCATCGCTGCACAGGGCGGCGTGAACTCCGCCCGCGGTAAGAAGATGGATAATGACGGCGCGTACCGCCACACCAAGGACACCGTCAAGGGCGGCGACTACCGCTGCCGCGAGTCCGACTGCTGGCGCCTGGCTATTGAGTCCGTCCGCGTCATCGACCACATGAACGCCATCGGTGCTCCGTTCGCCCGCGAGTACGGCGGCACCCTGGCGACCCGTTCCTTCGGTGGTGTCCAGGTGTCCCGCACCTACTACACCCGTGGCCAAACAGGTCAGCAGCTCCAGCTGTCCACGGCATCTGCCCTGCAGCGTCAGATCCACCTGGGCAACGTGGAGATCTTCACCCACAACGACCTGCTCGACTACATCATCACGGAGAAGGACGGAAAGAAGCGCTGCGAAGGCATTGTCACCCGCAACCTGATCACGGGTGAGATTGTCCCGTTCACCGGCCACGCCGTCATTCTGGCTACCGGTGGTTACGGCAACGTGTACCACAAGACCACGCTGGCGAAGAACTCCAACGCTTCCGCCATCATGCGTGCCTACGAGCACGGTGCTTACATGGCATCGCCGGCGTTCGTGCAGTTCCACCCGACGGGTCTTCCGGTCAATGCGAAGTGGCAGGCGAAGACGACTCTGATGTCCGAGTCGCTGCGTAACGACGGCCGCATCTGGGTCCCGAAGGAAGAAGGCGACGACCGCGACCCGAAGGACATCCCGGAGGAGGAGCGCGACTACTTCCTGGAGCGCCGCTACCCGGCCTTCGGTAACCTTGTGCCCCGCGACGTCGCATCGCGTGCCATCTCCCAGGAAATCAACGCTGGCCGCGGTGTCGGTGCGCTGAACAACGCTGCGTACCTTGACTTCACGGACGCCATCGAGCGCCTGGGTAAGGACACCATCAAGGAGCGTTACTCGAACCTGTTCGAGATGTACTACGACTCCGTCGGTGACGACCCGTACGAGTCCCCGATGCTCATCGCCCCGACCGTTCACTTCACCATGGGTGGCCTGTGGACCGACTTCAACGAAATGACCTCCATCGACGGTCTCTTCGCTGCCGGCGAGTGCTCCTGGACCTACCACGGTGCTAACCGCCTGGGTGCGAACTCGCTTCTGTCCGCATCCGTGGACGGCTGGTTCACCCTCCCGTTCTGCATCCCGAACTTCCTGGCCGGCCACCTCAACGAGCCGGTTCTGGAACTCGAGGCTGAGGAGGTCACCGCAGCTGTGACCCGCGCCCAGGACCTGGTCAACCGTCTGATGACCGTCGAGGGTGAGGAGCCGCACGGCCCGGACTTCTACCACGAGCAGCTCGGCGCTATTCTCTACGAGTCTTGCGGTGTTGCCCGCAACGTGGAGAACATGGAGAAGGGCCTGGAGCGCGTGCGCGAGCTGCGTCGCGAGTTCTGGGCGAACGTGAACATCCCGGGTGACGCGATGGACATGAACCAGACGCTGGAGAACGCCATCCGTGTGGCGGACTACATCAACCTGGGTGAGCTGATGATCATCGACGCTCTCGACCGCGATGAGTCCTGTGGTGCCCACTACCGCGAGGACCACCTCTCCGAGGACGGCGAGGCAGAGCGCGACGATGAGAACTGGTGCTTCGTCTCCGCCTGGGAGCCCGCCGGCGATGAGCAGTTCATCCGCCACGCAGAACCCCTGTACTTCGACTCGATCCCGCTGATGACAAGGAACTACAAGTAATGAAACTGACACTTGAGATCTGGCGTCAGGCCGGACCCGACACCGAGGGAAACTTCGAGACCGTCCAGGTCGACGACGCTGTGGAGCAGATGTCCATCCTGGAGCTGCTGGACCACGTCAACAACGCCCGCGTCGAGGCCGGTGAAGAACCCTTCACCTTCGCCTCCGATTGCCGCGAGGGCATTTGCGGCACCTGTGGCCTGTCGGTCAATGGCCGCCCCCACGGTGCCGGCCAGAACACCACGGCTTGCCTGCAGCGCCTGTGGAACTACAAGGACGGCGACACCCTGAAGATCGAGCCGTTCCGCTCGGCTGCTTTCCCGGTGATCAAGGACCTCACCGTGGACCGCTCCGCGCTGGACCGCGTGATGGAGCAGGGCGGCTACGTGTCCATCCAGGCTGGTACTGCACCGGACGCTGACACGTTGCACGTCAACCACCAGACCGCGGAGAAGGCTCTGGACTTTGCTGCCTGCATCGGCTGCGGTGCGTGTGTGGCTGCGTGCCCGAACGGCGCTGCGCACCTGTTCACCGGCGCGAAGCTGAACCACCTCAAGCTCCTGCCGCTGGGCAAGGAAGAGCGTGGCAAGCGCGCCCGCCAGATGGTGGACGAGCTGGAGACCAACTTCGGCCACTGCACCCTCTTCGGCGAGTGCGCGGACGTCTGCCCGGCAGGCATCCCGCTCGAGGCTGTCGGCGCCATCAACAAGGAGCGCGCACGCGCCGCCTTCCGTGGCAAGGACGACTAAAGTAGAAGTCACCTTCTAGAAAGAGAGACGAAACGATGAGCGGACACGCAGGTCCCGCACCCGTTGCGGACATCGCCTCCGAGAGTTTCCCGGAGTACGGCCAATCCCTTCATTCGGGCTACCTGGACGGGTATGACCCGGTTTCCCTCGGTGCGCCGCACTCCTCCCTAATGAAGACCCGCACCTGGGTGGGCATGGGGCTGATGCTGGCTTCTCTGGCTGGCATTGGCACCCTGATCTACGCTGCTGGAACGCACCTGTGGGGCCACGGTGCAAGCCCGGACATCACCAACACGCTTTTCATCGTGGGTGGGGTGTTCACGGCTGTCACGCTGATCGGTGCGATCATCGCGATCGTTTCCGGCCGCAGCGGCTACAAGGCCTACCGGAAGGAGACGGGCCGTCTTAACTAGGCGGTGATCGTCGTTAAGCAAGTGCCTCCCGCTTCGCGCGGGAGGTTTTTTGCGCTTTAATCAACTCATGACAAACCACGAACTTGCGTACACCCGCGCGCCGCTGGAGGTCCCGGGACCGTCGCCGGAAGTTGAGGCGGAGCGTCGCCGCTCGTTGCGGATGCACAAGACGTGGGTGACGGGCCTGCTGGTCCTGGCCGCAGTGATCTTCCTGGCGTGCACGTGGTGGATTGAGCACGACGTGCATCACGCGCCCGCCTGGGTGGGGTACGTTCGCGCGGCCGCGGAGGCCGGCATGGTCGGCGGCCTGGCGGACTGGTTCGCTGTCACGGCGCTGTTCCGCTACCCGATGGGCATTCCGATTCCGCACACGGCGCTGGTTCCCAAGAAAAAGGACCAGATCGGCGGGGCCCTGAGCGAATTCGTCGGCGAGAACTTTCTCAACGCGCAGCTGATCACGGAGAAAGTCTCCGAAGCCAACATTCCGGAGAAGGTCGGTGCATGGCTTGCGCAGCCGGAGAATGCCGAGAAGGCATCGGAGCAGGTCGGCCGCTTCACGGCGAGCGCGGTCGCGGCAATCGATCCGGAAGACGCGGAAGCGCTGATCAACCACCAATTCATTGACCGGGTGGCGGAGCCTGCCTGGGGGCCGCCGCTGGGCCGCGCACTCGATGGGCTGATCACAGACGGCAAGGTCGAGCCGATTGTGGAGGAGATCATCTCCTGGGGCCGCAACAAGGTGAACACCATGGAGGAATCCGTGGTCACCATGATTGACGAGCGCATGCCGCGTTGGGCCCCGAAATTCGCCAAAGACCTTGTCGGTGAGCGCGTGTACCGCGAGCTGCAGGACTTCATGTGGGAGATCGACACCAACCCCCAGCACGAGGCGCGCCGCGCTGTCCGTCGCACGATTTCACAGTTCGCGCAGGATCTGCAGTCCGACCCGAAGATGATCACGCGGGTCGAGGACATCAAAGCCGACATCATGGGGTCCAACGCCGTGCAGTCAGCGGCGAGCGGAATCTGGGCCTCAGCGTCGCAATCGCTTATCGACGCTTCCACCGACCCTTCCTCCCTCCTGCGGCGGCGCATCACCGAACTGGCGCGGGAATGGGGCACTCGCATCACCACCGACCCGCAGCTGCGTGCAGACTTGGACGCACGGATCGAGGGTGCGTCCCGGTTCATTGCGGACAATTACGCCGGCGACATTACGGCGATCATCTCCGACACCATTGAGCGCTGGGACGGCCGTGAGGCTGCCGACAAGATCGAGCTGATGGTGGGCAAAGACCTGCAGTTCATCCGCGTCAACGGCACGATCGTCGGTGCCCTGGCTGGCCTGGTCATCTACACGGTGTCGCAGTTGCTGTTCTAGCCCCCGGTTGTTTTGCCGCCGGGCTGTCTAGACTGAGAGGCGCACACCTGCCGATCACGTTCTACGATTCTGGAGACCTCTGCCATGACCAACGCAACCCCGAACGGCCCTGCTAACGACGACACCTTCATGAACGCTCTGCGCGGCGTGGGCGATGCTTCGCTCAACGCGTGGTCCCGCTTGGGGGACCTTGCGGGCGAGTTCAGCCGCAACTTCCGCGCGGACCGCGATGCTGACGTGGACACTGGTGCCCACCACGGCGTGGATGAGGAGCTCACCCATGCCCACTCGGGTCTTACGGAGCAGCTCAAGGCGGCTATCGCCAACGCCCGCGAGGCTTACCAGGGCGCAGCCAACGACCGTGACTTCCGCGCCGCGACCACCTCGTTCGCCTCGGATGCAGAGTCCATTTTCCGCGACTTCGCCGGCAGCGTTACCCGCGCCGTGGACACTGCCCGCGAGTCCGATGAGGCGAATCAGACCAAGGCCGCTTTCGGCTCCGCTCTCGATGAGATCCGCGAGACCTTCAACACCGCTGTCGGGCAGGTCCGCAGCCGCGCTGAAGAGTCTGACGTGGATGTCGAAGGCACTGTGGCCGATCTGCGCAGCCGCCTGGAGGAAGTGATCGGCCGAGTGAGCAACACGTTCAACGGCGGCGACAACGCCTCCGATATTGTGGAGCACGACCCGACCGACGGTAACAACCCCGACGAAACTGACAACCGCTAGAAAGGTTCGGCCTGAACGCTATGACGCTTCTCAACCTCCAGAACATGCCGCTTGAGGGATGGATCATGCTGTCGCCAGCTTTGCTCCGCAGCGTCCTCATGCTGATTGTGGGTCTGGCGGGCATTGCGGGGGCAGTCATGGCGGGCCTGACCCGTTCGGACGCATTCCCGGCAGGCGACCGCATGCCGAAGGTCGCGTGGGTAGGCATCTTGCTGGTCAGCTCGCTTGCGTGCTTGAGCGGTAGGGCATTCATCGGCCTGATTGGCTGCGTGTTCATCGGTTTGTACTTCTTCGATGTCCGTCCGCACCTGAAGAACATCATCGGCGGGAATTACAGCTGGTGACCGACGATCTCACCTGGCTCGCCCCGCGCGTCGGCCGCAACCGCGTTCTCAGCGGTAGGGTCAGCGATGAAGAGTTCGCGTCGCTTATCGACGTCGCACGCGCCGGCCACATCGTCGAACCCACCGGCGTCACCGCCCAGGCTGCGGCACCGAACACGGGCACGGGCGACGGTATGGGCAGCGTCATCGCTCTCATCGGGTGGCCGACGGGCCGCCACCACAGCCTGATCAAAGCCGCCGAGGCGCGCCTTGCCGTAGATGAAGGAGCGACCGAGGTCTGGTTGGCCATCGACGACACATTGGTCGGCACCACGGATGGCTTAAACGCCGTGCTCGCAGACATCATTGCTGTGCGCCAAGTCGTGGATTCCCGCGCGCGGCTTGGGGTGACGTGCCCCGCCGCAGTGGGGGTGGATGCCATCACTCAGCTGGACGCCGTGGCCCAGCGTGGGGGAGTCGATCTCCTCGCGGTGGAGCTCAGGGAATCAAGCGAGCCGCCTGCGCTGAATGGGCTCGCGTGCGAAACAGCCTTTTACGGCACCATCCCCACGTTGGACGCTGCGCTGGACCTGCTGCTGGCAGGCGCCGCGCGCATATACGTGTAGCTGCGGTGCGCGCAGGCTACACGGCTAGTTCGTTGAGGTGCACGTTGTGGCCGTAGACAACGATCTTGAACCCGTTGTCGATGACGGAGAACTCGCGGAATTCCAGCGGCCCGGCTACCTGGTCGTTGATGCCGCTTTCGAGTGCGGCACTGACTGCCTCGGAGAAGAAGTCCGGTAGGTTCCGGCCGAGAATCTGGGTGGACACGGCCGTGAAGGAGAGTTGGTTATCGACGATCTCCGGGCGGAGCTCGACCCCGAACGCGCCGTTGGAGAACGTGATGTTGAAGGTTCCGTCGGCGGGGTTGGTGTCCACGTCGGAGACGGTGAGGATCTCGTTGTACTCGGCGAACCGGCCTTCGTTGGATTCCTCCAGCGCATTACCCAGCTCTTTTTGCAGCATGTCGCGGACGAGGGCTTTGGGTACTTCGGTGGACAGGGTGAGTTCGTCCGCACTCGGATCCTCGGAGTCGAGGACGAAGCCGGTGGCGTTGATGGTCGCCGGCGGGTTGCCCACAATGGCGTTGCTATCCGGTGTGAGCGTGGACGGCACATCGATATTGATCTGGTGGAGTTTGCCCTGCACCAGCCCGAAGACAACGGGCATGGCGCCGAAGTGGACCTCGGCGTCCTGTTGGGCGGCGACGCTTTCGGGCGCACTTTCCCGCAGACTGGTCTTTATCTGATCGGTGATGAACCAGCGCAGCGCTAGCTCAGCGATGAAGAACAGCACCAAGATGACGGCAATGATGCCGAAGGCGATTTTCCAGCCTTTCCCGGTGGAGCCTCTGGAGCCAGCCGGGCCCGCAGGATAATTGCGTGTCATGGAAAGCCATTCTGGTTGAGTTCTATGCCGTTTGCCAACATGCCACCGGAGGAATCCGCTGTGAAGTGGCTGTACACCCCAAGATTACTGGTTACTTGGCGCGACGATGTCCCACCCCACCGTGAGAGTGTTGTCGCGGATGCGGCGGCGGATGGGGTCGAGGGGCCAGCCGTCGGCAAGCAAAAGCGCGCGTGCCTCCCGCCAGCGGACGCGCGGGCCGTGCGGCGCCCACCCGGAGGAGCGCTCCCAGGCAGCGTCTGCGGCCGAGAGCAGCGCATGAATGGGTTCACCGGGGACATTGCGGTGGATGAGCACCTTCGGCAGGCGTTCGGCGACGTCGCTCGGCTTATCGACGTCCTCCGGGTCCCACGCCAACGTCAACGACTCCGGTCCAGTCGCGCTGAGCAGCACCCACGCTGCACGGCGACCCAACTCGTCGCACGTGCCCTCGATGAACAGCCCGCCCGGGGCAAGCCGCCCGCAGACGGATGCCCAGGCCGCCTCCACATCCGCGACGTCGTACTGGCGCAGCACGTTGAACGCCCGGACTAAGTGGGGTTGGTAACCGGCCAGTTCAAACCCGCCGAGTTCGAAGGTCACGCCGTCGCGGGGCGGAAGCACCCGATCCGGGTCGATCTCGAGCCCGATGACGCGGGCAGAAGGGTTGATCTGGCGCATCCAGCGGGCCCATTCGACGGTGGTGGTGTGGGAGGCGCCGTAGCCGACGTCGATAAGCACAGGCGCAGGCTCCGCGCGCAACAGTGACTGGACCTGCGGGTGGTAGCGCGTCCACCTGTCGGAGCGGCGCAAACGGTTATATCCAGTCGTGCCGCGGGTGATCACGCCAAAAGGCCGACCAGGCCCAGTCTGTGCGCGCAGATTATGGGCGTGGTCGGCCATTTCTAGGGGTGTCTCGTTCGCGAGCGTGCGAAACTACAGGTTCTCAGAAATCCACTTGTCGGTGAGCTCGCCTTCCTGGCTGAACAGGTCGCCGAGCGCCTCGCCGACCTTCGGCTCAATAGCCGGGCCCATGAAAGGGATGTTCACGGAGACTTCGTTGTCGTAGCTCAGGGTGGTGGTGTCACCAGAGCCGGCAAGCTTAATGGAGCCGCCGAAGTCAACCGGTGTGCCCTTCACGTCCGCGGTGTAGGAAACATCTGCGTTCTCACCCTCAAGCGCGCCGATGTTGACCACACGCTTGACCTTCAGGGCCTGAGAAACCATGGACTGCACGGCCTCCGGCAGGACGGTGGTGGGCAGAACCTCGTACAGGGTGACCGAGTTGTCGGTGAACTCGGCGACCTCACCCGGCTCGGGGGAGAGGTGCTGCGCAATGTAATCCCAGTACTCGCGCGTTGACAGTGCCTTGTGCACCTTCTCAGCCGGCTGGTTAATGGTCACAGTGTTTTCGCTATGAGTTGCCATGGGATACAGACTACCGTTGTTCACGTGTCTGAATCATTAGCGCCCCTGAGCTTCAAGGATCTCACCACGCTGCGCGTCGGCGGCGTGCCACGTGCGGTGCACCGCGCGGAAACAGCAGATGAGCTCGCACGCACAGTCTCGCTTCTCGACGCTTCCACCACCCCCCTCATCATCGTCGGCGGTGGCTCGAACCTCGTGGTGGCCGAGGGCGATCTGGACCTCGACGTAGTGCTCGTGGCGAACGACGACGTGACTGTCAATGCAGACGGTGTGCCGGGCCTGGTCCGCGCCGGGGCCGGGGCAGTGTGGGACGACGTGGTCGCGCAAACTGTCGCGGCCGGGCTGTCCGGCATCGAGACGTTGTCGGGAATCCCCGGGTCCGCCGGTGCGACCCCAGTGCAGAATGTCGGCGCGTACGGTGCCGAGGTCTCCGACGTGCTCACCCGTGTGCGCCTGTACAACCGCGAAACCGGTGAAGACGAGTGGGTCCCCGCCAGCTCGCTCGACCTGGCGTACCGCTACTCCAACCTGAAATTCACAGGCCGTGCCGTTGTCCTGGAGATCGAGATGCAGCTCGAGCCGTCCGAACTCGCCATCCCGCTGCGCCACCTGGGTGGTGAGCGCCTCCCGCTTGCCGACGCCCGCGCAGAGATCCTCCGCGTCCGCGCCTCCAAAGGCATGGTCCTCGACCCCGCAGACCACGACACCTGGTCCGCCGGGTCCTTCTTCACCAACCCGATTGTGACCCCGGCTGTTGCGGACCGGGTTGCCGCGCTGGTCAATGACGTCGCGCCGGGTGAAGGCGACACCATGCCCCGCTACCCGGTGCCCGCGTCTGGAGAACACCCTGATGGGGCCGTGAAGCTCTCCGCCGCCTGGATTATCGAGCGCGCCGGCTTCCCCCGTGGCTTCCCCGGCGACGCCGATCCCAACGCTCCCGCCCGGCTGTCCACCAAGCACACTCTCGCGCTGACCAACCGCGGCACCGCTACCGCCGACGACATTGTCGCCCTGGCCCGCACCATCCGCGCGGGTGTCCAGGACAAGTTCGGCGTGACACTCGAGCCGGAGCCGGTCTGGATCGGCGTGTCCATCGATTAGCGCGCTAGCTCGCTCGTGATCCGAGCTGCGCAAAAGTTGACATTTCGATTGTATTGGTAGAGCGATAGAAAACCCCTACCAGGCGCTTTGAAACCATAAGCTAAAGCGCATGTAAAGTTTTGCGCAACCGCGCGGATGCTCGCGCCAATACCCGTGCGGCCCCACGTGCGCATGCGAAAACCCGGTCACGTGCGGAACCTGAATGGTTCGACCTGGCCGGGTTTCTGTGAGCGATTAGTTCTCGGGCTCGTTGAGGCGGTGACGTCCGGCGTTGTCGTCGGCGTCGCCCTGGTCGGACTGATCAGTCTGCTCAGCCTGGCCAGCCTGAACCTCGTTGCCTTCGGGGGCCTGCTCGACAGACCAGTTGTTTTCCTTCTCGCCCTTCTGGATCTCTTCCTCGGTGGGCTGCTCTGGCTTGCCGTCGGAGTTCTCGCCGTCGGCGGCGGTGCCGGCGTTGAGGCGGTCGAGTAGTGACTGCTGGACCTCGCGGCGGCGGATCTTGCCGGTCATATCGCGGTTGAGTTCCTCGAAGTGGTAGAAGGTGCGCGGCACCTTGTACGGGGTGAGGCGCTCACGGGCGTAGTCCTGCAGGCCCTGCGGGTCGAGAGCGGCACCCTCGGCAAGGGTGACACAGGCGACGACGTCCTCGGAGCCGTCCTCGCGCGGGCGACCGACGACGGCGATGTCCTCGATGTCGCGGTGTTCACGCATGACGTTTTCGACCTCGTCCGGGTAGACGTTGAAACCACCGGTGATGATCATCTCCTTGATACGGGAGACCAGGCGGATCCAGCCGTCTTCCTCCATGACACCCATGTCGCCGGTGCGGAAGTAACCGTCGGCGAAGGCCTTCTCGGTGGCTTCGGGCTTGTTCAGGTAGCCCTTCATGACCTGCGGGCCCTTGACCACGAGCTCGCCCGCTTCGCCGTCGGGCATGACCTCGGTCGGGTTGTCCGGGTTGACAATGCGCACGATGGTGTTCGGGAACGGCACGCCGACGTAGCCTGGGCGGCGCGAGCCGTCCATCGGGTTGGCAGTGACAATCGGAGAGGTCTCGGTCAGGCCGTAACCTTCAACCAGGTTGCCGCCGGTGACCTTCTCCCACGTCTCCACGGTGGTGACCGGCAGGGTGGAAGCCCCGGAGAAGGAGTTGCGGATCGAGGTCAGCTTCTTGCCGCCCTCCAGTGCAGACTGGCCGATGCGCTGGTACAGGGTGGGAACGCCCGGCATCCAAGTCGGAGGGTTCTTCTTCAGCGCGTCCTGGATCAGGTCCGGCTCCGGAGCGGGCAGCAGGATGATTTCACCGCCGACCATGATGCCCAGGCCGAGGTTGAGGGCGAGACCGTAGACGTGGAAGAGCGGCAGGACAGCCAGGATCTTCTCGTCTTCCTTGCCCAGGTCCCGCACCCAGGCCTTGCCGGCCTTCATCTGGTGGTTGAAGTTGCCGTGGGTGATCTGCGCACCCTTGGGTTCGCCGGTGGTGCCGGAGGTGTAGAGGATGACCGCGGTGGTGTCCTGGTCGATGTCCGGGTTTTGCAGGTCGTGGCCTTCGCCGCCGATCGCGGACGACAGCAGGGTTTCGAACGGAATAGTGTCGGGGGCCGGGCCGGAGAGCTTCTTACGGGACTCGCGCAGCTTCTTCAGCGGCACGTATTTCAGGGCCAGCTCCATGTACTTCGGCATGGACTTGGTCATGTCGACGGAGACGATGGTCTCCAGTGGAGTGTCCTTGCGCAGGCCGCCCAGGTTGCCGGCAGCCTTGTCCCACATGATGGCCACGCGTGCGCCGTGGTCGTTGAACTGGACGCGCAGTTCGTGCTCGGTGTAGAGCGGGTTGTGGGCGACCACGGATGCGCCGAGCTTCAAAACAGCGATGAAGGAGATGACGAACTCGGGGCAGTTGGGCATGACCAAAGCAACGCGGTCGCCCGGACGGACACCGAAGGCCTTCAGGCCGGCGGCCGCGCTGCGGACCTGCTTGTCCAGCTCTGCGTAAGTCGTGGTCTTGCCGAAGAACCACAGTGCGTTCTTGTAGGACTTCTTTGCCAGCGTGGCATCGTAGATGTCCAGAATGGTGTCGTCGCCCAGCTCCACCTCGTGCGGGGTCCACTCCGCGTAGCTGGATAACCAGGCTTTTTCTTCGTATGCCGACATGGCTGTCTGCCCTCCAAACGTGATCAGCGATTGATTTACTTTGCCTAAGTGTAGTTGTGATTCGACAGTTTCGACGGAATATTTATGATCTTTGTCACCTTGCTGCCAGTTGTCTGAATGTCGCTGCCCGCCAGGTGCAGTCTTGCCGGCGGCAGGGTAACCGGGCGAAACATGCCCGTCGGCGGTACACTCGCGATGAATGGGGAAAGCTTTCGGGCGTTTCCGCACTTTCAGGGGATCATCGGGGGGAATTGAGATGACCGATCTGTACCAGAAGTACGCCAACACCGGGCTGGGGGAGTGGGTGCCGGATGGGCCCGTCCCGCAGCCGGAGGTGCGAGCTGAGGCGGGGCAGGGGTCCGTCGATAAGCATGCTGAAAGCCACAAGCGAGCGCCGCAGAGCCTCGACCAGGCAAACGTCGTGCGCGGCGTCAAAGCACCCCCGGCGAAAGGGTGGCGCAAGCTCGTCCATGGTGCCTCGGGTGGACGGATCAATCCCGGTGCCTCTCGCAAAGAATTGGCTGCCGCGACGTTAGAGGAAGCCATGCGCACGCCTTTACGCGGTGATTATCGGATCGCGGTGATGTCGCTCAAGGGCGGGGTGGGCAAGACGACAACGACGGTCGCGTTGGGGTCGGTATTGGCGGAATCGCGCGGTGACAGGGTGATCGCCATTGACGCGAACCCGGACTTCGGCACCTTGGCCCAACGTGTCGCCGCGCCGGGCCCAGCGACGATCCGCGATCTACTCGCGGCCTCAGACACGTCGCGGTACGCGCACGTCCGCGGGTTTACCACCCAAGGGGCTTCCCGCCTCGAAGTCATTGGCTCCGAACGCGACCCGGCCGTGTCGGAGGCGTTCAGCGAGTACGACTACCGCCGTGCCGTCGACATCCTGCAGCACCACTACAACCTCATCCTCACTGACTGCGGGACAGGGCTGATGCACTCTGCCATGGCGGGCGTGTTGGATTTGGCCAACACGTTGATCCTGGTCAGCTCCCCGGCTCTCGACGGCGCACAGTCCGCCTCGGCGACTTTGGACTGGCTCAACCTGCACGGTTATGACAGGCTCGCGGCCAACGCGGTCGTTGTGGTGTCGTCGGCCACGCCGAAGTCGCCGGTGAACATGGACAGTGTGGTTGCGCATTTCGGCGCGCGGACCCGAGCCGTGCACGTGATTCCTTATGACCCGCACCTTGCTGAAGGTGCCGTGGTCGACATTGCGCGCCTGCACCCGCGGACAATGCAGGCATACCGCGAGCTCGCAGCGACAGTTGCCAGCGACTTCGGGCAGTGGCATAAGCACGCGCGATAGACTGCGGGTCATGCGCGTGGCCATGATCTCTATGCACACCTCCCCGCTGGAGCAGCCGGGTTCCGGCGATGCTGGCGGGATGAACGTTTACATTCTGAACATCGCCCGCGAGCTCGCAGCAAGCGGCACCGAGGTGGACGTGTTCACCCGTGCGACGAGGACCAGCCAGGGCGAGGTGGTGCGCGTCAGCGAGAATTTGCGGGTGGTCAATGTCGTCGCCGGCCCTTACGAGGGTCTGGCCAAAGAAGAGCTGCCCACCCAGCTCGCCGCCTTCGCCGGTGGCGTGATGCAGTTTGTCCGGCAGGAAGGCCGTCCCTACGACCTGATCCATTCCCACTATTGGCTCTCCGGCCAGGTGGGGTGGCTGTTGCGTGACCTTGCCGGGGTGCCGCTGATCCACACTGGTCACACGTGGGCGGCGGTGAAGAACGCGGCGCGCGAAGCTGCGGCGGACTCGGATTCCCCAGAGACGGAGGCCCGCCGCATTTGCGAGCAGCAGCTCGTGGACAACGCCGATTGCATCGTGGTCAACACTGCCGACGAGACCCAACAGCTAGTCCGCTATTACGATGCCGAGCCTGAGCGGATCAGCGTGGTCACCCCCGGCGCTGACACGCGCCTGTTCACGCCGGGCACGAACCGCAACACGGAGCTTGCCCGCCGCCACCTGGGCATCCCGTTGGACAGCAAAGTGATCGCGTTCGTGGGCCGCATGCAGGAGTTCAAGGGGCCGCAGGTGCTTATCCGGGCGGCTGCGGAATTGTTCGACCGCGACCCGGACCGCAACTTGCGCATCATCATGTGCGGTGGCGCGTCGGGTGTGGATTCATCGGTCGACTTCTACCGTGCGATGGCCCATAAGCTGGGCATTGGTCGCAAGGTTCGCTTCTTGGGGCCGCGCCCGCCAGAAGAGCTCGTCCAGATCTACCAGGCCGCAGATATTGTCGCGGTGCCCAGCTACAACGAGTCATTCGGTCTTGTCGCCATCGAGGCGCAGGCCGCGGGCACGCCAGTCGTCGCGGCGCAGGTGGGCGGTCTGCCTCTGGCCGTCGCAGACGGGGAAACGGGAGTGCTTGTCGACGGTCACGCTCCCGAGGCGTGGGCGGATGCGCTCGAGCAGTTGCTTATCGACGACTCCACCCGCCTCACCATGGCCACCGCCGCCGTGAAACGCGCTGCCGTGTTCAGTTGGGCGGCGTCAGCCGAAGCACTCTCGCAGGTGTACGCCGAGGTGCTAGAGGGGTTCACCCCCATGGATCACAGGGACGCCACGGGGGAGTAGCCCTTTACTCGTAACCGAGTTCCTCCAGTGCCCACTGGAAGCCGACATTGGACAGGGCATTGCCGTAGGCCGTGGCGGCCGTTCCCACCTCGGTGGCGAACTCATTGGCAGCGGAGGCAACCTCCGGAACCGTTGCCTGTCCAGTGGCGACAGCCACGGCCGAGCCAGCGGCGAGCGTCTGCGCCTCTGCGCCGATGACAGCGGCATCCTGCTGAGCGGACTCAACCACCATGCCGAAGACCTCTTGGTTGGTGGGCGGAACCAGATCCTCCGGGGCCACATCCGGGTTGTTCTCCAGGATGTAGGAGTCGACAGCGTTGTCTTCTTCGTCCATGGAGACGAACTCTGCACGCGGCTGGTTCGGAGCAGCGGGGGTGAAGTAGTCGTTGACCTGGCCGTCCGGAACGTCGTAGGCGAGCTCGATGGCGCGGTCAGCGCGCTGCGCAGTGCCCAGCGGACCCACGCCGAGGGAGGACACGCCAATGATCTGACCGGTGGAGGGGTCAAAGTTCACCCCGCCCGAGTCGCCGTGCTTGTAATCCAGCGAGACGTGCCAGACGTTGTCCGCCGTGTAGAGCAGCTGGTAACCGCACTTGCGGGCGCCGATCATTCCGTCCTTGCAGATCGGCTGGCCGAAGTTGTCGAAGGAGACCTCGCCCGGGCGCAGCGTGCGGTAGTCGCGCACACCGGTCAGCGTCACGGGGGTGGAGCCGTTGCGGTTCGCCTTGTCCTTGGAGGAGGCGGAACCGTCGACGGCAGTGTCGTCGTCAAGCACCACGATGCCCCAGTCAACCGTGGTCATCGCCGTTTCCGGGATTGCGAGGGGATTCGCCGGCGCCCCGCCTTGGAAATGAACCATGCCGGTTGCGCCGATGCGCTCGTAGCCGTCGCGCGTGGGTGCGTAGACATCGCTGCCCAGCAGCAGGCCGGTCTCGGTGTCACCGACGACGCAGTGGCCAGCGGTCACCATGATGCGCTGGGTCGTGCCATCAGGCAGGAGCACGTCACCAATGGGGCCCTGGCTGCAGGAGAGCGAGAATGCCTCCGGCGGCATGTTCATGCCCGTGGCTTCTTCGACGCTGACATCGGGGCCAAACGGGAATTCGGGGTCATACGGCAGCACGCGCATGGGCGCGCCGGGAGCAGCTGCAGCGCCCGTGTCAGCATGGGCCTGCGGTGCTGCCTCAGTGGCGGTGGCGAGGGTGAGAGTGCTGAACGCGAAAGCCAGCACGACGGCGGGAGAGAAAATACGACGAGTAATCACATGAAGAACATAAGCCACATCTTTCTGAATTTCTACTTAACTTCCTGTGAGAAAAATGACCAGCGAAAATAGCCAGAAAATGGCATGCTGGGGGCTATGAGCAACGGAAAGCTAATCCTTGTACGCCACGGACAGAGCACCTGGAACGAGTCCAACCAATTCACGGGCTGGGTCGATGTTGACCTGACCGAAAAGGGCGAGGCTGAAGCAGTCAACGCCGGCACGCTGATGAAAGAAAAGGGCATTCTGCCGGACATCGTGTTCACCTCCCTGCTGCGTCGCGCGATTCGCACCGCGAACATTTCCCTGAATGCAGCCGACCGTCACTGGATCCCGGTGACCCGCAACTGGCGCCTCAACGAGCGCCACTACGGCAAGCTCCAGGGCCTGAACAAGGCAGAAATCCGTGAGGAGTTCGGCGAGGAACAGTTCATGGAGTGGCGCCGCTCTTACGACACTCCGCCTCCGGAGATCGACACGGACAACGAGTACGCGCAGACCGACGACCCGCGCTACGCGTTCCTGCCGGAGGTTCCCCGCACCGAGTGCCTCAAGGATGTCGTCGAGCGCTTCCTGCCGTACTACATCGACTCCATCCTGCCGCAGGTTCTGGACGGTAAGAACGTCATGGTCGCAGCACACGGTAACTCCCTGCGTGCGCTGGTGAAGTACCTGGACAACATTTCCGACGAGGACATTGCCGGACTGAACATTCCCACCGGTATGCCGCTGGTGTACGAGTTCGATGACAACGGCCAAGTAACCAACCCGGGCGGTACCTACCTGGACCCGGAGGCCGCTGAGGCTGGCGCGGCCGCCGTGGCCAACCAGGGCAACAAGTAGCCTGCATGACGCAGTAGGCGATAATTAACACGTGAATTACGTTCTCGCCTTCCTTGCGGGAGGCATTGTCGTCGCCCTCGCGATCGGCGGAACCAAGAGGCTCCGCCACTGGCGGGGGCGTAGCCGTACCAGTGACAACCCCGCAGACAACCAAGTCCGCACAGTCAGCCAGATCCTGCACTTGGTCATCCAGGGGTCGCCGACCGGTGTCACTGTCGTGGGCAGAAAAGGCGACGTCATCCTGTCCAACGGCCGCGCCCACGAGATGTCGATTGTGCATGACAGGACGCTGAACCCGGAGGTGTGGGGCGTTGGCAAGCAAGTGTTTGAGGATGCAGAGACCCGCGTCTTGGACTTGAACCTCAAGCACCGCTCCACTGGCTCTCGCGTGAACAACGTGCGCGCGGTGGTTCAGCCGCTGACCTTGTCGGAGAACAGCTACATCATCGTGTACTCGGTGGACGAGTCTGAAAATGTGCGCATGGAATCCGCCCGCCGCGACTTCGTGGCGAACGTCTCGCATGAGCTGAAAACCCCCGTCGGCGGCATGTCGTTGCTGGCCGAGGCTCTGCTGGAGGACCCGAACGACCCGGAGATGGTCACCTACTTCGGTGAGAAACTGGTCGGGGAAGCTCAACGCATGGGCGCAATGATCACCGACTTGATCAATCTGTCCAAGCTGCAGGGTGCTGAAGCGCTCCCGGAAATGGCCGCCGTGACCGTCGACGAGATCATCGACGAAGCGATGGAACGCAACCTTCTCACTGCCGAAAACCAAGAGATCGAGCTCAACCGCGGCGAACGCACCGACACAATGATCATGGCAGACAAGTCTCTGTTGGTCACGGCTCTGTCGAACCTGATCACAAACGCGATCAATTACTCGCCGAAAGGTCAGCCAGTCAGCGTTAGCCAAAAAGTCGTCCGCGACTCGGTGGTGCTCATCCGCGTCACTGACCGCGGCATTGGTATCGCGCCGGAAGACCAGAAGCGTGTGTTCGAGCGTTTCTTCCGCGTGGACAAGGCGCGGTCGAGGCAGACGGGCGGGACGGGGCTCGGTTTGGCCATCGTCAAGCACGTCGTGGCAAACCATGGCGGTAATATCAAGCTGTGGTCGCGTTTGGGAACGGGATCAACGTTCACGATCGAGTTGCCGGTGCACAAACCGGACCCGTCGAGTGCAACGGTCGTTCCCACAGAGATCGCCGAGTTGGACAATAAGGAGCAGCAATGACACCGACCATCCTGATCGTCGAGGATGAGGAATCGCTGGCAGACCCGCTTGCCTACCTTCTGCGCAAGGAAGGCTTTGAGGCGGTTGTCGCGCCGGACGGCCAGGCCGCGCTGACGCAGTTCGAGGCCAATAATGTCGACTTGGTTCTGCTCGACCTGATGCTGCCGGGCATGTCGGGGACCGACGTGTGCAAGAAGCTGCGTGCCACCTCCGATGTGCCGATCATCATGGTCACCGCGCGCGATACGGAAATCGACAAAGTCGTCGGCCTCGAGCTCGGTGCGGATGACTATGTGACCAAGCCGTACTCCACCCGCGAACTGATCGCCCGCATCCGGGCCGTGCTGCGACGCCGTTCCGATGTTGCGGACCCGCCGGGGGAGGAAGAGTCCAGCGAGAACATCCTCGAGGGCGGCCGCGTGCGTCTCGACGTCGAGCGTCACACCGTCTACGTCGACGACCAGCCTGTTCCGATGCCATTGAAGGAATTCGACTTGCTCGAGTACCTTATGCGCAACGCTGGCCGTGTGCTCACCCGCGGTCAGCTCATCGACCGTATCTGGGGTTCGGACTACGTCGGCGACACCAAGACCCTCGATGTGCACGTCAAGCGCCTGCGCACGAAGATCGAACAAGAGCCCTCCCGTCCGGAGCAGCTCATCACTGTCCGCGGGTTGGGCTACAAGTTCGAAGCGTGATGTCGCCGGCGTCGCGGCGTCACGATTGTGCGGCGCGGGTCGCCGGGTGCACGGCCTTCGCTTCTGCGGGTAGTGCGGCGCGGGCTTCGCAATGCTTTGCGACGATCCCGTATGCCTCCGCACCGATCAACTGCGTCAACTCGTCTTTCATCGACTTCCACACAGGAACCGCAGTGCTCGAGCCAGAGTGGCAGGCAGGGTCGTTGGTGCACCACCAGTCGAAGTCTTCGCCCCCGTCGCCCCACTGACGGCGGTCGTACTCGCCGATGGTGGTGCGCAGGATTTCTTGGCCGTCGCCGCGCTCCTCCCACGAGTCTTCGCGGGAAAATGGCACCTGCCAGCACACTTCCGGTTTTGAACCGATGATGTTGCGGCCTTCATCCATTGCCCACTGGTGCAGTGCGCACCCGGGGCCGGTGGGGTGGCCGTGGCGGTTGGCGAAGATGCACGCTCCGTCGACAAGCTTTGTTTTGATGGAGGGTTCCTCATCGTCCTCGTCCCACTCGAGCCACGGCTCCAACTCGGTCGGGTCGGCTGCCTCTATATAGCTGTCGACGTCGTCGGGGCGCAGCTGCCAGAACCGTGCGGGCATGTCGGCGACAGCGTTGTAAAGGTCGTCGCGGTCGTGCTCGTCCGACAGGTAGGCACCGTGGATGCAGCACCCAACGACTGGGAGTTCTTGTGAAATACCGCGGCACTGCGGTGTGCCGAAGCGGCACGACCATGTCGATTCCAGCCACGTGAGGTCGAGGGAGAAGTAGTGCAATGGATCGTCGGGGTGGACGAATTCGAACCATTCGTGCGGGAAATCAGGTGGCAATTCATGGCCTGCACGGATTGATTTTCCAGCGGGGGAGTCAGATGGAAAGCCCAAAAACACAGGTTGGTTCACAGTGAATCACGGTAGACGGTCTAGTGTTGAGCCTGTGCGACTAGGTGTATTGGACGTGGGCAGTAACACTGTCCACCTCGTGGCAGTAGATGCAAAAAGCGGCGGCCGCCCGACGCCGATGAGCGACTGGAAGCAGTCGCTGCGGCTCGTGGAAATGCTCGATTCTGAGGGCAACATCGACGACAAGGGCGTGAAAAAGCTCACCGAAGCGGTGCAAGAGGCCGCTGATCTGGCGGATAACCTCAAGTGCGAAGAATTCCTCGCCTTCGCCACCTCTGCGGTGCGGTCTGCCACCAACTCCCAAGAAGTGCTGGCTCACCTGGAAAAGAAGACCGGCGTGAAGCTCAAGGTGCTTTCCGGTCAGGACGAAGCACGGCTGACATTTCTGGCAGTGCGCCGCTGGTACGGCTGGTCCGCTGGGCGCATTACCAACTTGGACATCGGGGGCGGCTCGCTGGAGATGAGCACGGGTAATGACGAAGTCCCGGATATCGCCGTTTCCCTTGACTTGGGTGCTGGCCGCCTGACCCATGAATGGTTTGACTCTGACCCGCCGGAAAAGAAGACGGTGAACGCTCTTCGTGATTTCATTGACGCGGAACTGTCTTCCGCCGCTGAAGAGTTCCTCGTCCGCGGTGAAGCAGGTCTGGCCGTGGGTACCTCGAAGACGTTCCGGACCTTGGCGCGTTTGACCGGTTCCGCTCCGTCGTCCGCTGGCCCCTACGTCCAGCGCACGCTGACGGCTCCGGGTTTGCGCCAGCTCATCGCCTTCATTACCCGCATGACGGCGTCCGATCGGGCGGAACTTGAAGGCGTGTCCTCCGACCGCTCCCACCAAATTGTGGCCGGCGCGCTGGTGGCGGAAGCAGCCATGAGGGCACTGAAACTTGATAAGTTAGATATCTGCCCGTGGGCATTGCGCGAAGGCGTGATCCTGCGTCAGATAGACATGGGACAGTCTGAAGGAGACGAGTAGATGGCCGAAAAGCAACTCACTGTTGCCGAGCTGATGGCCCGGGCGCAGCAGGAGAATCCCGACACCGACGCTGAGGGCCAGCCCCGCCGCCGTCGTCGCCGCAGCATTGAAGAAGGCGGTGTGACCGTCGCCGAACTGACTGGCTCCTTCAAGAAGGTCAATGCCCGCCCGGCCCAGGTCAAGCACTCTTCTGTGCCGCTTGACGACGATGCTGCCGAAAGCTCCGAGTCAGCCGAAACGGTCAAGCCCGACGAGGCAGTTAAGTCTGACGCGGGTGTGAAGTCCGCCGAGTCGGAGGCGCCTGCGGACGAGCAGAAGGTCGAGCAGAAGTCCGAGGAAAAGACTGCGCAGAAGTCCGCGTCCAAGGATGCGGCCGAGGCGTCTGCCACCGAGGGGCGTTCTGACGAGTCCCCGGTCGCACTGACCAAGTTCCGTCCTGTTCAGTCCACGCCGTCCCAAGCTGAGTCGTCCCAGTCTGAGGCGGATCAGACAGCTCAGCCAGCACAGGCAGCGCAGCCAGCACAGGCAGCGCAGCCAGCCAAGCCCGAGCCGACGCAGCTCACGTCGGAGCAGCCTGACAACGCAGATGGCGTGACCCTGCGCAAGGTTTCCCGCGCGGATGCTGTCCAGGAGCGCGACACTGCTGAGGCCGCGGAGACGGAGCCGGCTACGCAGGTTCAGCCTGCCGTGCGTCCGGAACCTGCTGAGAAGCCCGCGCCGATGACATCTGTCCAGCACGAGACCCCGGTGAAGCGCGATTCGAGCGAAACCAACGTCATCCCTGTTGTCGAGGATGAGCAGAGCACCGAGCCGAAGACGGCTGCTTTTGCCGCTCCCGTTCGCGAAGGGGCCCGCGAGGACGTGCGGGACCGCAAGGTCGAGCCGCGTCAGGAGCGGGCAGAGGATCGCCTTGATGAAGCCCGCGCCGATGGCGCTGTGGAGCCGACCTACGAGGATGTGGCCAAGTACGACGCTGAGGTAGAGGACACTAGTGTCAACCCGATCATGCTGGTGCTGCTCGTCTTCGCTGGCTTGATCCTGGGTGTGCTGGTCTTCCTTGGTTTCCAGTACCTTTGGGCCACCATGAATGCGATTGTGGTCGCAGTGTTGGCTGTGGCCGCAACGGGCCTCATTGTGCTGCTCGTTCGCGCGATGAAGACCGGCCGCGACGGCCTGACTCTCACGCTCGCCGGTGTTGCCGGCGCGGTGATGACGTTCGGCCCGGCGCTGATCTCAGCCGTCTAGTCTCAACACTGACCCCGCCCGCCCCGCACGCTCAGCGTGCGGGGTTTGCGCTTACAGGAGAAGAATCCCCGTGGTTGTTCTCGTTGAGAATTTCGGCGGGTGTGGCACGCTAGTGAGCCATGAGCAACATTGCAGTCATCGGCGCAGGCAATATCGGTGAGGCCCTGATCTCAGGGCTGGTCAACTCTGGCGTCGACCCGGAAACGATCACAGCGACAAACCGCACTCCGCAGCGCAGTGAGGAGCTGAACCGCCGGTACGGCGTGAACACGACAGACGACAACGAGGCGGCTACGACGAACGCTGACGTGTGCTTTTTGTGCGTGAAGCCGTACGCGGTCACGGATTTGATCGAGGAGCTGTCGGAGACGATCGCGAGCAACGAGACTGCAACTGTCGTCGTCTCCATGGCAGCCGGCGTCACGCTCGGTGCGATGACGGAGGCGGCGCAGAGCGCGGGCACACCCATCGTCCGCGTCATGCCGAACACCCCGATGCAGGTGGGCAAAGGCATCAGCGTTGTTGCATTTGGCAAGTATGTCGATGAGGACCAGCAAGAGCTCGTCACGGAGCTGCTGGGTGCGTGCGGCAAGGTCGCCGTCGTGCCTGAGTCTCTTATCGACGCTGCCGCAGCCCTGTCCGGTTCCGGCCCCGCCTACTACTTCCTCCTCACGGAGACGTTGGTGGATGCCGGTGTGCAGATGGGGTTGCCGCGTGAGACTGCCATGCTGCTGGCCACGGGTACGGCAGAAGGTGCCGGGGCCATGTTGGCGCGCTCGGGTAAGCCGCCCGCAGATCTACGTGCAGACGTGTGTTCTCCGGCAGGAACGACTGTCCAAGCCGTCCGGGAACTCGAGGAATCCGGGATGCGTGGGGCCTTCTATCGGGCCGTAGAGGCTGCGACCAATCGGGCGGCTGAGCTGGGAGAATAACCAGATTGACGATAGTGACCCCGGGGTCCGCTGTGAAAAAAGTGAAAGTTTTCTTGCTTTTGAGTCGCATGTGACACTGTTTTCACGCTAGGCTGGTCCCGGCACGTGCGTGTCCAACTGTGGGAGGGGAAGCCTACAGCGCGCACCGGCTCTCTAGTGCTGGAGGTTTAACTAGAACATGGCAACTGAAGATAAAGGCAAGTTCCTGACCGTCGCTGAGGTCGCTGAGATCATGCGCGTTTCCAAGATGACGGTCTACCGTCTGGTCCACTCCGGCGAGCTGCCGGCAGTGCGCGTGGGCCGTTCGTTCCGCGTGAACGAGAACGCCGTCAGCGAGTACCTGGATTCCTCGGTCTACGACGTCGACTCCGACGTGAGCTAGTCCCCCTCTTTTTGGATTCGCCCGGTCACGGCGCTAAACTTTGTACCCATTCATGTTGCGTGAGCGCCGCCTCGAGAGTGCACCTCGCGGCGTTGCCCCGGACCTGCCCTGGAACCGGAACGCGGCACGGAACTGTACGTACAAAGAGAAGCGAGGAAACCTATGGGTTCTGTGATCAAGAAGCGCCGTAAGCGCATGTCCAAGAAGAAGCACCGCAAGATGCTGCGCCGTACACGCGTTCAGCGTCGCAAACTGGGCAAGTAAAACTGCCCCGCTTCACGCCCGTCCCCGCCGTTTGGCCGGAGCGGGCGTTTTTCGGCTTTGGTTGACCCCGGCGAGCGTTCGGCCTAGCGCTTCCGGCGGCGGCGCCACGCCAGCGCGCCACCAATGCCGGCTACGGCGCCGAGCGGGACAAGCACGCTGAGGAACACCCGGCGCACCGGGCGGTAGTCCCGGATGAGCCAGCCGTGTTTCGCGGCGTGCTTTCTCAATTGGCTGTCGGGGTTGATGGCCACGGGGGTGCCCACCATGGACAGCATGGGAATGTCATTGGCGGAGTCGGAGTAGGCGGTGCACTCCTCCAAGTTGAGCCCCTGTGCCTTTGCCAGAGCAGCCACGGCGTGCGCCTTACCCGGGCCGTGGAGGATATCTCCGACGAGACGGCCGGTGAACTGTCCGCCCTCTTCCTCCGCAACGGTGCCCAGGGCGCCGGTGAAACCGAGGCGCTCAGCCAGAATTTGCCCGACCTGCACTGGTGTTGCGGACACGAGCCACACTTGCTCGCCGGCGTTGATGTGCATCGAGGCGAGTTCGCGGGTGCCGGTGTAGGTGCGGGCGATCAAGTGAGCGTCGACAAGCTCTGCGCACAGGTCGCGCAGTTCGCTCACGCTCCACCCCGTGATGAAGCTCAGCGCTTTCTCACGGCCCTGCGCGATCGCGTCTGGCAGCTCCGCGCCGAACAAACGGTACCGGCCTTGAGCCACGAGATACGGGAAGATCTCGCTCAGCGTCAAAAATCCGCGCTTGAACAGCTGGTATCCCAGTGCGATGAGCGAATTTCCCTGGATCAGGGTGTTGTCTACATCGAAGAATGCAGCGGCGGTCGCGTGCTGCGGGATGTCCGGGTCGGGCTCGGTGACGCGCTCAGCGCTCTGGCCTACGGTCGAGGATGCGGCGGAGGCGGCGGCTTCGCCTGCGGTGCGCTGGTGGGCGTCGTCGATAGGCGGAAGCGCAGTCTCCTCAAGGTAGCGCCGCAGATTGCCGCTCAAGCCTTCTCTCCCTTCGTGTGTAGTGTGATCCATCGTATGTTAGGAGGTTCCCAATGGGTGCAGTAGCTGAGGTTGAACTAATGGTCCGCTCCACATGCGGCTCGTGCGAGCGCGTGGCGGCGCAGATCGCGCCCGTGGTGGCGGAAGCGGGAGCGCGTCTTTCGCTTGTCGACGTCGACGCCCACCCCGGCCTAGCCATCGAATTCGGTGACCGAGTTCCCGTCGTGGTCATCGACGGTGAAGAGTTCGCCTGCTGGGAAGTCGATAACGCGGAACTGGCTGCGGAACTCGCCCGTGGCGGGCAGGTAGACTCGCGCTAGATTCGCACGCGACGATCAGGGGATTGTCTGGGAACTGGGCAGCGGGGGTATCCTTTGGGATGATCGCGAACTGGCTTGGAGGGAAAACGTGAGTGTTCTCGTGGTGGGCATGTCCCACCGCTCGGCGCCCGTCGCGCTGCTGGAGCGGCTCAGCATGGACAACGCCGTGCAGGAGCAGACTGCACGCGCTCTTCTTGAGCAACCCAGCATCAGCGAAGCCATGACCATCTCCACCTGCAACAGGATGGAGGTCTACGCCGTCACCAACGCGTTCCACACCGGTGTCAACGACGTGCTGGGTGTGCTCAGTGAGTTCTCGGGCGTGGAGTTGGCGCAGCTGCGGGGATACCTCTATGTCCGCTATGCCGACGCCGCGGCGAAGCACCTCATGCGCGTCGCCGCCGGTTTGGACTCCATGGTGGTGGGGGAGCAGCAGATCATCGGCCAGGTCCGCTCCGCCTACCAGGACGCCGCAGACCGTGGCACGATCGGCCCGGCGCTGCACGCGCTAGTCCAGTCTGCTTTGCACGCCGGTAAACGCGTCCACACCGAGACAGATATCGATGACGCTGGTTCCTCCATGGTCACCGCTGCCCTCGACGAAGCAATGCGGCTGAAGGGACTGACCCCCGACGCGTCTCTGGAAGGGCACTCGGCACTGGTTCTTGGAGCCGGCGCAATGAGCTCTTTGGCCGCCACGGACCTGGGTAAACGCGGGGTGAGCAAGCTGATCATTGCGAACCGCACCCGCTCGCGCGCCGAACGGCTTGCCGAGCACGCCCGCGCAGCCGGTGTGACCGCCGAGGTGGTGGATTTTTCTGCCCGCGCCGGAGCACTGTCACGGGTGGACATTGCGGTCTCCGCGACCGCGAGCGACGGCTTCACCATCACCCCGGAGGACATTCCCGGGCCCGCGCTGCTGGTCGATCTGTCCCTGCCGCGCGACATCGACGACGCGGTCGCCGAGCTGCCCGGTGTCAGCCTCATCAACATCGAGGCCTTGCACGAGGCTCTCAAGCACTCCGCCGATTCTCCGATGTGCCCGGAGCTCGATGCCCGCGGGCAGGCCGAGGACATCGTCGCCACGGAGCTGGCCGCCTATGCAACCGAGCAGCGTGTGCGCGATGTCGCCCCTATGGTCACCGAACTGCGCGTCACCGCCGCTGAGACCGCCCAGACTGAGCTGGACAAATTGCGCTCCCGCCTGCCCGGATTGGATGACGGGGAGTTCGGGGAAGTGGAACGGGCGGTGCGCAGGATCGTCGATAAGCTCTTGCATAATCCGACCGTGAAGATCAAAGAGCTAGCGGGCACGCAGTCGAAGGTGAGTTACGAAATCGCCATCGAGGAGCTGTTCGGCCTCACCGGCGGCAAAGATACGCGCACCGGGCTCGCAGGCGACGACGGCACTCATTATGAGAAGAGCTCGCTTGCCGGGTTTTGTGAAAGGGAAAGCCAGTGACAGAGACGTTGAGAGTAGCCACGCGCGGGTCCAAGCTCGCTACGACCCAGGCCGGACACATTCGCGATGCGTTGATCAGCGCAGGACACAGCGCTGAGTTGACCATCGTCACCACCGCGGGCGACATGTCGCAAGCCCCTGTGGAGCGCATCGGGGTCGGCGTGTTCACCACCGCTATCCGCCAGGCGCTTTTCGACGGTGAAGCTGACGTCGCCGTCCACTCCTTCAAAGACCTTCCCACCGCTCACGAACCGCGCACGCACCTGATCATTCCTGTGCGGGAGGACCGCCGTGAAGCACTGATTGCCCGCGACGGCCTGAAACTGGCCGACTTGCCCAGCGGCGCCCGCGTGGGCACCTCCGCACCCCGGCGCATCGCTCAGCTGCGTGCGAAACGCCCTGATCTGGACATTCACCCGTTGAGGGGGAACATCGAGTCGCGCATGGGGCGCGTGACCAGCGGTGAGCTCGACGCTGTGGTGCTCGCCTACGCAGGCATGTCCCGCGTCGGCCTCGGCGAGCGCGCCACCGAAGTCTTCGCACCGGAGGACTTCATGCCCGCACCTGCCCAAGGTGCGCTTGCCGTGGAGTGCCGGGCGGAGGATGCGCAGGCGGTCGCAGCGATCGACACGCTTGTCGACGACTTTGCCACCCGCTGCGCCCTGACCGAACGCTTCGTTCTTGCGACCTTGGAAGCTGGCTGCACCGCGCCCGTCGCGGCGTCTGCGGTCCTCGACGGAGATGAGATCACGGTGCGCGGCGGCGTGTTCGCTCTCGACGGCTCCGCCCAACTCGTGCGCGAAGCTACGGGCACAGATCCGCGCGAGGTGGGCCAAGCGTGCGCCCAGCAACTTTTCGACGCAGGAGCAGCCCAATTCCTCTAAGCACGGTTTTTCAAAACAGCCGTCTTACTTTAAGGTGTAACTACCATACGCCGTCTGCGCCGCTGTGCATCTGGTCCCCGTTAATGGGAGCTCCGGGCACGTCCCTTGGTGCGTAAGGCGGTTTTCTAGTGATTGACGCTTTCAAACGATCCGTTTAGAAGAGATTTCTTTGATGAATGCTGCCTCCTCCACAGCGCCCGAGAACGTTGGCAAGGTCATTTTCGTCGGCGCCGGGCCAGGCAACCCCGACCTGTTGACGATCCGCGCTCGCGAGGTGCTGGAGCGTAACTCGATCGCCGTTGTCGATCCGGACGTCTCTGGCGGTGTGCGCGGTGTCGTCGGATCCGCTCTCCCCGTGCCGGCTGACAAGCTGAAAGCGGCTGCGGAAGAGTACGAGGCCATGTGTGCCAAAGCCAAGGAGGCTGGAGCCCGCCGCAAGCCCGCGAAACCGGCAGACCCGACTGCGGCAGAGCTGAGCGAACAGGCACCCGCCGGAGATGAGATCGTCGAGCCGTTGCGTGAAGCCCTCGCCGAAGCGCAGGCGGCGATCGACCGCGGTGAAGCAGGCGATGGCGACGTCATCCGTCTGGTTGCGGGCAACCCGCTGACCCGCAACGCCATCATGGAGGAGATCTCCGCTGTCGCCGCCGCCGGCCTGGAGTTCCAGGTGGTGCCCGGCATGTCGTTGCCGTCGACGGTGCCCTCGTTCGCCGGCATCGCGCTCGGTTCCACCTACACCGAAGCTGACCTGGCCAACGAGCCGATCGACTGGGACGGCCTCGCCGCCGCCCCGCAGCCGCTCGTCCTCCAGGGCGAGGCCCGCCACTTGCCGGTCATTGCCACCGAGCTGCAGGCCCGCGGGTTCTCCGCGTCGACGCCGCTGACTGTGACCATCAACGGTACGACCCGTCTGCAGCGGACGTTTGATGCGACGCTGGGGACCGTCGGCAAGCTTGATGCGGACCTGGATGGCACGCTCGTGGTCACCATCGGCACTGCTGTCGACGACCGTTCGAAGTACTCCTGGTGGGAGAACCGTCCGCTCTACGGCTGGCGTGTACTCGTGCCGCGCGCGAAGGAACAGGCCGGTGTGATGAACGCCCGGCTGAACTCCTATGGCGCAATTCCGCAGTCCGTGCCCACCATTTCCATGGAGGCGCCGCGCAACCCGGCGCAGATGGACCGCGCGATTAAAGGCATCGTTGAGGGACGCTACCAGTGGATCGTTTTCACCTCGGTCAACGGTGTTGACGCTGTGTGGGACAAGTTCGAGGAGCTCGGCCTGGATGCCCGCTCCTTTGCCGGGGTCCACCTGGCCGCAGTGGGGGAGAAGACCGCTGACGCGATTCGCTCCCGCGGCATGATCCCGGAGCTCATCCCGCACCGCACGAAGCAGAACGCGCACGGCCTCGTGGACATCTTCCCCGAGTATGTCGAGGAGATCGACCCGGTCGGCCGCGTGCTGCTGCCGCGGGCGGACATCGGCAGCGACGTGCTTGTTGACGGCCTTGTCGAGCGCGGCTGGGAAGTCGACGACGTCGTCGCCTACCGCACTGTCCGCGCCGCCCCGCCGGCACCGGAAGTGCGCGACATGATCAAGACCGGCGGGTTCGACGCTGTTTGCTTCACCTCCGCCTCGACTGTGAAGAACCTCGTCGGCATTGCGGGCAAGCCGCACCCGCGCACCATCATCGCGTGCATCGGTCCCATGGCGGCTGCGGAAGCGAAGGAGCAAGGCTTGCGGGTCGATGTCGTGCCCGAGGTCGCCGACGTACCGTCGCTTGTCGACGCATTGGCCGAGCATGTCGCCGGTCTCCGCGCTGCCGGCCAGCTGCCGCCGCCGCGGAAAAAGCGTCGCGCCCGACGCTCGTAGCTACGGCCGTGGACGCCATTCGTAGAATGGTCTGTGTGCCTACACCGTCGGAACCCACAGATTCGTTCAACCACTCGCCTGCACCGAGCCTGACTGGCCCGGTGCGGCGGCCGCGGAGGCTGCGCCAGAACGCTGCGATGCGCCGCATGACGGCGGAGGTCCGCCTGGACCCGGCGGACCTGATTTTGCCGCTGTTCGTTGCCGACGATCTCGGTGAATCGGGCAAACCCCGCATCATCGCCTCCATGCCGGGTGTGTACCAGCACAGCATGGACTCTCTCGTGGAGATCTGCCGGGAGGCTGTTTCTTTGGGGATTCCGTGCGTTGACTTGTTCGGTGTGCCCCGCAGCGAGGACAAGGATGCGTCCGGCTCCCAGGCCTGGGACCCGGACGGCGTGCTCAACCGTGCCATTGCGCGGCTGCGCGACGAGTTCGGCGACAAGCTGCTCATCATGACCGACACCTGCCTCGATGAGTTCACCGATCACGGCCACTGCGGCGTCTTGGTCACCGACCGGGAGGGCAATGTGGCGGTGGACAATGACGCCACCTTGGAGCTGTACGCGAAGATGGCGGTGTCGCAGGCTGAGGCCGGCGCGCATATTGTCAGCCCGTCCGGAATGATGGACGGCCAGGTGGAAGTGATCCGCCACGCGCTCGATCAAGCGGGCTACACGGATGTCGCGATCATGGCGTATTCGGCGAAGTATGCGTCTGCGTTCTTCGGCCCCTTCCGTGACGCTGTCGGTTCCTCCCTGTGGGGCGACCGCAAGACCTACCAGCAGGATCCGGCAAATATCCGCGAGTCCCTCATGGAGGTCGAACTCGACGTGGCTGAGGGCGCGGACATGGTCATGGTCAAGCCGGCCATGCCGTACCTCGACGTGCTGGCGAAGGTCGCTGAAGTCTCGCCCGTCCCCGTCGCCGCCTACCACGTCTCCGGCGAGTACGCGATGATCCAGGCCGCCGGCCGCAATGGCTGGATTGACCTAGACCGCACAATGATGGAAGCGTTGCTCTCCATCAAACGCGCCGGCGCCGACCAGATTCTCACGTACTTCGCGCTCGACGCAGCTCGCATGCTTATCGACGAAAGACCCCGCCCATGACCCACCCAACCCCGCCCGCACCGCAACAACCCGCCCAGCCCGCGCCGCCCGCGCAGGACGCTCGGCCTGACCAGCGGCCTGAAGCCGTGCGCTACCTGTTGGTCACGTGGGTGGTCATGATCGGTGCGGAGTTGTTGCACCAGCTTTTCTCCATTGTGATGCCGCTGTTGGATCCTTCTGCGCTGTTCGAGAGTGCGCGTGAGGCCAGCAAGGGCATGCCGCAAGAGGTGTCGGAGGGGCAGGTGAAGTTGGTGGCGTATACGTCGATAAGCATCATGGCGCTGCTGTCGCTGCTGATTGTCGCGCTGCTTGCGCTCGCACTGCGGGCCGTGGCGGCGCAGAAGAAGTGGGCGAACAGCGCGCGTACTTTGCTGATGGTGTTCTCTGTGTTCTTTGCGCTGCGCATGCTCACAGTGTTTCTGATCAACCCTGCCGGCATGGATGTGCCCACCGCGGTCATCGGTGCCGACGGCGTGCTGCAGATCGCTGCGGGAGTGGCGGCGATCTGTGCCCTCATCTTCGCTAACCAGGACGATGTGAAGAAGTGGACGGCCAAAGACGCCACAGACCATAATGACGTAAGCACTCAGTAAAAACCCAGAACACAGAAACGCAGGTGCACGTCATGGCCGGGATGTTCCCCACGATCGTGAGCGACCCGAACGACCCGAACCGCCGCTACCGCGGTGCAGTTGGGGACACGTGGCCGCGCAATCTGCAGATCGCGTTCTACCTCATCTGCGGCGCTGCGGTGCTCATGCTGGTGACTGCGATGATGCTGCTGTCCCAGGGTTTTCCGGGAGATCCGGCGAATGAGTCGCTGCGTGCTTCCTACATGACCAACTTGCGTGCGGTGTCCATCGGCAACATTGTGCTGGCGCTGCTGCTGGTCTCGGCGGCGAGCTACTTCCGCCACGGCAACCGCATCGCCCGCCGATGTGCGGCTGGATTCGTGGCACTGAGCTGCTTTCTCAACGTCGCGGCGTTCATGGTGCAGCTGACGTCGTGGGCGTCCATGGTCATTGTGATTCTGCTGGCGTTTTCCATGCTGTTCGCGTTCCGTCCGGACGCGAACGCGTTCGTGGACAAGATGAGCCCCCGCTTTTAGTGAGCACGTAGAGATGACCGCATACATCGAGGAAGAGACTCAAGACCGGCCGCATGTCTCCTATTCCTTCACTCTCGAGGGGCTGCCGGGTGCGCCCGATATCGATGAGGTCGAAGCCACCCTGGAGACGATCGAAGGTGTCGAGTGCAAGATCGTGCACCCGAGCAAGTCCGCCTGGATCACGGCGACAGCTGCAACGGGGCCGGAGCAGATCATCGAGGTTTTCGCTGAACTGGGCATCACGGCGCGGCTGACCGACGCCTCGCAGCTGCGCCACGCAGCCCCCGCCGACATGACAACGGGCCGGCGCCGCTCCCAACGCCCCGTGCCCACGCGGATGCGCCGCCGGCGCCGCAGCGCGGACCGGTCGCTCGACCGCGCACGGCGCGCCGGGTACACCCCGCAGCGCAAAACGGAGCCCACGCAGGACGATGTCCTCTACACCGCCCGCGACTTGGTCACCCCCGCCCGCATGTGGGTAGCGCTGGTGTTCACGCTGCCAGTCCTCGTGCTCGCCTACTTCCGCCCTACGCAGTTCGACGGTTGGCAATGGGTCGAACTCGCCTTGGCCACGCCGGTGGTCACGTGGTGCGCGTTACCGTTCCACCGCGCATTGCTCGGCGGAGTCCGGCGCGGCAGCACAGCACTTGACGGTGCGAGCGCCGTCGCCATCATCATCGCGTACCTGTGGTCCGCCGCCGTCATTTTTGCCGCGCCGACCGGCCACCGCGGCTGGCATTCGGGCTTCACGTGGTTCGCCACCACCCGCGGCACAGCGAACGGCCCAGAGCTATTTCTCGATGTCGCGTGCGGCATCACGCTGCTTCTGCTGATCGGGCGGCGGTATTCCATCCGTGCGCGCACATTGCTTCTCGACGAAATGACCGCCCGCACCCTCGACCCCGACACCGAATACATCCGCTTCTGCAAGAAACGCGGCCAGGCCGAGGCTGCTGAGGAACGCATTCCCGTCTCGGAGATCAACCGCGGCGACGACATTGTTGTGCACGTCGGTGAGATCGTTCCCGTCGATGGTGTGATCATGGGCGGGCGCGCACGGTTGCGCCCCGGGCTGATCGACGCCCACGAACCCATTGACGTCAAAGTCGGTTCCATCATTTACGCTGGTTCCGTCATCGCCGAGGGCGAAGTCAAGGTGCGCGCGCAGCGCACCGGCCACGCGACGCGGTGGAGCGCCGTGGAGCACTGGTTGGCAGACGTCGAAGCGCGCCAGCGCTACGCCTCTGTGCAGCATGCGCAGGCAGCGGCGGCGTTGCTGCCGGTGGCGATGGCGGTGGCGCTGACAAGCTTTGTGCTGTGGGGGCTGATCACGGGCGACTATAACGCGGCGTTGCGCACCGCATTGGCCGTGCTCTCCGGCGTGGCCCCAGTCGCGTTGGCGCTCTCGCCGGCGCTGGCGATGCGACTGGGCATTGAATCCGCCGCACGCAACGGTGTGCTTGTCCGCGACGGTGAAACCCTGCGGACCTTAGAGACCGTGGACACGATCGTGTTCAACCGCGTGGGCACGCTCGCGCAGGACGAGATGTTCGTCGAGTCCGTCACGGCCGCCGAGGGCGACAGCAAAGAAATGGTGATGCGCATTGCCGGCGCTCTGTCGATGAACTCCCAGTTCGCCGTTCCGCGTGCGCTCGTGGCAGGTGCCCGCGATGCCCGCGCCGGGGCCGACGATGACCGTGAGCTGCCTGCGCGCTACGAGCTGGTCAGCGTCGACTATGCGCGCACCGGCGATGTCACCGGCCGCCTGGCGCTGGTGTACGTCGACGAAGACGGCCACGAGAGCACGACGCACATCGACGCTATGCTGTGGCGCCCCTCCAACCTGTCCCATTTAAAGGGCAACCTGGCGGTGGCAGCGACCTCTGGCGGCACGCCCGTTGTGGTGCATTGGAAGGGCAAAGACCGCGGCGTGATCACATTGCATGACCCGTTCAAGGATGACGCCGACGACGCCATTGCGTTGCTGGAGGGTCAAGGCCTAGAAACGGTCATGTGTACCCGGGACACGTACGCCGTCGCCCGTCGCTTCGCCGATTACCTAGGCATCTCCACCGTGCTGGCAGGCATCACCGCCGACAAGAAGCCCGGCGCCATCCGCACCTTGCGTGCCAACGGTGCAGAGGTAGCCATGGTCGGCGACCGCACTGTGATTGATGCGCTGCGCGCCGCCGATGTGAGCATCATGTACGCCACCGCAGATGACATTGAAACGGGACGCAAGCGTAACCGCCGCGTGTCGGTGATGCTGCTGCGTCAGGATGTCACCGCCGTTCCCCAGCTCATCGCTCACGCCCGCAATGTCTGCGGCATCAAAGACCGCAATCTTTCCCTGGCGTGGATGTACAACATCGCCATGCTCTTCTTCGCCGCCATTGGTGTGATCCCGCCGATCATCGCCACGGTACTCATGCTCGGGTCGTCGCTGCTCATTGAGTCATTGTCGATGCGGGCGCGGCGTTTCCCGCGGAGCCTGTAACAATGGAGCCATGAGCAGACGCACGCTTGACCACGCCCCCTTGATCGCCGCCGCTACCGGCCGCACCCCGTCGCGCACCCCGGTGTGGTTCATGCGCCAAGCGGGCCGCTCCCTTCCCGAGTACCGCGCTGCACGGGAAGGCATCGCCATGCTGGACTCCTGCTTCATGCCGGAGCTGCTCGCGGAGATCACCATGCAGCCAGTGCGCCGCCACGACATGGACGCGGCGATCCTATTCTCCGACATCGTCGTGCCGCTCAAGGCAGCCGGCGTGGATGTAGAGATTGTGCCCGGACGCGGACCCGTCATGGGGTCGCCGGTGCGGTCGCGGTCCGACGTGGACGCCCTGCCCGTCCTCGAGGGCGACGTCGACGAGGTCGCTTCCGGAATTTCAATCATCCTGTCCGAGCTCACCGACACCCAAGCCCTCATCGGCTTCGTCGGTGCCCCGTTCACCCTGGCCAGCTACCTCATCGAGGGTGGCCCGTCCAAGAACCACGAGAAAACCAAAGCCATGATGCACGGCGACCCGGACACCTGGCACGCCCTGATGTCCAAGCTCGTGCCCACCATCACCGCTTTCCTGCGCATCCAGGTCGAAGCAGGCATCGACGCGATGCAGTTGTTCGACTCCTGGGCCGGTTTCCTCGCTGAGGCCGACTACCGCCGCTACGTCCTGCCGTACTCCACCGAGATCCTGGCCACCGTCGCCGGGGAGATCCCACGCATCCACTTCGGCGTGGCCACCGGTGAGTTGCTCGGGGCGATGTCGGAGGCGGGCTCGGAAGTGATGGGCGTCGATTGGCGCGTCCCGCTCGACCGTGCCGCGAAACGCTTCGCCGCCCCGAGGGTGCTGCAGGGAAATCTCGACCCGGCGCTGCTCTTCGCCGGCACCGACGTCGTGCGCGAGGAAGTCGCCCGCATCAAGGGCGAAGCCAGCAACGCTGTGCGTTCCGGCACCGCAACGGGCCACATTTTCAACCTCGGCCACGGGGTGCTCCCGGAGACCGACCCGGACGCCATCACCGAGACAGTCCGCATTATTCACGAGGAGGCGTAAATGAACATCGCCATCATCGGTGCCGGCCTGGCTGGCCTCACCGCCGCCTACGAGCTGCGCTCGAGCGGCCACACGGTCGACGTGTACGAGGCCACTGACCGCATCGGCGGCAAGCTCTACACAGTGGCCTTCGAAGCTGGCCCCACAGACATGGGAGCGGAGGCGTTCATGGCGCGCCGCCGCGACGCCGTCGAGTTTTTCGAGTCCCTCGGCTTAGGCGACTCCCTCGTCGAGCCTTCCGGCCTGCGCTCGCTCCTCTGGTCCGGCGGTGCCGTCCGCGAGCTGCCCACCGGCGGCGTCATGGGCATCCCCGGGCGCTCCGATACTGTCGCCCACCTCGTGTCCGCCGACACCGCCGCGCTTATCGACGCTGAATCCGACCGCCCCGGCTTCCACTGGCCCACCCCTGATTCCGACGCTGGCGACCTCAACGTCGGCACGCTGGTGCGTGAACGCTACGGTGACGAGGTCGCCGACATCATCGTCTCCCCGCTGCTCGGGGGAGTGTACTCCTGCACGGCCGACGATCTCGGCGTGCGCGCCACGATCCCGCAGCTCGCAGCCGAATTCGATCGATTGGCCGCCGAGCACCCCGAGCGCCTCGTCCACCTGTCCACGGCTGTGCGCAACTTGGAGGCGCAGCGCGCTGAGCTGCCCACAGGCCACGGCGCGGTGTTCAACGCCTTCCGCGACGGCTACCAGGAACTCTACGAAACCTTGGCCGAGCAATCCGGCGCCGATATTTACATCGATGCCTTCATTTCCGGCATTGAGCGCGCCGACTCATCCAGCGACGCTGCCGCGCCCCAGTACAAGCTGACCGGCGGCGAAGACACACACTACGACCACGTCATCCTCGCCGTGCCCGCGCCGACTGCGGCACTGCTGCTGAAGCGCGTTGCCCCCGAGGTGGCCGAAGAGCTGGCGAAGGTGAAGCTGGCGAACTCCGCCGTAGTGGGCATGCGCTTCGCCGACGGCGACGGACTGCCCGAAAACTCCGGCATCCTCATCGCCGACACTGCTGACACCGCCGACACCGCTAAACCGGATGTGCGCGCGAAGGCGTTCACACTGTCGTCGAAGAAGTGGCCGCACCTCGCCGAGCGCGGCGGGGCACTCGTGCGCGCTAGCTTCGGCCGCTACGGCGACAACCCGGACCTGGCTATCACGGCCTCCGAAGACGACCTCGTCGACTGGGCACTCGATGACCTGCAGACCATCACAGGGTTCGACGGCAGGGAAGCAGGCCTCGAAGAAATCTACGTCCAACGCTGGTTCGGCGGTCTTCCGCGTTACGACGAGGGTCATGTGGGGGTGGTGCGTGACGTCGATAAGCAATTGGCGCAAGTGCCCGGCATCTCCGCGACAGGCGCATGGGCGGGCGGCGTCGGCGTGCCCGCCGTCATCGCACACGCGCGCGACACAGCGCGTGCTGTAGGTTAATTGTCCATGCACGACGAGCAGGACCGGGTGGACGACCGCCCCGCTTCCGAAGAACCCGAATGGTGGGAAGAACCAGGGCTGCCCTGGAACTCCAAACCCACCAAAGCCGACTACTGGTGCCTCGCGTGGTTCGGTTTTGTCGGCCTGTTCGGCATGGCGATGATTCCGCTGCGCGCGTGGCTGCTGGGTCTCGACCCGCCGGTGATGCTGGCGCTGACCGGTTCGCGCATCGGTGCGGCCTCAACCGGTGCGCTGGCCGCCGTCGGTGAAGCGCCGGGCTGGATCTGGTACCTGCTCATCGGCTCGGTCGTGGCCATCAAATTTGACTGGGTCTATTGGTGGGCCGGCAAACTTTGGGGCCGCGGCATCCTTGATGTGCAGGCGCAGAACTCCAAACGCATGGGGCGCAACATCGAACGGGTCGAAGGCTGGTTCCACCGCGTCGGATGGGTTGGCATTTTCCTGGCGTACGTGCCGATTCCGCTGCCCATCGCGTTCGTCGTCTTCGTCATGTGCGGCGCGACCGGCATGGACGTTAAGAAGTTCATGCTGCTCGACTTCATCGCGAAAACCGCGTGGTCGTTCCTCTACTTCGGGCTCGGCTGGGCGATCGGCGAGCCGGTCGTCTTCGTCCTCGAGCAGTACGCGAAGGTGGCCAACTGGGTGGCCATCGGTCTGCTCGTGGTCATCTTCTTCGGGGTGTTTCGCGGGCAGCAGAAGAACGCGGGCACAGCCTAACCGCGTGGCTCTGCCGCAGCGGGGGAGGAGCCGGCGCGCTCCAACACTTGGTCGCGCAGGTAGATCCGGACGATGTTTATCACGTCCTCGTCCGGCGCCTTTTCGATAGCGCCAGCAATGTCCACCACCGGATCATCCTCCGACATGTTCAGCTCGGCGGCGAGGCGCTTCTCCAAAGATCTCTCGGTGTACCGGGTGCGCGGGGCGCGACGCGTGCTCACCCAGTACACGGCCATGGACAGCACTGATGCGGCGATCGACGCGATGAGCATGCCCTTCCACGGAGTGACCTGAAAGTGGGAAAATGCGAGTGTCAGGCCGGCGGCGAGCAGAGCTGGAAAGACCAACATCTTCTGGGACGTGAACAGGCTGGGAATATTCCGCAGCACGACGTCGCGCACCAGCGATCCGCCGGTCGCTGTGATGACGGCGAGCAGCAGTACGGAGATCCACGGCAGATCGTTGACGAGTGCTTTAGACGCGCCCACTACCGACCACACTCCGACAGTGACCACGTCCATGTAGAAGCGCACGCGGTCCCACAGCCGTCCTTCGACGTGGAGGAAGAATGCGATGGCGCCGCCGAGTACCGCGATGATGAGATACCAGGGAGTCTGCAGCGCGGCGACGGGGCCGTTGTTGAGCAGGCAGTCGCGCAGCATGCCGCCGGCGAGCGACGAAATCAACGCGATGAAGCCGAATCCGACCACGTCGAAGTTCATGCGTTTGGCCACTTGCCCGCCGATGATCGCGGCGAGCAGCACACCGGTGTATTCGAGGATGAAGTAGAGAGGGCCGAAGTCATTCACGCCGGCGATTCTAGCTACACCCGGCTTATACCCGGCGGGCTCCATCCTGTGCGCTTGTGGCGTAGATCGTAGGCACGGGGTAGCCGGCGGAACCGGTTGCGTCCTCGATGGCTGCGGCAACGGCGTCGGCCTCGTCGGCGCGGCACAGCGCAATGATGGAGCCGCCGAATCCGCCGCCGGTGATCCGCGCGCCTACTGCACCCTCTTCCAGCGCCGCTTGAACGGCGGTTTCGAGCTCAACGGGGACGATGTCGTAATCGTCACGCAGGGAGGCGTGGCTGTCGTTCATCAGCGCGCCGAACTGCTCGACATCGCCCGCCATGAGCGCGTCGATGGCTGCGATGGTGCGGGCTGTCTCCGTGGCGACGTGGCGCACGCGGCGGTGCACGGTCTCCGGGTCATAATCCGACGTCTCGGCCCACGCCACAGCACGCGTGACGACGTCCCCTTCCCTGAACGTGCACCCCAACGCGTCGGCCACAGCGTCGATCAGCCCCCGGCGCGAACCGTAACCGCCTGTAGCATGCGAGTGTTCGACGTGGCTGTCGGCGACGAGCAACAGGTAATCGTCCCAGTTGCAGGGCACCTGCTCGTGCGTGCCGGCGAGGAAGTCCAGAGCGAGGGCGTGGCCGGCCCTACCGCGCACGACAGCATTCTGGTCCAGCCCGCCGGTGTTCGCGCCGACGTAGTGGTTCTCGGCGCGCATGGTGGCCGTGATGATGTCCTCGTCGGTGGCGTCGAGTCCGTGCAGGTCGCGGGCCGCCACAGCCACAGCGCACTCCAGTGCAGCTGAACTGGACAGCCCGGAGCCTAAAGGCACGTCGGACACAACGACGAGGTCGAGCCCGCCGGTCTGCGGGGCTCCGTGCACGCGCAGCGCGTCGACCGTGCCGGCGATGTACCCGCGCCAGTCGGGCAAGCAGCCGGGCGCCGAGTTCGCGGCGTCAAGGGCGTTGAGGTCGACGGAGGCATCGAGAATCTCGCCGGTGGGAGACTGGGAGACCATGCGTACCACAGCGTCCTCGCGCCGGCGGGCGCCGACGGCAGTGGCCATCGTCGTCGCGAACGGCAGGCACACACCATAGGCGTAGTCGACGTGGTCGCCGATGAGGTTCACGCGGCCAGGGGCGAGCCACACGCCGTCCGCTTCGCCGCCGAGGTGCGCGGCGAAGAACGCACGGGCGTCCCGGTCGAGTTCCTCAGGCGTGCGGGTCGTGGGGACAATCATCAGTAGACCTCCCGCAGTGTCGCGGCAATGGTTTCAGGGGTGGTGTCGTTGATCCACACGCCCATGCCGGATTCGCTGCCGGCCAGGAACTTCATCCGGCCGGGCGAGCGCATCAGGGAGAACAGCTGCAGGTGCAGCCGGCCGTCCTCCGGCGTATCCACGGGCGCCTGGTTCCACGCCGCAATGTACGGCGTGCGATCAACGCCCGCAAAGAACTTATCGACGGCAGCGAACAACCGGTGCAACACCTCGGCGAGGTCATCGCGCTCGTCGTCGGTGAGCTCGACGAAGGACGGCACGTCGCGCCGGGGCATCACCATGACCTCCATCGGCCACTTCGCGGCCATCGGGGTGAACACGACGAAGTGCTCGGTCTCGGCGATGATGCGTTCGCCGGCGTCCAGCTCAGCGGCCAGCACCTCGTCGAACAGGTTCCCACCTGCCTCGCGACGCTCGCGAGCATAGCGAGCAATCGCCGCCATGCGCGGCGGCACGAACGGGTAGGAGTAAATCTGCCCGTGCGGATGGTGCAACGTGACGCCGATTTCCTCGCCGCGGTTCTCAAAGGGGAACACGGCCTTCACGGGTTCAAAAGCGGAGAGTTCTTCGGTGCGGTGGGCCCAGACGTCGATAAGCGTGCGCTTGCGCTCGAGCGGCAGATCCTTGAAAGACCCGTCGGCGTCGGGTGTGAAGCACACGACTTCACACCGGCCGACCGCGGGGTGACCGTCGCGGCCCTCCATGCCCATGCATAACGACGGAAACCTGTTCTCAAACACCACCACCTCATAATCCGACTCCGGAATTTCACTGGGTTTCTGGCCAGGGCGGGTCGGCGCGAGCGGGTCTTCGTTCGCGGGCGGGAGGAACGTGCGGTTCTGGCGGTGGGCGGCGTAGAGGGCCCACTCGCCGGTCAAGGGGTCTTTCCGCATCCACGAGTCGGTGTGCACCTCCGGCAGGCCGCGCTCGTCTACAGCTGTTCTCGGCGGAACCTCGGCGGTTCCGCTGCCGGGGGAGTCGTAGTAGATGAGCTCGCGGCCGTCGGAAAGCGTCGTGCGTGTGATGCGGATGTCGCTCAATTTAGTCAGCTGCCTCTAGCGTGTCGGGGTCGAATTCGATCGGGTTCAGGCGCGCCCAGATGAAGAAGACCGCAGCGGCCACGGTCAAGGCGATGCCTACCCACAGGTTATCGCTTGATTCCTTGGGCAGGCCGGTGTCGACGTTCATGCCCGGGTCGAGCGCGAAGGAGCAGATCACCAGGACGATCCCGTAGAAGCCGAGCAGCGCTCCGATGACGTTGCGGATGTCGAAGGTCGTGGCAGACGTTTTCTTAGGTGCAGTTTGAGGTGCTGTGGTGGACATTTTCCCTCCTACAGGAACAACAGGTTGAGGCCGATGACAAGGACAAGCGCGATCACGCCCAGCGGAACGGTGCGCTGGTACCAGGGGAGGGCGGCTTCGGAGGCGTCGACAAGCTGCTCCTTCGGCGTGACGGAGCGGACGAAGCCGACAAGCTCGTGATCCGGTTTCGGCGCGGTGAACAGCGAGACGACCACGCTGACCACGATGTCGACAGTGAACGCGAGTGCCGCGGCGACAAACGCGGTGCCCTGGCCGGGCAGCGAGACGACCGGGTCGCTACCGAGCGACAGCGCCCAGAAGCCGATGGCTGCGGCGGTACCGGCGACCAGGCCGGACCAGCCGGCGTGCGGGGTCATGCGCTTCCAGAACATACCCAGGATGAACGTGGCAAACAGCGGCGCGTTGAAGAAGCCGAACAGCGTCTGCAGGTAGTCCATGATGTTGCCGAAGTTCGCGGCCAGCAGCGCGGTGAACACGGCGATGACGGTCGCCCCGATGGTGGCCAGGCGGCCGACGCGCAGGTAGTAGTCATCCTCGCGGTCCTTGATCAGGTACGTCTGCCACAGGTCGTAGGAGAACACCGTGTTGAACGAGGAAATGTTCGCGGCCATACCCGCCATGAACGCGGCGAGCAGACCCGCAATGCCCACGCCGAGCAAACCGTTCGGCAGCAAGTCGCGCATGAGGTAGAGCACCGCGTCGTTCGGGTTCGCCGCGCCCTCCATGATCGGGGAAACCAAGACGCTGGCGATCATGCCGGGCACGACCACGATGAACGGGACGAACATCTTCGGGAACGCGCCAATGATCGGGGTTTTACGCGCGGAAGCGAGCGAGTCCGACGCCATCGCGCGCTGCACCTCGACGAAGTTCGTGGTCCAGTAACCGAAGGACAGCACGAAGCCCAGGCCGAACACGATGCCGATGACCGACCAGACCGGGTTGCTGAAGCCGGACAGGTCCTGGCCAGGCCATGCGGAGAAGTGGCTCGGGTCGCCGATCGACTCTTTCAGGCCGCTCCAGCCGCCGAGGTGGCGCAGGCCGATAATCGTCAGCGGAAGCAGTGCGGCGATGATGACGAAGAACTGCAGCACCTCGTTGTAGATCGCCGCCGACAGGCCGCCGAGGGTGATGTACGCCAGAACAATGAGCGCAGCGACGACCAGCGTCGCCCACAGCGGCCAGCCCAACAGCGCCTCCACCACGGTGGCCAGCAGGAACAGGTTCACACCGGCGATGAGCAGCTGCGCCACCGCGAACGAGATCGCGTTGACCAGGTGCGCCGCCGGGCCGAAGCGCTTGAGCATGAACTCCGGCACGGAGCGCACTTTCGAGCCGTAGTAGAACGGCATCATCACAATGCCGAGGAAGATCATGGCGGGCACGGCGCCGATCCAGAAGTAGTGCATCGTTTGCACGCCGTATTCCACACCGTTGGCGGACATGCCGATGATCTCCACTGCACCGAGGTTCGCGGAGATGAACGCCAGACCGGTGATCCACGCGGGTAGGCCGCGTCCGGAGAGGAAGAAGTCGATCGACGACGACACACCGCGTTTCGCGGCCCACCCAATGCCCAGCACGAAGGCGAAGAACACCGCCACGAGCATGAAGTCGACCCAGGTGGCGTCGAGTCTGAGAGCTGTATCCATGAAGAGGCTTTCTGTTTAGATGGCTCGAACCTTCCAGCGCACGCTGGTGCGGTCGCCGGGTTCGAGCACGATGAGGTCCTCGCCGGTCGCGAGGGCGTTTGGAGGTGCGGTCATCGGTTCAACCGCGAGGAATCGTTGCGGCGAGGTGAAAAGCTGGCACCATCGCATGCTTATCGACGCATCCAGCCCCACCCCCTTGCCAGCCCGATCCACCAGAACTGCCGTGTGGGTCCGGTACTCCGGGTCGAATCCGGGGTCGTCCAGCCACGCGCCAGCCATGTCGATCGGGTTGTCTGGCCACGGTTTACGCGGGCCGGCCGGGATGTTGCGCTCGTCGAGGGGCTGGCGCTGCGTCAGGCCGTGGTGCAGCGTGCACTCGTCGAGCGGTGCGCCCTGGGGGTCGAGGTAGGTGTGCACGCCGAGCGCGCACGGTGCCGCTTCTGCGCCGATGTTCTCGGCGGTCATTGTCGCCTCGATCCCAGCGCCCGCGCCGGCCGCCGCGTCTTGGCTGCCGACGAGCCGGTAACGCACAGTCAGCGCGATCTCCCACGGCCAACCCGGTTCGGGGCCGAGCGCAGTGCGCAGCGTCGCTTCAGTGCGGTCAGTGCGGTCCGCCCCGTCGTTAGTGTCGGCGTCGATGTCGAAGATCCGCCCCCACGTGAACCCGTGCAGGGCGTGGCCCAACTCTGGTTCGGTGATGTCGAGGCGGTGATCTTCTCCGTCGAAACGGAACGTCGCGTTGTTCACGCGGTTCGGCCATGGGGCCAGGACGATGTTCGCAGCCCCAGGGGGACGCTTGGCGGGTTCGAAGGAGCGCAGGAGTGGGCGGCCGTCGACACGCAGATCGCGTACGGCGGCACCTGACGCAGTGATGACTGCCCGCACGTTGCCCTGCTCGAGGACTATTTCTGGGATCGCGTCAGCATCCATAGTCCAATTATCGTTCTCCTGCCCTCGTACCGAAAAATGCCACACCCAATCATGGGTGACCGCCCAATAGTTATGTGCTCTCAGGGCGAATCGTTTCCTGGGAATTGTGGATAAATCAGCGCGGTTGGTGACGTGTCAACGCGGTTATCCACAGGGTTTTCGCCTTGCCCTTTACCGCGCGTGCATGCGGCCATACGGTTCAAGCCATGAACGCATTCGGGGAAGCAGTCGGCGCGATGTCGCAGGGAATCGACTTTTTGGCGGGGTTCGACCGCAATGTCGCCCTCGACGCTGGCTTCCCGCCGCACCAGGTGCGAACGTGGGCCAAGGCCCGCGAGGTGTATTTCGGCAAGACACGCTGGTCGAGGAAGCAGGCGGTGGCCGTCGATAAGGCGCGCGGGGTGCCTCTTGCCCAGCTCGTGCTCATCGAGGAACGCATTCGGCATATCGGCGACGAAGGCGAGCGTTGGCGTTTGCGCCACGAGCTGCTCGGACTGCGCGGCAACTACGACTCCGTCAAACGCAAGGCCGCCGCGATCGTGCCGCCGAAGGAGAAGAAGCCGCCGAAACCGGGGATCCGGTTTGGCGCGTCGGTCGACGGTGTCCGTTCAGTGAGCATCACAGGGCCCGAGCGAGAGCTTGCTGACCTGGAGAAGGCCGTCTCGGTCGGGCTTGACCCGGAGCGGCCGGGGTCGCCGCAGAAGCTGGAGAAGTTCTTGGACCTTTTGCGTGACGACGGCCCCCGCGTCCCCCGTTCCGTACCCCGCCCCATCGTCATGGTGCCCGTGGACGAAGCCGTTAAGATTCTCGGCGGCGAAGGCGATGACACTGTCCTCGGCCTGACCGACGGCACCACCATGACCGCTTCCGAGTTGGTGGCTGAGCACTTCGGCGACCAGCTGGAAGTCGCCGTTTTCCACCCGCAGGAGGGCGCGGTGAACCTGCTGCGCGGCCAGCGGTTCGCCAACGCGAAGCAGCGCACGCTGGTCAGCATGGTTCAGCCGATCTGCGCGGTCCCCGGTTGCCGCCACGCCGCCGACATGTGCGAGATGCACCACATCACTCCGTGGAAGCACGGCGGCCAGACTAACCTGGCCAACCTCGCGCCCCTGTGCCGCTACCACAACCGCACGAACGACGATGATGACCAGGCCCGCCGCGGCCGGATCGAGAACATCCGGGGTGCGCCTATGTGGGTGTCGCCGCGCGGTTACCCGATGCCGAACAATCGGCACCCGTACGGGGCGTTGAGGTCGCTCTTCGGAACCTAGCCAATGCAGCAGTCCCTAGACTGGGGGACATGACTGCATCAACCGATCATTCCGAATCCCGTTCCGCCGCGCTTTTCCAACGCGCGAAAGCTGTCACACCCGGCGGGGTGAACTCGCCCGTGCGCGCATTCGGGTCCGTGGGGGGTCAGCCGCGCTTCATCGAGCGCGCGAGCGGCTCGCAGCTTATCGACGCCGACGGAAACCCCTACACCGACCTCATCTGCTCCTGGGGTCCCATGATCCATGGGCACTCCCACCCGCGGATCGTCGAAGCGGTGGAGAAAGCCTTGAAGGACGGGCTGTCCTTCGGTGCGCCCACCGAGGCCGAGGTGCGCCTGGCGGAGCTGATCGTCGAGCGCACGAGCGTGGAAAAGGTCCGCATGGTCAACTCCGGCACGGAGGCGACAATGAGCGCGGTGCGTCTCGCGCGCGGGTTCACCGGCCGGTCGAAGATCCTCAAGTTCGAGGGCTGCTACCACGGCCACGTCGATGCGCTCTTGGCTGCTGCCGGATCCGGCGTGGCCACCTACGGCCTGCCCGACACCCCCGGCGTGACGGGCGCCCAGGCTGGCGACACCATCGTCGTGCCGTACAACGACATCGAGGCCGTCCGCGAGGCGTTCGCCGCGCACCCCGGCGAGATCGCCGCGGTCATCACGGAAGCCGCCGCAGGCAACATGGGCACCGTCGCCCCGGCGACATCCTCCACTGGAGTCGGGTTCAACCAAGCACTCAAAGACATTGCGCATGCCGACGGCGCACTGCTCATCATCGACGAGGTGATGACGGGCTTCCGCACCTCCTACGGCGGCTGGTACGGTGTCGACGGTGTGGCCGGCGATCTGACCACGTTCGGCAAGGTCGTCTCCGGCGGGTTGCCGGCGGCGGCGTTCGGCGGCCGTGCCGACATCATGGACTACCTCGCGCCGGGCGGGCCGGTGTACCAAGCGGGTACGTTGTCGGGGAATCCGGTGGCGATGGCGGCGGGGGAGGCGTCGTTAAGCATCGCGGAAGAGGCGATCTACCCGCAGCTGAACGCCAACGCCGACCGCCTGGCCGCCCTGCTCACCGACGCCCTGACCAGCGCAGGTGTCGCGCACCACATCCAGCGCGCCGAGTCGATGCTCTCCATCCGCTTCGCCGAGGGTGAGGGCCACAACTTCGCCGACATGAAGGCCGCCGACACCTTCCGCTACGCCCCGTTCTTCCACGCGCTTCTGGCCGCCGGCGTCTACGCCCCGCCCAGCGCCTTCGAAACCTGGTTTGTGTCGACCGCCCTGACCGATGCAGACTTTGAGAAGATCGAGACTGCATTGCCTGCCGCTGCCCGCGCGGCAGCAAGCGCGACTGAGTAGGACACAGTAGGAGGCAGCCATGGCAGGGTCCAACGACACCGTCGTGCATCTCGTGCGCCACGGTGAGGTGCACAACCCGAAAAAGCTCCTCTACGGCCGCCTGCCTGGTTTCCACTTGAGCTCGCGCGGGCAGTCGATGGCTGCGCGCACGGCCGTCAGCTTCAAAGGCCACGACGTCACCTACCTTGCCGCCTCGCCGCTCGAGCGGGCGCAGGAGACCGCCGCACCGATCTCTGATGTCCTCGGAATGGGGATCCACACCGACGACGACCTGATCGAATCCGACAACGTCTTCGAGGGCTTGCGCACAAAAGGGCTGCGCTCCCAGCTGGTGCACCCTGTCCGCTGGCGCCACATGACCAACCCGTTTGAGCCGAGCTGGGGTGAGCCGTACGACGAGATTTTGGAGCGGATGGAACGGGCCGTCGATAAGGCGCGCGGGCATGCGCAGGGCCATGAGGCGGTGCTCGTGTCGCACCAGCTGCCGATCGTCATGATTCAGCGCTCCATCCAGGGCAAACGGCTGCCGCACAACCCCACGAAGCGCCAGTGCGAGCTGGCCAGCGTGACATCGCTCATGTTCGACGGCGACCGGCTCGTCTCCTGGTCTTACGACGAACCCGCGAGGGGGATCTAGGTGCGCCGTTTCGCCGCAGTCGTCCTCGCTGCCGCCGTCGCGCTCACCGCATGCGCAGACACGGGTTCCGGCGATACGTTCGCGTTCCACTCGCCAGGCGGCCAGGTCGAAATACTTTACGACGAAGCCGACCGCGCCCCCTTGCCCACCTTCTCCGGCGAATCCCTCATGGAGCCGGGCGAGCAGATCTCTCTGGACGACTTCAAAGGGCAGATCGTCGTGCTGAACGCCTGGGGCCAATGGTGCGCGCCGTGCCGCGCGGAAGTCGACGACCTACAGGAAGTCCAAGACGCCCTGACCGAATCTGGCCAGGGCACCGTCCTGGGCATCAACGTGCGCGACCACCAGCCGGAGATCGCCCGCGACTTCGTCACAGATAACGGCGTGACGTACCCGTCCATTTATGACCCGCCGTTCCGCACCGCCGCGGCGCTCGGCGGAATCCCGACGTCAGTGATCCCCACCACCGTGATCCTGGACAAGCAGCACCGCCCGGCCGCCGTGTTCCTCCGGGAGGTCACAGCTGACGACATTCTGGAGGTCACCGACCGGCTCGCCACGGAAGGGGCCAGCTAGATGAGGGAGACCTTCGCTGACCTCGCCGCGTCCGGCCCGCTGCTGCTGGGTATGCTCGCGGCGGCGGTGGCTGGTCTGGTGTCGTTCGCGTCGCCGTGCGTGATCCCGCTCGTGCCGGGCTACTTGTCGTACCTGACGGGCATTGTCGGCGGCGAGCTGGACTTCCGCGACGGCCAAGTGGCGGTGGGCAAGCGTCGCAAGTGGGCTGTCGTCGGCGCCGCGGGCCTGTTCATCCTCGGTTTCACGGTCGTGTTCTTGCTGGCCACGGTGACTGTGTTCGGGGCGATCAGCCTGATCGCACTGAACGCGGACACGCTCATGCGCATCGGCGGGGTGGTCACGATCGCGATGGGCCTCGTCTTCATGGGTGCCGTGCCGGCCCTGCAGCGCGACACCCGCATGCAGCCGAAACAGTGGGCGACGTGGCTGGGTGCGCCGCTGCTTGGCGGGGTGTTCGCGCTCGGCTGGACGCCGTGCTTGGGGCCGACGCTCGCAGCCGTGATCTCGGTGTCCGTCGGCACGGAGGGGTTCACAGCGGTGCGGGGCATTCTCCTCGTCGTCGCGTACTGCCTTGGTTTGGGCGTCCCGTTCTTGCTCGTGGCGCTCGGTTCGGCGCAGGCGGTGGAGGCGGTCGGTTTCCTGCGCCGCCACTCGCGTACCATCCAGATCATTGGCGGGGCCGCGATGGTGCTGGTGGGCATCCTGCTGCTCACCGGCGCGTGGAACGTTTTCATCAGCTGGACCCGCCAGTTCGTCGACGGCTTCGACACCACACTCATATGACTTTTCTGAAACGTATTTGGCACTGGCTCACGAGTATGCGCACCGCACTGGTGTTGCTGTTCCTGCTTGCGCTCGTCGCGGTGCCGGGCGCGCTTCTGCCGCAGCGCGAAGTCAGCCAGTCGCAGGTCGACGAGTACATTGCGGCTAACCCGACGATGGGTCGCATCTACGACCGCCTTTCGCTTTTCGACGTTTTCTCCTCCCCAATCTTCGCCGCCCTGTTGACCCTGCTGATCATTTCGTTGATCGGGTGCATCATTCCGCGGTCGGTTGATCATTACCGGGCGTACAAGGCGAAGCCGACGCGTGCGCCGAAGTTTCTGCACCGGATGCCGTTGCACCGCGAAGCGGATGTGGACGCGCCGCCCGAGGAGGTGGAGGCCCGTGCGCGTGAAGCGCTCGGCCGGTGGCGCGTGGCGGTGTATACGCCGGAGGAGGACCGCGCGGGGGCGCAGTCGTTGTCGGCGGAGCGGGGTTATGCCCGTGAGCTGGCGAACTTGATTTTCCACGTCGCCATCGTCGCTGTGATCGCGGTGTTCGCGTTGGGGCGCATGGTGTTTTATGAGGGCCAGGTCATTGTGGTGACCAATTCGGAGTCCGAGTTCGCGGTGCCAGTCAAGCAGTCGCGCGAGTTCTGCAATACTTCGCCTGCGAACTTTGATACTTTCCGCGCCGGCCCGCTTTTCGACGGCACCGGCCTCACCCCCTTCTGCTTCATCTCCCACAATTTCACCGCTGACTACTTGCCCAACGGTCAGGCGGAGTCGTTCGCGTCGGACGTCTCCTACGTGGAAGGCGAGGGAATCACAGCCGGCGGCGACGGTGATTGGGAGGACTACACCCTGCGTGTGAACCACCCGTTGCGCATCGGCGGCGACCGCGTCTACCTGCAGGGCCACGGTTTTGCCCCGCAGATCACGGTGACGTGGCCGAACGGGGAAACCCGCACCCAGATGATTCAGTACCGCCCGTCGGACTTGACGTTCTTCCTGTCCAACGGTGTGATGCGGTTCGACCCGCCCGCCGGGATGTACCCGGACCTTTCCGACCGCCGCGACAACCAGCTCGCCATCGAGGGCGTCTTCGCCCCGACTGCCGAGTGGACGGGCCCGAACGGCGACATGCTCCAGTCCGCTTTCCCGGCGATGAATGACCCGGCGGTCTCCCTCGACGTATACGTCGGCGATGCTGGCCTGGACACCGGCCGGCCGCAGAACCTCTTCTCCCTCGACCAGGACCTCATTGCCAACGGTCAGTTGCAGCGCGTCGAGCGCATCCAGCTCGCCGCCGGCGAGGAGCAGAAGATCACGGCGAACGGCCAAGAGCTCACCGTGCGTCTCGACGGCGCCGCCGAGTACGCCAACTACCAAATCTCCCGCGACCCCACGCAGGTGTGGGCGCTGGTCGCCACATCGCTGCTGCTGGCCAGCCTGATCGGTTCGTTGACCATCAAGCGCCGCCGCATCTGGGTGCGTCTCACCCCGAACGCGGACGGCACCACCCACGTTGACATGGCCGGCCTGGCACGCACCGACCGCGCCGGCTGGGGTAACGAGTTCTATGACGTGGTGGATGAGGTGACGGCGCAAAGGGGCGCGGATAAGCAAGCGGACGACGCGCTCGACGACGGTGAAGAGTGGCACTGACCACCCCCGATGACCTTTGAGGAAAACCCCGTGTGGAGTAGGGTTGATCTATGCTGCCCGTCAACACCACACTCGCCGATATTTCGGACCTGACCCTGCGCACCGCCTTCGCGGTGTACATCGTTTCCCTGGTTCTCGCGTGCATCCACTACATGCGCGCGCAGACTGTGATTGACATGCGCCGCGACAAACTCGCCCAGGTCGAGGAAACGGCGAACGAGTTGGTCGCAGTCGGCGACGGCGGCTCTACCACGGTCACGCCGCGCTCCTCCGAGCTTGACGACGCACCCTTCGACCAGACCGCCTTCGACACCGCTCGCGACCGCGCGCGTTCGATGGCGGGCATGGCGCAGTACCTGACGTGCGTCGGCATCATCTTCCACCTCGTGGCTGTGGTGACGCGCGGGATCGCCGTCAACCGTTTCCCGCTGGGCAACATGTATGAATACGTGCTCACTTTCACCGCGGTGTCCATGGTGGTCGCTGCTGTGATCATCCAGCGCAAGGGCTGGCACACGATGTGGCCGTGGGTGCTCACCCCGATCATCATCCTGCTGTTCCTCGACGCCACGGTGCTCTACGCTGAGGCTGCGCCGCTCGTTCCAGCCCTGCGCAGTTTCTGGTACCCGTTCCACGTTTCCGTGGTGTCCATCGGCGCGTCCATTGGCCTGATCTCCGGCATCTTCTCCATGCTCTACCTGCTGCGCATCCGCCACCCGCGCGGGGAAGAGACGGGTTTCTTCGGCGCGATCGCGAAGCCGCTGCCGAGCGCGAAGAAGCTGGACTCCTACGCCTACCGCACGGCGATCATCACGCTGCCGGTCTTCGGCATCGGCATCATGCTCGGCGCGATCTGGGGTGAGGTCGCATGGGGCCGCTTCTGGGGTTGGGACCCGAAGGAAACCGTCGCATTGATCACCTGGATTCTCTACGCCGCGTACCTCCACGCCCGCGCAACCGCCGGCTGGAAGAGCGTCAAGGCCGCCTGGATCAATGTGGCCGCGTTCGCGACAAGTGTGTTCAACCTGTTCTTCATCAACATGGTGGTTTCGGGGCTCCACTCCTACGCCGGGTTGAACTAGGGTAGATTGTGTTAACAATTTTGTTAGCACTCTACTGACCCCGCGAAGGAGCCCCCCGGTGCCCGCACCCCGCAACAAGCAAGGCAAGCCTGCCAGCGACATTCCGGTCCTGCTCGAGTTAGGTGCGGCGTTGGCGCAGCGCCGTCGTGATGCAGGGCGTCTGCAGCAGGAGGTCGCTACGGCGGCGGGGGTGTCGCGGTCGACGCTGCACACCATTGAGCACGGCGGTGCGGGTGTGCGTTGGGAGAAGGTTGTTGCGGTGGCTCAGGCGTTGGGTCTGTCGCTTGATTGGACGGAGCAGGCGGCTACGTAGGGTCGCTGGGGTCGTCGTCACGCGTTTGGCGTTTTTTGCGGCGTTCCTCTTCTTCGCGGGCTTTGCGCTCCGCCTCCTCGCGTGCGCGCCGCTCTTTGAAGCGGTTCTTCTCGATGTTCCACAGGAACTCCTCGTCATCATCCGGCCCCTTGATCGCGGGCGGCTGCTGTTTTTGGCGCAGCGGGCCGTAGCGGTCATTGCTGCCGGGGCCGAACGCGCGCCACAGCAGCCACAGGGCCAGGATGACCAACACGATTAACAGGAGGCGTCCCATATCTCTAACATAGCTGGTTGTGACACAGCAGCCAGCTCTCGACCCCAACGCACGCAAGCGCGCAAACCGCGCCGCCCTGATCTACGGCGGGTTGCGGCTTGCGCTTTTCGTGGTTCTCACGGTGGTCATCCAGGCGCTGGCGTTGCTTATCGACGCCCCCGTCCCCCTCGTCATGTCCGCCCTCCTGGCGCTTATCGTCGCGTTCCCGTTGTCGATGCTGGTTTTCCCGCGCCAACGTGTCGAGGCCACAGAGGCGATGGCGGCCTGGAACGAGCAGCGTCGGGCCCGCAAGCAGTGGGTGAATGAGGAGCTCGCCGACCGCTAGGAAACGGCGCCGAAGATCAGCGCGATCACGGCCATGGCGGGCAGCGACGCGAAGGTCGTGATGAGCACCGTGTCGCGTGCCACTGTCTCCCCGGCACGGTAGTTGGCGGTGTAGTTGTAGACGTTCTGGGCTGTGGGGAGGGAAGACAGGATGATGGCGGCGTAGAGGGCGTCGCTGTGAAGCCCCATGAGTGCGCCGACACCCCACGCGATGGCCGGCATGACCGCCAGTTTGAGTGCGGATGCCGTGATGGTGGCCGGCTTGTCCGGGCCGGGCTCGAGGACGGAGCTGCCCTTCAGCGAGGCGCCGAAACTCATCAGGATCATGGGGATGGATGCCCCGCCGAGGATCTCCAGCGGCGCCATCACCGGGTCGGGAACCGTCCAGCCGCTGGCAGAGACGATCAGGCCGAGCAGCGGCGCGACCACCACCGGGGCAGTGATGCCGGCTGTGACGGCGCTACCGACGGCTCGTGCGCGGGAGCCGCCTGCGGTCGGGTCGGCGGCCAGGCCCGCGATGACGATGGGGGAGATGATCACCATCTGCATGAGCAGCACCGGCGGGACGTAGGCGGGGTCGCCAATGACGTAGATGGCGATCGGCAGGCCAATGTTGACCGAGTTGAAGTAGCTCGCGCTCGCCGCGCCGGACATGCGCGTGGCCACGTCCGCCCGGAAGAATGCTCGGGAGATGACCCAGAAGATCGCCATGGTGACCACGGTGGCGATGAACACGACCACCACGACAGGGGAGAGGAAGGTGGATGTGTCGGAGGTGGAAACCGTGGTGAACAGCAGTGACGGCGATGCCACCCAGTAGGCGACCCGGTTGAACATGAGCCGCTGGTCGCCGTCGCCGATGACGCCGCGTTGGGCCAGCACGTAGCCCGCCCCGATGACGACGAAGATGATGGCGAAGCCGGTGAGAACGTCGAGCACACTACATCCCTGGCGCGGGCAGGTGGCGGCTGTAGCCGAAGTCGCCGTAGGGAATGGTCTCGCCCAGGTGCCACATCGGGGAGGCGGCGATGAGCGCGCCGGCGGTGATGAGCGCCCAGATGAGCATTGCGCGGCCGTTCGCGCCGAGCACGGGGATGAGCTGGGGGCCCTGCGCGCCGCGCTTGACGACGAGCACCGCCCCGATCGCCCACGGCAACGCCGCCAACGCCAGCAGCGTCGGCGGCCAGGCCGCGCCGAGCAGCAGGGTGATGGCGAAGGGGGTGAGGGTGAGGATGGTGAAGAGGGTGCGGGCGCGGGCGTCGCCAAGCTTGACGGCGAGGGTGATCTTGCCGGCCTCTGTGTCGGAGGGGATGTCGCGGATGTTGTTGGCCAGGTTGATCGCCGCGGAGATGGCACCGACGGCAACGGCGCAGCCGAGGCCGACCCAGGTGACATAGCCGATCTGGGTGTACTGGGTGCCCAGGACGGCGACGAGGCCGAAGAAGACGAAGACGGCGACCTCGCCAAGCCCGCGGTAGCCGTAGGGGTTTTCACCGCCCGTGTAGAACCACGCCGCGAGGATGCACAGCGCACCGACGAGGATTAGCCACGGCGCCGTCCACGCCGCCAGAATCAGCCCGGCGACACCGGCAACGCCGAAGGCGATGAACGCGGCGAGCTTCACCTGCTCCGTCCGTGCGCGGCCCGAGGCGGTCAGGCGGGTGGGGCCGGTGCGGTCGTCGTCAGTGCCGCGGATGCCGTCGGAGTAGTCGTTGGCGTAGTTGACCCCGACGATCAGCCCCATCGACACGATCAGGGCGAGCAGGGCGGCCGGCAGTGACGGGATGAATTCGTACGCCGCGGCACCCGTTCCGACGACGACCGGAGCAACCGCGTTGAACCAGGTGTGCGGGCGCGCCGCGTCCCACCAATCCTTGAAGCTCATGAGCTTCATCATAGGTCGGTGGCGAAGCTCGGCTAAAGTATCGCTTCATGTGGATCGACTACGCCGTCCGCCAGGTGCTGCACACCGCGGGGACACTCGCCCGCCAGCCCGGCCTGAGCTTGGCCACGCATGCGGCGCACTTGTCGTTCCCGCAGGACGGCGACACTGTCATCTCGTTGACCACGTACGGCCGACGCTTATCGACGGCGGTGTACTGCATCTCCTCCCTCCTCACCGGCACCCACCGCCTGCCCGTGTACCTCTGGCTCGACAAGGAGGACTACTACCGCCCCTGGCCGAAGGCGCTGGCCCGGCTGAAGGAGCGTGGCCTGCAGGTGCGGTGTTCTGACGGCCATTACGGCCCGCACACGAAGTACTACGGCGCGTTCCAGGAGTTCCAGGGTACGGGCACGCGGGTGATCACGGTGGATGATGACATGATGTATCCGCGGTGGTTCGTCGATAAGCTGTTGAACTCGGCGGGTGCGAGCCCGGGCTGCATTGTGGCGTACCGCGCGCACACGATCGAGTTGAACGCGGACGGCATGGCCCCGTACAAGGAGTGGAGCGCGACGTACACGACGGAACCGTCCGCGCGGCACTTCGCCACGGGGGTCTCCGGCGTGCTGTATCCAGCGTCGATGGTGGACTATGTCGCCGCGCACGGCACGGAGTTCACGGGCAAGGCCCCGCTCGCCGACGATGTCTGGCTCAACAACCTGGCCCTTCGCTCCGGCCATCTCGTCCGGCAGGTCTACCCGCACCCGCGCGAGTTCTCCATGATCCCGTTCTCGCAGAAGGGCGCGCTGGTGCGCCGCAACCACTGGCGCGGCGGCAACGACGTGCAAATCGCCGACACTTATACCCGCGAAGACGTGGAGCAGCTGCTCGCCGCTGCGCCGGTCGAGTCCTAGCGCGGCGTTGACGGTTAGGCGAACAGTTCGCGCACGGCGGTGCGGTCCGGCTTGCCGGGGCCCGTCGTGGGCAGGGTGCCCACGTGGCGCACATCTTTGGGCACCTGCCAGCGGGGCAGATCGTCGAAAGCCTCCATCAGGTCGGCGACCTCCGCTGAGCCGGCGTAGGCGGCGCAGACGCGGTTGCCCAAGCGCACGTCCGGCACCCCCACCACGCACGCAGCAGTCACGCCGTCGATGCCCAACATGAACGACTCGACCACTTCGGGGTGCAGCTTCAACCCGCCCGTATCGATGATGGTGTCCAGGCGCCCGGTGACGGTCAGGCGGCCGTCGATAAGCTCGCCGGCGTCGGAGGTGGTAAACCAGCCCGGCTCTGCGAACGCTGCATGATCGGGCACGTTGCGGTAGCCGTGGGCGATGGTGGGGCCGCCGAGGTGGATGCGGCCGTCGATAAGCGTGATCTGCGTGCCGGGGAGCGGGCGACCGTCGTAGACGCAGCCGCCGGACGTCTCTGATGACCCGTACGTGGTGACCACGCGGATGCGCAACTTGCCCGCAGCCTCAAGAATTTTCGGGTGAATGGCGCCACCGCCGACGAGCACAGCGCTGTAGAGGCGCAGCGCCTCGATACCCGCGAGCGTGCTCATCGCCTTGTCCAGCTGCATCGGCGTCATCGCGGTGTACATGCGCTCGCCGGTGTCGGCGAGGTCGTGGGTGCGCGCGGCGAATTCGCTGATGTGGAAGCCGCTGGAGAGGTCGACGAACTCTGGCTCCACACCCGCGACCATGCTGCGGACCAGGACCTGCAGCCCCGCGATGTGGTGGGCCGGCATGGCCAGCAGCCACTGGCCGGGCCCGCCGAGCGCCTGGTGCGTCGCATCCGCGCTGGAGATGAGGTTCGCCGCCGCGAGCTGCGCGCCCTTTGGCACACCAGTCGAACCGGACGTGGCCACAACGACCGCGATCTCGTCCGCGATTGACTGGCCCGCGCGCATCGTCGTGCGCAGCTGGTCCGCTCGCCGCGGGTCGTCCTTGGGGACGGGCAGCACCGCGCACTGGCCGCTGATCGCGGCCTCCAGGTCAGGCATGATCGCCAGCGGGTCGGCGAGGTCGACGGGCAGCAGTTCGAGGATGTGGGGCACGCTGGCAAGCTTACGGGGGTCAGTCTCCTCCCACGGGAGGAGGTCGCAGCGTGGGCGGAGCGGATACGCTGAGCAGGATGCGTGTGAAAAACGGTGATCTCGTGGTGGCAGCGCTGGCGGCCGTGCTGGCGATCATGCACACGGGAGTGCTGTTCTCCGATTGGGCAGGCGCTGCCGATTGGGCGCAGGCAGTGTTGTCGTGGGGGTTCGTCGGCGCGCTCGCTGTGTGGCGTTCCCACCCGCGGTGGTCCGCTGGGCTCATGGTGGGGCTCAACGCCGCGTGGTCTGCGCTGTGGATCCTCGCACCGGTCAACATCGGCTACACGCTGTGGGTCGTGCTGGTCCCGCTGGGTGTGTTCACGGCGCGGCGGTGGTGTTCAACACTGTTCAGCCGCGGGGTGTCGGCGGCCGCGTTGGTGTGGTCGTTCGTCTCGCCGTTCATGTGGACGTGGGGGGAGGATTTCATCCTGTATTACCGGACGCCGGTGGACGCGGTGATCTCGTTGGCGCTGCATTGGGCGGCAATAGCTGTGGCGTTCTTGTTCGCGAAGAACCTGGTGGCGGAGCAGGCGGCCAGGGCGAATGAGGCGCGGATGCGCGAGCAGCTGCTTGTCACCGCCCGCGATGAGGAGCGGCGCGAGACGGCACGCGAGATTCACGACGTGCTGGGCCACACCCTCACCCTCATCAAGGTGCAGGCGAACGCGGGGTTGGCCGGCGGAAACGAGCGCGAGGTGCTGCAGACAATCCAGGCGGTGGCCGGCGACGCGCTGGCCGACATCCGTGGGCTCGTGCGGGATTTGCGAGAGGAGAACGCGGGGCTGCAGCCCGCGCCGGGGCTGCGCGATATCCCGGAGCTGGTCGAGCGCTTCCGCGACGCGGGGCTCAACGTGACGCTCGATCTCAGCGAGGTCTCGGTGCCGGCGGTGACGGGGTTGGCAGCGCACCGGATTGTTACGGAGTCGGTCACCAACGCGGCGAAGCACCAGGTGGATCCTGTTGTTCACGTGACGGTGGAGCCGGCCGAGGGCGGTGTGGCGGTCGCGGTCGTCTCCACGGGCCGCCGCGCGCCGCAGCCGGGCGCGGGTGCCGGGATTGAGGGGATGCGTGAGCGTGCGCGCGCCACCGGCGGGACCCTCGACGTCACGTACGACGGGGACACGGTCACAGTCAACGCGCGGCTGGGGGTGTGACATGCGCCTGCTGCTTGCCGACGATCAACCCCTCCTCCTCTCCGCCCTCGCCACCATCCTGAATTCCCAGCCGGACATCGACGTGGTCTGCACTGCCACGAATGGGCAAGAAGCGGTGGACGCGGTGGACAGGGTGCAACAGGCTGGCGCGGGTGGGATCGATATCGCGGTGCTGGACATTCGCATGCCGGTCATGGACGGCATTACCGCGGCGAAGAAAATCATGCCGCTCGGACCGAAAGTGATCATGCTGACCACGTTCAACGACGACGAGCTCGTCCAAGCCGCCATCACCGCCGGCGTGCACGGCTTTCTGCTCAAGGATGCTGACCCGGACGTGCTTGCCGATGCCGTTCGCGCCGTCGACAGGGGTGAATCCGTGTTGGCGAGTGGGGTGACGGGGGCGGTGCTGGAGTGGGTGCGTGGGGGCGTCGATAAGCGGAATGCGTTGAGCGACTACGAGCGGCAGGCGCTGTCCATGCTCACCGCGCGCGAGGTGGAAGTGCTCGCCGAGATCGCCGCCGGGGCGACGAACGCGGAGATCTCGCAGCGGCTGTTCATCGCGCCGACGACCGTGAAAACGCACGTCAAAAACCTGCTGGTCAAGCTGGGTGCGCGGGACCGCGTCGCGCTCGTGCTGTTGGCGCACCGCGCCGGAATTTCCTCCTGAGGGAGGATCACACGCGCCGGGCCGCGCGCCACAATGACCGCATGACTCACCTCGGATGTAGCGATGTTTCCGTGTCGTTCGGCGCACAGCGCGTCCTGGACGGCGTGACCCTGACCACCCAGCCCGGGCGCGTGCACGCGCTGCTCGGACCCAACGGTGCCGGAAAATCCACCCTCATGTCTGTCATGCTCGGACTGATCGCACCCGACGCCGGCGCGGTCACACTCATGGGGCAGCCGTTCGACCGGACGCTGCTGCGCAACGTCGGCGCGTCGATCAATGACCCTGCCTTCTACGGTCACTTGAGCGCGCGAAACAACCTCCGCGTGCACACGACGCTGCTCGGTCTGCCGGACTCGGAAGCGGACCGGGTGCTCGAGCTTGTCGGTCTTGCGGGGGCGGGGAAGAAGCGTGCGTCGGCGTTCTCCACCGGCATGAAAGGCCGCCTCGCGCTTGCCCAGGCGCTGCTCGGCGAACCGCCGGTGCTCGTGCTTGACGAGCCGCAAAACGGCCTCGACCCCGAAGGCATCGCCCACCTACGCACCTACCTGCGCGACTACGCGCGTTCCGGGCGGACAGTGCTGGTCAGCTCCCACCAGCTCGGCGAAGTCCTCCACCTTGCCGACGACGCCACCGTCATCGCCGGAGGCACCGTTCGCTTCGCTGGCGAACTGCGCGAGCTGGGCCCGAACCTGGAGGAGTCCTTCTTCCACCTGACCCGCGGAGTCGCGCAATGACAACGGCGAGGTACTTTCGCGCCGAGGCGATCCGGTCGCGCGGGACGGTCCTGTGGTGGCTCGCCCTGTCGGGCCTGCTGCTCGGGGGCGTGCTGACGCTGTTCGGGTTTGCCGGCGCTGTTCAGGACGCAACAGACCTGTTGAGCTGGCAGGCGTTATTGGTCACGGGGATGGCCGCACCGCTGGCCGCATTGTTTGCCGGCACAGCGGAGAACCGCGAGCGCGACGCTCGCAATGGCGGCACCGCGTGGCGGCCTGTCTCACCTCTGGCGACCCGCGCCGCGCGCCTGGCGTTCGTGTGGGCTGCCCTCGGCGTGTTCTTCCTGCTGGACTTCGGTGTCACGGCTGCGGTCGCTTCTCTGCTCGGTCTTGACCGGGCGGGTGTGGTGCTGCTCGTCGGGTTCTTCGTGTGGATCGGTGCGCTCGGCCCGGCGGGGCTGGCAGCGGGGTTGACGCGGCGCGTCGGCCTGCTGCCCACGCTCGTTGTAGCGGTGGTGTGGCAGATCGGGCTCGGCTACTTCGTCGAGCGCGACTGGTGGTGGCTCAATCCGGGCGCGTGGCCGCTACGCCTTGTCTTGCCGACGATGGGGCTGCAGTTCAACGCGCTTCCTCTCGAACCGGACTCGCCGATGCACGGCGAGGCACCGTGGGCGGCGCTCGCTCTGTGCCTACTGCTCGCGGCGGTGGGGGCTGTGTGCGCAGTTCTCATTCCTGTCCGCCGCGCACGGCCCCGGAAGAAGACGGTGCACGCAGTCAGCACTCCGATCGAGGCTGCGGGACCTGCCGTCGCGCGCCCGGCGAAGCCCGGCTCGGCTCTCATCGGCGTTCACCGGGCGGCGGCGACGCCAGCCGTCTACGCATGCCTCGCGCTCACGGGGCTGGTGATGCTTGCCGCGGTGCGCTACTCCCCGGATGTCCGCCAGGGAGTGTTCACGTTCCTCATCCTCCCGGTCGGCACGGGCGTGCTGCCTGCGCTGGTCTGGCCGCGGCTGCATCCTGCGTGGGCGCTCATGCAGATCGAGCATCCGCGCGTGCGAAGCGCGCTGTGCACCTGGTGCGTGGCGGTCGTCGCGCTGGTTGCGCTTCTTGCGGTGCTCACCGGCACGCCAGCTGCCGGCGGTGTGCTCGCGCTTCTCGTCGGCACGGCGATGGTGCTGTTCGCCCTGTTCGTCACGGCCCGGTTCGGGGTGGCGTGGACGCTCGCACTGACGATCGTGTGGACCATCTTCGGTGTCACCATCGGCGGGGACGTGCTTGCCGAGACGCCACTGTGGATCCTTGCCCCGCAGGCATGGCCGTACACCGCGACGACGCCGGTGCGGTATGCCGCCGCGGCGGTTCTCGGCGTAGCGCTCGCGGCGGGCAGCTGGGTCGCGGCCCGGTGGCAGCTCACCGGCAACCGCTCGGCGCGGCGCTAGTAGTAGAAGGGGAAGTCTTCCCAGTTCGGTGGGCGCTTTTGTAGGAAGGAGTCGCGGCCTTCCACGGCTTCGTCGGTCATGTAGGCCAGGCGGGTGGCTTCGCCGGCGAAGACCTGTTGGCCCATGAGGCCGTCGTCAAGCAAATTGAATGCGAACTTGAGCATCCGCTGTGCTTGGGGCGACTTGCCGTTGATTTCGCGGGCGACCTGGATGGCGTCGTCTTCGAGCGAACCGTGTGGCGACACGATGTTGACTGCGCCCATGCGGTGCATGTCCTCAGCGGAGTACTCCCTGCCGAGGAAGAAGATCTCGCGCGCGAATTTCTGCCCGACCTGTTTTGCCAGGTAGGCGGAGCCGTATCCGCCGTCGAAGGAGCCCACGTCGGCATCGGTCTGTTTGAAGCGGGCTTCCTCGCGCGAGGCGATGGTCATGTCGCACACAACGTGCAGCGAGTGCCCGCCGCCGGCTGCCCAGCCGCCCACCACCGCGATGACCACTTTCGGCATCGTGCGGATGAGGCGCTGGACCTCGAGAATGTGCAACCGCCCGCCCTCGGCCTTGACGCGCGCGGTGTCCACCTGGTTGTCGTCGTCGCCGTACTGGTAGCCGCTGCGGCCGCGGATGCGCTGGTCGCCGCCGGAGCAGAACGCCCAACCGCCGTCCTTCGGCGACGGCCCGTTACCGGTGAGCAACACCACTCCTACGGAAGGGTCGCGGCGCGCGTGGTCGAGTGCGCGGTACAGCTCGTCGACAGTGTGCGGACGGAACGCATTGCGTACCTCGGGGCGGTTGAACGCGATGCGGACGATGCCGTTTTCGCGGCCTTCGCCCACGTGGCGGTGGTAGGTGATGTCGGTGAACTCCCCGACGCTGCGCCACTGCGACGGGTCGAAGGGCTGTTCTGTGGTGTAGGTCATGGCGCCATCGTAGAGCTTGGAGTTAGTTTTAGGCGGTTCGCTGTCTTCCAAATCACCACGACGGTGGCGGCGCCGCTGCAAAGCCTGCTCGAGGACTTCGTGCTGGGCCCGTGTTCCGATTGGGCGCGCGCCGGGCTTGCTGCGGTCGGTCTCAATTACCCGTTCGTGGAGGGCTTGCTTGTCGACGGCATCATTAACGGCGTCGGCATGGTGCTCACCTTCGTGCCGTTGATGGCGTTGATGTTCCTTTGCTTGGCGGTGTTGGAGGACTCCGGCTACATGGCTCGGGCCGCGGTCGTCGCGGACCGACTCATGCGGGCGATCGGGTTGCCGGGCAAGGCGTTCATCCCGCTTATCGTGGGTTTTGGCTGCAACGTGCCGGCGATCTCGGCCACGCGCGTTTTGGCCACCCCGGAACAGCGCAGGTTGACCGCGCTACTGGTGCCGTTCACGTCCTGCTCTGCGCGCTTGACGGTGTACGTGATGCTGGCGCAGACGTTCTTCCCGGACAACGCCGGATTGGTCGTCTTCGCCATGTACGTCATCTCGATCGCGCTGGTGGTGGCCTCCGGGCTGTTGTTGCGCACGACGTTGTGGCGCACGATGGGCTCCGACCCGCTGGTCATTGACCTGCCCGTCTACCAGTGTCCGACAGCGCGCTTGAGCTTCTCGGTGATGTGGAGCCGCCTGAAAGGCTTCCTGCAGACCGCGGGCGGGATCATCGTGGCCACGGTCGTGGTGATCTGGTTCCTCCTGTCTACCCCCGCTGCGCCGGGGCACAGCTGGGGTGATGAGGACTTGGCGCCCCAAGATTCCCTCTACGGCGTTGTCGCCGATTCCATGGCGCCGGTGTTCGAGCCCGCCGGTTTCGACTCGTGGTCGCTCACCGGCCCGCTGGTCACCGGCTTCCTGGCCAAAGAGGCTCTCATCGCCACGTGGGCCCAGACCTACGACCTCGAGGACGTTACCGACGCGGCCCCAGAGGAGCAGGGCGCATCCCCGCTCGCCCAGGCCGTGCGCGCGGACTTCGAAGAGACCTCCGGGGGCAACACCCTGGCCGCCGTGTGGGCCTACATGATCTTCCTGCTCGCCTACACCCCGTGCGTGGCCACGTTGGCCGCGCAACGTCGCGAGATCGGATGGAAGTGGACCGCGATCGGCCTCGTCGGCCAGTTAGCACTCGCCTGGCTGCTCGCCGTGGCCACCTTCCAGGGCCTGAGCTTGGTGCTCTAGAGAGGGACAACGATGGGATTCTTCACAAGAAACAACCGGCCGCAAGCAGCGCCTGCACCCGCAGCACCCGAGAGCGACCTGCGCCCGATGGAAGCAGTTGTCACTGCAATCCGCGGGGGAGCGCGGTCCCGCGCTGAGATCCGCACCATGACCGGCCTGAGCCCCAGCACTGTCGACGCAGTGGTGCACCACTTGCAACGCGTCGGCCGGCTCACGCTGGAGGAGATCGGGTCGTCGTGCGCGGGCGGCGCGTGCTCGTCCTGTGTGGCGGCGGCCCCGAACGGTGGTTGCGCATCGGCGAACCGCACTGACCGTCCGAGCGGACCCGTTGCGCTCGTGCTGACCAAACGGCCCGCGGATCCCGGGTACAGTTAGCCATGAATATGGGCCATAGCAGGAAGGTGCTGCCATGACTGAGAACGGTCAGGATGAGCGGTATCAGTTGGGGTTCGTTGACTACGAAGTCCCCGACAGTTTCTTCGAACCACTGCCGGAAGACGAAATCGGTGCTTGGGAATAGTTTTCTGCCGGATCCTGACGACATTCTCGACCGCGCCCACGTTGTCTCGCTGCCGATGGCGGTGCGGTTCCGCGGCATCACCACGCGCGAAGCCCTGCTTATCGACGGCCCCGCAGGCTGGGGCGAGTTCTCCCCCTTCCTCGAGTACAGCGACGAGGAAGCGGCGGCCTGGCTGCGCGCCGGGCTCGAAGCCGCCTACGAGGGATACCAGGGTTTGGGTGGCCCTAGCGAAGTGGAGGTCAACGGCACCATTCCCGCGGTGACACCCGACGAGGTGCCTGACGTCCTCGCCCGCTTCGAAGGCGTGCGCACGTTCAAAATCAAAGTCGCTGAGCCTGGGCAGGCGCTCGCGGACGATGTCGCGCGTCTTCGAGCCGTCCACGAGCTGCGCCCCGATGCCGTGCTGCGTGTCGACGCCAACGGCGCCTGGACCGTGCAGGAAGCGATCGCCGCCGCGCGGGCTTTCGAAGAGATCCTCCCGCCTGGGGAAGGCGCGTCGGATGGCTCGACCGGAACCGCGCGCGGCGGGTATTTGGAATACATCGAGCAGCCGTGCCGCACCGCGGAGGAGCTCGCAGAAGTCCGCCGCAAAGTGAGCACGCCGATTGCGGCGGATGAGTCGATTCGGAAGGTGGCGGACCCGTACCGCGTGGTCAAGCTGGCGGCAGCGGATACGGCGGTGTGCAAGGTCGCACCACTCGGCGGGGTGCGCAACCTCACGCGGATCGCCCGCGACCTAGACCTGCGGATCACGGTGGCCTCTGCCCTGGACACTGCGGTGGGGATTCACGCCGGGCTCGTTGCCGCGGCGGCGGTGGGCTCGCAGGCGGCGGGGCTGGCCACGCAACGGCTGTTCATTGAGGATGTCGCTGACCCATTCCCCATCGTGGAGGGGCGCATCAGTATCAATCCGACAGAGTTGTTCGCGCCGGATGCGGATAGGGTGGCGGGTTTGCGGGCGTCGTCGATAAGAAAAGACTGGTGGTTTTATCGTCTGAGGCGCTGTATGGCATATGTTTGATTCATGCCAGCAACAGCGATAACTCACGATTCCACTCAGTTCGCGGAAGGCGACATCGCCACCGCGCCGGAACGCAAGGACTGGCGCCGCCAGGTCATCGGCTTGTTTGTCGGGCTTGCGGCGGCAGTGGTCATCTACCTGTTGTTCCCGGACGGCGCCGCTGACACCGTAGCCCGGTCCGCCGGTGCTGACGCTGAGAAAGAGTACTCCGCGCAGGCAATGCGCATCGTGGCTGCAGTCGCGGTGTGGATGGCGGTGTGGTGGATGACGGAGGCGATCCCGCTCGCCGCCACTGCGCTGATTCCGTTGGCCATCTTCCCGATCATGGGCGTCGCCGAGTTCAAGGAAGTCAGCGCCCCGTACGCGTCCGACACGATCTTCCTGTTCATGGGCGGATTCATGATTGCGCTGGGTCTGCAACGGTGGAACTTGCACCGCCGGCTTGCGCTGTGGGTGGTCAAGCTCATCGGTACGTCCCCGAAGCGCATCATCCTGGGCTTCATGGTGGCCACCGGCTTCCTGTCGATGTGGGTGTCCAACACCGCCACGGCCGTGGTCATGCTGCCGATCGGTGTTTCCGTGCTCACTCTCACCGCGGAGCAGCTGGGCAGCATGGACAAGCAGAAGAACTTCGCCACGGCGCTGATGCTGGGCATTGCGTACTCGGCGTCGACAGGCTCGCTGGGCACGCTGATCGGTACGCCGCCGAACCTGCTGCTGGCCGGCTACATGAAGGAATCGCACGGTATCGAGATCGGTTTTGGCAAGTGGATGATGTTCGGTGTGCCCATTGCGGTGCTGTTCACGCTGCTTGCGTGGGTCATCCTGATCAATGTGTTCAAGCCCGAGATCGACGAGATCCCCGGGGGCAAAGAGCTTATCGACGACGAATTGAAGAAGATCGGCCGCTGGACCCCCGGCCAAATCCTCGCCGGTGTGATCTTCGTGTCTGCAGCGCTGGCCTGGGTGTTCATCCCGCTGGGGATGGAGACCTTCGGCTGGGACTTCCCCTACACCGATGCGAGCGTGGGCATGATCGCCGGGTTGTTGCTGTTCACCATCCCGGGCAAACTCAACGGCATCCGCCTGCTGGATTGGGAGACCGCCAAGGACATCCCCTGGGATGTGCTGCTGCTGTTCGGCGGCGGTCTGTCGCTGTCGGCGATGTTCACCAAGACGGGCCTGTCGTTGTGGGTCGGTGAAGTGGCGAAGATTCTTGCAGGTCTGCCGGTCATCCTGCTCATCGCCGCAGTGGCTGTGCTCATCCTGCTGCTGACGGAGCTGACCTCCAACACGGCGACGGCCGCGACGTTCTTGCCGATCATGGGCGGTGTCGCCACCGGCATCGGCCTGACATCGGGCGGGGACATGAACGTCATGCTGCTGACCATCCCGGTCGCCCTGTCCGCCACATGCGCGTTCATGCTTCCGGTGGCCACCCCGCCGAACGCGATTGCCTACAGTTCCGGCTACGTCACCATGGGGCAGATGATCAAGGGCGGTATCTGGCTCAACGTCATCGCCGTGGTGATCATCACCCTGGCTACCTACTTCCTGGCGGTGCCTGTCTTCGGCCTGGTGCTGTAGGCCGCCGCTTCACCGCGGTAGGTCTCAGATCGCCGGGGGACTACGATGTGGCCCATGGATGATCAGACCCGCCGCGACGGCTCGAATAATGAGACCGAGTTCCTCGGCGCCGACGACCGCACTGCACAGTTCCAGCCCCGCGAGAAGGGGCCACGGCAGTACATGCCGGATGAGACGACCTACCAGGCTGCGTACCCGGAGACGCAGTACGGCGGCCACACCCAGTACGGCGGGCAGGACAGCTACGACGGATACGGCGGCTATGAAGGTTACGAGGGCTACGGCGATCCCGAACCTTACGAGCAGCCGTACCGCCCGCCGCGCGACCGCCAGGCCTACAGCGATCCCGAGCCCTACGAGCAGCCGCAGCGCGGCGGCAGGGCCGGCGGCGTCGCCATGGGCATCACCGCGTTGCTGTTGGCCCTGGCAGCCCTTGTCTTGTTCTTCTTGTGGCGCGGGGCGGAGGGCCGTGCGAACCAGCCGCCGCCGGCACCGGTGACCCTCACGGAGACAGAGACAGTGACGACGACCCCGGAGGGTCTGCTCGACGGCCTGTTCGGCCGCAACTCCGACGGTGATCCCCAGGTGACCATCCCGTCTGACCTGCCGGATGACCTTCCCTCCGAGGTTCCGACTGAGATTCCGCCTGAGCTGCAAGACGAGGCGGAAGGCGTCGTTAGCGAGATCCAGGGCTTCCTCGACGATCTGTTTGGGTCGGGGCAGTAATGGCGGATTCTGCAGTAGAGGCAATCGCCGTCGCGAATTACGTCGCGGAAGAGGTCGCCGGGCATGTCACGGATGTCGTGTTGTGCCCGGGTTCGCGCAACTCGCCGTTGGCGTACGCGTTTCTGGCGCGCAGGGACGTCACTGTCCATTCGCGTATCGACGAACGCGCCGCCTCCTTCCTCGCCCTCGGCCTCGCGCGTGTGCAACGCAGGCCGGTGGCGGTGGTGATGACCTCGGGAACTGCGGTGGCGAACTGCTACCCGGCCGTCATCGAGGCGCACATGTCGCACACCCCGCTGCTCGTGGTCAGTGCGGACCGGCCGGAGCGGCTGGTGGGCACCGGCGCATCGCAGACGATCTGGCAGCAGGGCATCTTCGGCCGCTACGCCGCGACACAGCAGGTCGCCGCGGTGGGTGACCCGATCGAGCTAGACGCGGACGCGGGCGGCAGCAGCGCCGCGCATATCAATGTCGCGTTGGATACCCCGCTCGTGCCGGAGGCGCTGGCGGAACCGGTGGGGACGCCGCGCCGGGTTGTCGGCCCTGGGCGGCTGCAGGGCGGGGCAGGTTTTGTCGACCACGGCGCGGTCGATGTCGACCTGACTTTGAACACACTGGTCATTGCCGGTGACGAGGCCTGGGAGGTCCCCGGACTTGAGCACATACCCACGATTGCCGAACCGACCGCCCCGACCCCATTCCACCAGGTGCACCCCTTGGCGGCGCGGTTTTTCACTCAGGATGAGGTGGCGGTGAGCCACGACGGCGGGGACTTCGCCGCGTCGACAAAGCCGGACCAGGTCATTGTGGTCGGCCACCCAACGCTGCACCGCGATGTGCTGGCGCTCATGGCGGACAACACCATTGAGGTCATCGGGCTGTCGCGCACGGAGGCGTTCACGGGCAACCCTGCCCGCCGCGGCAGCAGAGTGAACGTCACCGGACAACCGACCGATCAGTGGCTCAAGATTTGCGAGGCTGCTGGCGACGTCGGCGCCCAGACAGTCCGCGACGCTCTCGAGGACAAGCAATACGGTTTCACCGGCCTGCATGCCGCCGCAGCGGTGGGCGACACGTTAGCGGTGGGGGACACGTTGGTGCTCGGGTCGTCGAACCCGGTGCGCGACGCCAGCTTGGTCGGCCTGCCTTTCGACGGCGTGTCCACCTACGCCGCCCGGGGTGCTGCCGGCATCGACGGCACAGTGTCCCAGGCAGTCGGCATTGCTCTGGCCACGCAGGCACTGCACCCGGATGAGCTGCGCGCCCCGCGCACGGTCGCACTCGTCGGCGACGTGACCTTCCTGCACGACATCGGCGGGTTGCTCATCGGCAGCCACGACCTGCCGCAGCCGCGTCCGAGCAACCTCACCATCGTTGTGGCCAACGACAACGGCGGCGGGATCTTCGAGGCTCTCGAACCCGGTGCTGAACCGTTGCGCGAGAACTTCGAGATGGCGTTCGGCACGCCTCACGACGTTGACATCGCCGCCCTCGCAGACGCATACGGTGTCGCGTACCGCCGGGCCGAGACGACGCAGGAATTGGTGGAGTGCCTGGTCGATGGCGTCGATAAGCACGAGCCCGTGACTGTGATTGAGGCCGTGACCACGCGCGCGACCAGGCGCGATTTGGCGGAGCAGCTGAAGAAGTGATTCAGCGCCGCCTGCACCAGCTGATCATCGCGCTATACCTGTGCGCGATGCTCGGCAGCGTGGCCATGGTCGCAGGGCCCGTGATGAACGATGCCACCATTTCCCGCGACCCCGGCCGCGGCATTGCCACCGTCACCAGCGTGACGTGGTTGCGCACCTCCGTCGAGTACCTGGACGAAACCGGGCGCGTGCACTTCCCGCCCCACGGTCTGCTCTACCCCTCGGGGCTGGGGGAGGGGCAGCAAGTGTGGGTGACGTACGCGAAGTCGGACCCGGACATTGTGAAGGTGGAAGGCCGCTCGTGGCCCCTTGCGATCATTCCGGCGCTATCGGTGGCGCTCATGTCCACGCTCATCGCGGCGGCGGGATGGCTGGCCGTGTCGCGGGCGGGACGGCGTGAAAATTCACCTGCCGTTACCGAGAAAGACGCGAACAGTTAGCAGGCCAAAGACATAATGGTGCAATGCGTGTCGCCATTGTTGCCGAAGCTTTCCTGCCCAACGTCAACGGAGTAACCAACTCCGTCCTGCGTGTGCTGGAGTATTTGGAGGCGAACGGCCACGAGGCGATTGTCATTGCTCCAGGTGCGCGGTCGAACCAGGAGGAGGTTCCGTCCTACGCCGGCTTCCCGGTCGTGCGTGTGCCCACGATCATGGTGCCGCTGGTTGATTCACTGCCGGTGGGCATTCCGAACACGACGCTGTGGAACACACTGCGAGAGTTTCAGCCCGACGTGGTGCATCTGGCCAGCCCGTTCGTGCTTGGTGGTGTCGGAGCGATTGCTTGTCGGCGTTTGAAGCTCCCCGCCGTTGCCCTCTTCCAAACCGATGTCGCGGGATTCAGCGCCCGGTACCACCTCGGCTTCCTGGAGAAGGCGGCGTGGCTGTGGACGCGCAGGCTGCACAACATGACCCAGATGACGCTCGCCCCGTCGTCAGTGACCATCGCGGAGCTTGAGAAGCACGGCATTGAAAACGTGCACAAGTGGGGGCGCGGGGTCGACTCTGTGCTGTTCCACCCGTCGAAACGCAGCGAGCAGCTGCGCGCGAAGTGGGACCCGACGGGAACGAAGAAATTCGTCGGCTTCGTGGGGCGCCTCGCGTCGGAGAAGGGCGTCGAGCGCCTTGCGGCCCTGCACGGGGATCCAGGCATTCAGCTGGTCATCGTGGGTGACGGGCCGGAGCGACGCGACCTGGGCAAGCTCATGCCGAATGCGATTTTCACCGGTGAGCTGCGCGGGGAGGCGCTCGCGGCGGCCTACGCATCGTTGGATTTGTTCGTGCACACCGGCGAGTTTGAGACCTTCGGGCAGACGCTGCAGGAGGCGCAGGCTTCCGGCACGCCGACGATCGGGCCGCGCGCGGGCGGGCCCATCGACACGATCGTCGACGGCTACAACGGCCAGCTTCTCGACGTCCCCACCTTCGAACGCGACCTACCCGCCGCCGCTGCGACCATCCTCGCCGACGACAACCTAGAGCAGATGAGCGGCAACGCCCGCGAGTCCGTTGCGAACAAGACGTGGTCGGCGCTGTGCGACCAGCTCCTGGGCTACTACGAGCAAGCAATCGACGCCAGCCCGTACAAGGGGCGCAAAGGCGGGCGTAGTAAGGCGAAGTAGACTGTCTTCCTATGGCCAAGGCGAACCTGGAGAAGAACCCGCACGATGTGGCGGGGATGTTCGATGACGTCGGCAAGAACTACGACATCACCAACACGGTGATGACAGCTGGCCTGGACCGCCGCTGGCGCCGCCGCACCCGCGAACTGCTGGACCTGAAGCCCGGCGAGCGGGTGCTCGACTTGGCCGCCGGCACGGCAGTGTCCACCGAAGAGCTGGCGAAGTCCGGTGCGTGGTGCGTGGCCTGCGACTTCTCCCAGGGCATGCTCGCCGCCGGCGCGCACCGCAACGTGCCGAAGGTCGTTGGCGACGCCATGCACCTGCCGTTCGCCGATGAGACCTTCGACGCTGTGACCATCTCCTACGGTCTACGCAACGTGCACGATTTCGAAGCCGGGTTGCGCGAAATGGCGCGTGTGACCAAGCCGGGTGGCCGATTGGTGGTCAACGAGTTCTCCACCCCCGTCATCCCGGTGTTCTCCACCATTTACAGCACCGTCCTGCCGCGGATGATCCCGCTGCTGGGCAGGGTGTTCTCCTCCAACGCCCCCGCCTACGAGTACCTTGCGGAGTCCATCAAGGCATGGCCTGCCCAGGAGCAGCTGGCCAGCGCCATCAACGCTTCCGGCTGGGAGCGTGCCACCTGGAAGAACCTCGCCTTCGGCATCGTCGCGCTGCACCGCGCTGAGAAGCGCTGAGAAACGCTGAGAAACGCTGAGAAAGCCTAGCGGGCATCCCACAGCGGCGCGCCGCGGCGGATCGCTGAAGCTGAAACGACGGACCCGGCCGCGCGCCACGCCCGCGCGACGAGGTCCTTGTCTTCTTCACTGATGAGGTTGCCCATCAGGCGGGCGGCGGCGGGCATGAGGTAGCGGCCGCCGAGGCCTCGCAACGCAATGGGCCCAGCCAGGGGCAGGAACTGCGGGTAGGTGAGCAGACGGGCAGCGGTGCGAGCAAGCACGAAGGCCTCGCCGTAGCGGCGGCGCAGTTCGTGCGGCCAGACCAATGTCAGGTCACGGTCGCGTGAGCCCGCGCTTGCTTCGGTGAGCAGGTCGACCGCCATGATGGCGGTCTCCAACCCGTAGTCGATTCCTTCACCGTTCAGGGGGTTGACGCAGGCTGCGGCGTCGCCGATGAGCATCCAGTTCGGCCCGGCGACGTTCGATACAGCCCCGCCCATGGGTAGGAGCGCCGAGGCGATGTCGCTTGGTTCACCCAGCTGCCACTCGTCGCGGACCTGGTCGGCGTATTCGACGAGCAGCTTTTTGGTGTTCACCTTGGCAGGCCGAGTGTCGGTGGACAGGGCCCCGCAGCCCAGGTTCACGGTTCCTCTCGCCTCTCCCTTTCCGCTTGGGGCGGAGCGTCCCAGTGGGAAGATCCAGCCGTAGCCGGGTTGAATCTCGCCGCTAGAGTCGCGGAGTTCGACGTGGGAATGCATCCACGGCTCGTCGGCAAACGGGGTGGTGCAGTAGGAGCGCGCGGCGATGCCGTACACCTCGCCGCGGTGCCACTGCCTGCCCAGCAGCTTTCCGACGGGCGAACGCACCCCATCTGCAACCACCACCCAGCGCGCACCGAACGTTCCCTTCGGGGTGACCACTGCCGTGATCTCGCCTTCCGCCCCGTGCTCGAGGGCGGTGACGGGGCAGTCGTAGAGGACGGTGGCGCCGGTGGTGGTGGCCAGGTCGGCCAAGGAAGCGTCGAAAAGCGTGCGGGGAGATGCCGACCCCTCGGTGCCGTAGGAGCCGTTGGGCCACGGTGCGGTGACGGAGCCGCCGAAACCGTGCAACTTCAGACCCTTGTTGCGGTAGGCAGGCAGTGCAGATTCGAGCCCCAGCGTGCGCAAGGAGTGGACTGCCCGTGGGGTGAGTCCGTCGCCGCAGGTTTTGTCGCGGCGGCGGGAAGAAGCGTCGATAAGCAACGTGCTCATGCCCGCGCGCACCGCGGCGATCGCTGCGGCGGAACCGGCGGGACCGGCCCCGACGACAACGCACTCGAAGGATTTCACCGCACTTATTGTGCCAGACTCACACACTGTCGACTACGGTAAAGGGGACCAACAAGCCCGCCCGCACGACCCGCAAGGACAATCAATGACCAACGGCACACCCCAGCTAGACCTCGGGGATCAGGAGCTGGCTGAGCGCGTTGCGGCAGGGTTGGACGGCGTGGAAAAGCTCATGTTTGAGCGTTTGTCCAGCGGGCACGACTTCCTCAACGAGAAAGTCACGCACCTGGCCAAGGCGGGAGGGAAGCGTTTCCGCCCGATGATGGCCATGCTCGCCAGTGAGTTCGGGGATCAGCCGCAGGCGGAGAACGTGGTCAAGGGTGCGACGATTGTTGAAATGGTGCACTTGGCCACGCTGTACCACGACGACGTGATGGACGAAGCCGCAAAGCGCCGCGGGGTCGATTCCGCCAACGCACGCTGGACGAACACCGTCGCGATTCTTTCCGGGGACTTCTTGCTGGCGGAGGCGTCACGCATCATGAGTGAAATTGACACCGCCACCGTCGCGCACTTCGCCGACACGTTCAGCGACCTAGTCACTGGCCAGATGCGCGAGACGGTGGGCCCCGGTGAAGGCGACCCGGTCGAGCACTACCTCAACGTCATCCGCGAAAAGACCGGCGTGCTCATCGCGTCCGCCGCGTTCCTCGGGGCGACGCACTCCGGCGCGAAAGAGGAGGACGTGCGCACGCTCAAGGAGCTCGGCGAGGCAGTGGGCATGATCTTTCAGATCGTCGACGACGTCATTGACATTTTTTCCGACTCCACACAGTCCGGGAAGACCCCCGGCACCGACCTGCGCGAAGGCGTGTTCACGCTGCCTGTCCTGTACGCGATGCGCGATTCCAGCCCCGCAGGCGAGGAACTGCGTGCGATGCTCACCGGCCCGCTTATCGACGATGCCGACGTCGCCCGCGCCCTCGACCTCATCGCGCAAACGGACGGCCGTCAGCGGGCGCTTGACGACGTCCGGGGATACCTCGCCGACGTCGACAAGCATCTCGACGCGCTGCCCGACATCCCCGCGAACCGTGCAATCCGCCAGATCTCGCGGTACACCGTCGAACGCGTCGGGTAGCGTTTAGTGCTCCGAGCTGGTGATTTGCACTTTTTCGGGGCGCGTCCTGTAATGTAGTCCGAGCACGCCAGGTTGCCCGAGCGGCCAAAGGGAGCGGACTGTAAATCCGCCGGCATTGCCTTCAGAAGTTCGAATCTTCTACCTGGCACCAACAAACGCACCGAGGGATTCCCGCGGTGCGTTTTTCTTTCGACAAGGCGGAGTTCACGGGGCGGTCACGCGCGCTTTACTTAGAAATAGCTAAGCGTTCATCTCGTGCTTCTAAGTTCGGGAGCGTCCTGTTCTCTCTCCTGAAGGGTCCTTTATGTCTCGCTCCCGTTTCCGCAGCGCGGTTGCTGTTGCCGTCTCCGCTGCTCTTGGTTTCTCCGCGCTCGTCGCGCCGCACGCGTTTGCTCAGCCAGCTAACTCTCCCGTCGTCATCAACGAGGTCGAATCCAACGGCGACCCCGTCGCTGACTGGGTAGAGCTGGCTAACACCAACAATGATCAAGACATCGATATCTCCGGTTGGAAGATCCTCGATGACAACGACAAGCACGCTCCGATCGTCATCCCGGACGGCACAAAGATCGAGTCGGGCGGCTACTTCGCCCTCTACACCGAGAAGCAGACTCCGGACGGCTCCAAGGGCTACGGCCTGGGTGGGAACGACTCTGTTCGCGTGTACAACGCCGCGGGCGAGCTTGTCGCTGAGACCACCTGGAACGGCCACGCCGAGAACACCTGGGGCCGTATCCCGGACAAGACTGGGGAATTCACCGGGACTGGTGAGGCGACCCGTGGGTTGGCCAACAAGGCGGCAGGGGAGAAGCAGCCGGCCGCGGAGGAAGCCTGGCCGTTCGACCCGCAGGAGATTCAAAACATCGACTTGGGTGGCGCGTTCGCGGAAGAGGACATGTCCGGCATTGACTTCGACAACAACGGCCGCGCGTGGATTGTAAACAACGACAAGGGAACGCTTCTCGCTGTCGACTACGACGAGGCCACCAGGCAGTATTCCAATGCCGGTTCCTGGAAGCTGCGCTACAAGGACGGTTCCGGTGACCCGGATACCGAGGGCATTACCGTCGGCCCGGACGGCGCACTCTACGTGGCCACCGAGCGCGACAACACTCAGAAGGATGTTTCCCGCCCGTCCATCCTGCGCTACGAACTGCCCGGTGGCGACGAGAAAGAGCTGAAGGCCACCCACGAGTGGGATCTGAAGTCGCTCACGGGGGAGATCGGTGCGAACGCCGGGTGGGAGGCGATTTCCTACATCCCTAATCAGAGCGTGTACGCCGTTGGTTTGGAGGCTAACGGCAAGGTCTACTTCGTCGACCTCAAGGACGATGAAACCCACGAGCTGAAGCAGGAATACCAGTCTCCGTTCCAGGGGGCGATGGCGCTGGATTACAACTCCGTCGACAAGCAGCTGCGTGTGCTGTGCGACGAGGTCTGCGAGGGCGCATCCATCAACGTGGCTCACAACGGAACGGACTTCGCGCCGGTGTCCAAGGTTCAGGCGCGGCCAGAAAAGATGGAGAACTTCGCTAACGAGGGCTTCGCCACCTTCGTCTCCCGCAGCCAGTGCAAGAATGGGAAATCCACCGACACCACGCGCTTCCTCTGGGCTGACGACGGCGTGTCGGGCGGTATTTCCCTGCGCGGCGCGGTCTCCACGAAGGAGACGGAATGCGAGCCGACCACGGGTGGCGGATCAGGTGAAGGTTCGGCAGAGGGCTCGGCTGAGTCGTCGTCACGCGATGCGGACGGCAACCTGAACCCGGGCGCGAAAGCAGGAATTGCACTGGGCGTTCTCGCGGCGCTGGGCGCGATCTTCGCTGCTTTCAAAGACCAGATCAACGGTGTCCTGGGGCAGCTCTTCGGCATCCGTTTCTAGCGGTATAAACAGGCTGAAACAGAGATTGACCTGCTGATTTGTGAATGTGCGCAATGGCAGGTTAATCTTTCAAAGGCTTCAAACAAGCGGCTAACGCTTCAGAGGCTGCGCCCCCTTAGCTCAGTCGGCAGAGCGTCTCCATGGTAAGGAGAAGGTCAGCAGTTCGATTCTGCTAGGGGGCTCTGTTGTTTGCTGCCATCTGACCGGGAAACTGGGCAGAAGGAAGTAGGCACATGGCGGTGTAGCTCAGTGGTAGAGCAAGCGACTCATAATCGCTGTGTCGAGAGTTCAATTCTCTCCATCGCTACTCACCTTCTAGGGGCGGTTCTACGCTCGTGGTAGGGTTGGCGTACTGTTTTACGCAGTGCACCAAAGGGGCGTGGCGCAATTGGTAGCGCAACGGTCTCCAAAACCGTAGGTTGCAGGTTCGAGTCCTGTCGCCCCTGCCATAGACGACCAAAGCCTTGAGGAGAGCTGTGACTAACAACCAGCCAGGTAGAAGTACGGCGAAGCCCACCGGTAAACGCCAACTGAGCGGTTCCACCTCCGTCACCTCTGAGTCTTACGAGGCAAAGCGCACTCCCGCGACCACTGCCGATGACCAGGACAACACTGGTGACGGCCCACTCGCGTTCCCCGGTGAAGTTGTCGGCGAGATGCGCAAGGTGGTGTGGCCCACCGGCTCGCAGATGGTCAACTACACGCTCATCGTGTTCGGCTTCCTCATTGTTCTCACCGCCCTGGTGTGGGGCGTGGACCAGGGCGCAGCCTGGGTAGTTGAGCGAATCCTGGTGCCTTAGGTATAGTCTTTTCAGACCAACAAATATCCCGCCGCCCGTCAAGGGTAAGGCGGGATCAGTTTTTGGCCCAGCAGGTAGGCTGGGACGCACCACACACCCCGACGAAAGGAGCGGTCATGGCAGAAGACACCACCAACAACGAAGCCACCACTGAAGAGCGCAACGAAGAAGAAATGGTTGCCGAAGGCGGCGCGGTGCAGGAGTCCACGGACCCGGAAACCGGTGCAGACGACGCTGAGGCTGACAGTCAGGGCTCCGGCGCCACTACCGACCTCCAAGAAGACGAGATGATCGGTGAAGGCGGCGCTGTCGGCGACGGCAACGCTGACGCTGAGCCGGCGCTCGACGTGGAGCAGGACGAGGCGCCGGAGGTTGAAACCCAGCCCGTGCAAGAGGTCGACCTCGAATCGGCTGATGCCACGGAGGCTGACGCTGAGGCGCCGGTGTCCCCGGAGGCCGCTCTTGGCGCTGAGCCGGAGGAGGCTGCTGACGCGGATTACAAGCGCCGTCTGCGTGAGTACACCCGCGAGCTGAAGAAGCTTCCCGGTTCCTGGTACATCATCCAGTCCTACTCGGGCTACGAGAACAAGGTGAAGACCAACCTGGACATGCGTATCCAGACGCTCGAGGTGGAGGAATCCATCTACGACGTGGTCGTGCCCATCGAGCAGGTCTTTGAGAAGGACAAGAACGGCAAGAAGAAGATCGTCAAGCGCAAGCTTCTTCCCGGCTACGTCCTGGTGCGCATGGATCTCAATGACGCAGCATGGTCCGTGGTCCGCGAAACTCCGGGCGTGACCAGCTTCGTCGGCAACGAGGGCAACGCGACCCCGGTCAAGCACCGCGACGTGGCGAAGTTCCTCATGCCGAAGGCCGCGCCTGTGGACGGCGAGGCGACCGCTTCCGAGGCAAATACCGAGGGCGAGACCGTCATCGCGATGCCGGAGCAGGAAGAGAAGCCGAATGTCGCGCACGACTTCCAGGTCGGCGAGGCTGTCACCATTCTCTCCGGTGCGCTGGCGTCCGTCTCTGCGACCATCAACGAGATCGACCCGGAGACCGGAAAGATCCAAGCGCTCGTGTCCATCTTCGGCCGCGAGACCCCGGTGGAGCTCACTGCGGATCAGATCGAGCGCATCATGTAGCTCGAGCACTTTGCTTATCGACGAATCACCGGCTCCCAACCTAACGGGGCCGGTTTTCGTGATTTGGGCTGGTCGGGGTCTATCCCGTACACTGAGCGATCGTGCCTGCTTACGGGTGGGTGCGGTAATGAACGTCCCCGGTGGCTGCGTCGATAAGCAAACGGCGTTGGCGTGGCATCCGGAAGGCCGCCGTTAAACATCGTGGCGGGGGCCTGTACCAAGGAAATGAGGTAATTCGATGGCTAAGAAGAAGGTCACTGGCCTTATCAAACTGCAGATCGAGGCTGGTATGGCAAACCCGGCGCCGCCGGTCGGTCCGGCTCTTGGCGCGCACGGCGTGAACATCGTCGAGTTCACCAAGGCGTACAACGCTGCAACCGAGTCCATGCGCGGCAACATCATCCCGGTGGAGATCACGGTCTACGAAGACCGCTCCTTCGACTTCATCCTGAAGTCCCCGCCGGCTGCGAAGCTCCTGCTCAAGGCTGCTGGCTTGCAGAAAGGCTCCGGTGTCCCGCACACCGACAAGGTGGGCAAGGTCACCTGGGAGCAGTGCAAGGAAATCGCCGAGACCAAGAAGAACGACCTCAACGCCCGTGACATCGAGGCAGGTGCCGCCATCATCGCCGGTACCGCTCGCTCCATGGGCATCGACGTGGAGAAGTAGTCCGCGCGGACTCCTGCTCGTGGGAGGGTCTGGTCAGGCCCGCACCACACTTCCCGCCGCCTGATGTGGCGGCAGCAATCAATACTGCAAAGGAATTCAACATGGCCAAGAAGCACTCCAAGACGTACGCCGAGCAGCTGGCAAAGATCGACCGCGAGTCGGTCTACTCCCCGCTGCAGGCAGTCACCCTGGCAAAGGAGACTGCCTCCGATAAGTACGACGCAACCATCGACGTGGCAATGCGTCTCTCCGTCGACCCGCGCAAGGCTGACCAGCTCGTCCGCGGCACCGTCAACCTGCCCAACGGCACCGGTAAGACCGTCCGCGTCGCTGTTTTCGCTGAGGGCGAGAACGCAACCAAGGCTCAGGAAGCTGGCGCCGACATCGTCGGTTCCGACGAGCTGATCGAGCAGATCAACGCCGGCAACATCGACTTCGACGTTGCTATTGCGACCCCGGACCAGATGGCGAAGGTCGGCCGCGTTGCCCGCGTCCTCGGCCCGCGTGGTCTGATGCCGAACCCGAAGACCGGCACCGTCACGCCGGACGTGGCTAAGGCTGTCAGCGAGTCCAAGGGCGGCAAGATCGCCTTCCGCGTGGACAAGGCATCCAACCTGCACGCTCTGATCGGCAAGGCATCCTTCACCCCGGAGCAGCTCGCCGAGAACTACGGCGCACTCCTGGATGAGGTTCTGCGCCTCAAGCCGGCATCCGCCAAGGGCATCTACCTGAAGAAGGTCACGGTGTCTGCGACCCAGGGCCCAGGCGTTCCGGTTGACCCGTCCGTGCAGAAGAACTACACCGAGGCTTAAGCCCGCGTAGTTTCTACGCTCACGACCCCGGTTCTCGGCATTCACGCTGAGAACCGGGGTCTTTTGCTGTGGTGCCGTCGCGCTGGTTCTCGTGACCCCACGTGCGCGTTATCCTGTGAGAAGGGCGAGACCTTTATGAAGTTGTAATCATTATGTTATTCTTTTGGAGTCACCCGCATTCATGATTTAGCCGACCTTCAGACTTCCAGAAAGGCCTCCTCGTGTCTCTTCAGCCAGCCTCCGTCCGCCGCTCCGCTCTCGCCGTCGCCCTGACTGGATCCCTTGCAATCGCAGGTAGCCCTGTAGCGAACGCGCAGGATCTCGTTCTGGAAAGCGGCCACATGAATGTCTTCAATGTCACCGCGAAAGACGGCCAGCTCAAGCTCGACCTCAAAGAGGACATCACTGGCTCCAACGTGGAGCGCCCGGCAGAAGATGTCACCATGGTGGTGCACAAGGATGCGTTCACCGAGGACACGAAGAACCTTCCCCAGGTGGGCAAGCCCGGATATGTCCTGCCGCAGGGCTACCACCAGGGCATGCTGCGTCCTGGCTGGACTACGTTGATGGCGCGCTGGGATGGTTTCACGGACGTGAAGATCCGCATCGACGAGGTCTCCGGCCCGGGCGAAATCCACGCATTCAACACAGACGGCAAGGGTGGTTTCAAGGCTGCGGCTGACGACGGTGAGTTCCAGCTCACCCCGGGCAGCGCCATCCACCAGGACACCCCGGCGCACCTGCACACCCACTGGCTGTTCACTGAACCGGGCACCTACACCATGAAGGCAACCGCACTGAGCAACGGCAAGGAATCGAACCAGGCGACCTACACCTGGGAAGTGGGGCAGAAGGCCAACGAGCGCCCGATCATGGATGAGCCGCTCTCGCTCGACCGCTTGCAGGATTTGGCAAGCACGGCGCCCGCGCCGTCGCCGGTTGCGGTTGATCCGGTTGAGAAGGGGGCAGCTTTGCCGCCGTCGCCAGCTGGTGAGCAAAAGGCACCTGCCAAGAACGGCGTAGACGCTAAGGACAGCAAGGCCGACAACAACAAGCCGAAGGCTGATGAAAAGGGCAAGGCGGAGAAGGGCAGCCCCGCTGCGACTGCAAACGCGCAGGAGCAGCGCCCGCTGAATGGTATCGCCACGGTGCTGTCCCTCATCGGTGCAACGTTCAACTTCCTGCAGGACAACCTGCTGAAGTTGTTCTGGCCCTCGAAGAAGTAACTGATCCGTCGGCGCGGGGGCAAAAGGTCGCCAGCTTTACTAATCGCGCATCTGAGGTACGACTGGGTGTCATGCTGAAACGCGTTGCTCTCTCCCAGAACCAAACCGGCGATCAGCGTTTGGCGGGTTTGCTCACGGCCTCGGCCGCGAAAGCGGGGGAAGACGTCTACCCGCTGCGCAATATCGCGGCCTTCGTCCTCGAGGACGGGCAGACCCGCTTCGCCGGTCTCGGCGCGGACGAGCACACGGAGTTCGAGATCGCGTCGGTGACGAAGACGTTCACCGCTGATCTCTTGGAGCAGGCGATCGAGCTGGGTGAGGCCACGCCTGACACGACCGTGGAGGACGTGCTGGGGGAGCGGGTACGCGGCGCGGCAGTATCGACGGTGACGTTGGCGGAACTTGCCAACCACACTTCCGGTTTGCCGCGGATGGGCAAGCAGCGACTCAGTAGCAGAGTAAGAGCGGTGCTGGGCTTGAATCCTGACGTGGGCATCACAGTCGACGATGTTGTCGACCAAGCGTTAGCGGCGCGGTTGGAGGGCCGCGGCGCCGAGACGTACTCGAACCTCGCCCACGATCTCCTTGGTCTCCTGCTGGCCGAGGTTGCCGGGACCCGCTACCCCGAGCTGATCAAGCAGCGCGTGCTCGATCCGCTGGGCATGACGGAAACGTACGTGGCGCTGCCGGGAACAGTGGGGCCAGGCAAGCCGCGGGGAGTGTCCATGCTGGGCTGGCGCGTCCAGGCGTGGGAGATGGACGGCACGGCTCCTTCCGGTGGGTTACGGTCCACCACCTGCGATATGGCGAAATACGCCGCATATGTGCTCGAGCGCGACAAGTTCCGCTTCACCTGGCCGAATATCAAAGGCACTGAGCTGTACTGGCATAACGGCGGAACGTTCGGGTTCTCGTCCATGCTGCTGCTCGACACGGGTAAACAGCGTGCGTCTTTCGTGGCTGCCGATTCGTCCACGGAGATTGAACCGTTCGCGTTCGAACTTCTCGGGCTGGAAGACCCTGCCAAGAACAAGAAGCAGTGATTGCGCGATTTGGTTTCCCGCGCCACCCTGCACTAAGGTTCACCAACGAAGTTTGAACGGGAAGTCTTCCCGCGCTCAAGTTTCACCGAAGACCGTCGGTCATCCCGAAGGCGAAAGCCTAGAAGGATCGAAGACTCCACCCATGGAGTGACCCACGCAGGAGAAACGTGGCTTGTATAGCGCTTGAAAAGCGCATTGCCTCGTGCTTCTGCACGGGGCATTTTGTTTTGCGCCGGTCGCGTGGTGGCTGCCACGTGGCGTCGATAAGCGAAATGCTCCGGGCGGATACAACATGAAGTAATTGGAAGGAGGCGTGTGTCATGGCAAACCCGAAGAACACAGCTGAGCTGGCTGAACTGAAGGAGAAGTTCGAAGGCTCGTCCGCTGTTTTCCTCACCGAGTACCGCGGTCTGACCGTGAGCCAGCTGCAGCAGCTGCGCGGTGAGCTCGGATTTGATGTTGAACTGCACGTCGCCAAGAACACCCTCGTCAAGATCGCTGCTAATGAGCACGGTATTGAGGGTCTCGACGATTACCTGACCGGCCCCACCGCTGTCGCCTTCATCAAGGGTGACGCGACTGTGGATGCCGCGAAGACCATGAAGAAGTTCGCTAAGGACAATGACCTGTTCATTGTCAAGGGCGGCTACATGGACGGTAACGCTCTCGACGCATCCCAGGTGGCTGCTGTCGCAGAGATGGACAACCGCGAGACCACTCTGGCCAAGCTTGCTGGCGCTTTCCAGGGCTCTTTGGCGAAGGCTGCTGGCCTGTTCCAGGCTCCGGCCTCCAAGACGGCACGACTTGTTGCCGCACTGCAGGACAAGCAGGACGAAGCCGCTTAACAGCGGTGCGTCCCGAACCAAAACACACTCTTACGGCCTTGTGTAAGGCCACAACAGAAAGGAAGCCACAATGGCTAAGCTCACCAAGGACGAGCTCATCGAGCAGTTCAAGGAAATGACCCTTATCGAGCTCTCCGAGTTCCTGAAGGAATTCGAGGAGGTCTTCGACGTGACCGCTGCCGCTCCGGTTGCAGTTGCAGCAGCTGGCGCTCCGGGCGCTGCTGGCGACGCTCCGGCTGAGGAGGAGAAGGACGAGTTCGACGTCGTTCTCGAGGACGCTGGCGACAAGAAGATCGGCGTTATTAAGGCTGTCCGCGAGATCGTCTCCGGTCTGGGTCTGAAGGACGCCAAGGAGATGGTTGAGGGTGCTCCGAAGGCCATCCTCGAGGGCGCTAACAAGGATGACGCTGAGGCTGCTAAGGCTAAGCTGGAAGAGGCTGGCGCTAAGGTCTCCCTCAAGTAAGCGTTTCACGCATCTTGCCCCTGCCTGTGTGCAGGGGCTTTTTGCTTTTCGACGTTTTCTGCCCCCGCGTCCTGCCGTGGCGGGGATAGGGGCTGGGGTGATGGGATTGTAAAGTGGCACGCATGCTTCCCAAGTCCCGCATTTTGTCCGCCCTCCTTGTCGGGGTAGGCATCGCGCTCATTGTCGCGGGATTGGTGGCTCCACGGTTTCTTCTCGGGGATGCCCGTTTCCCGCTGAACCTCGAGCACACCACCTGGGCAATGCACGACCCGCACGGCCGGGTTTTCGACCCTGATGCCGGTGAGGACGGTAAGGTCGTTGAGGTCCCCGTTACCCGCCAGCTGCACATGACCGTGCAGAACCCGGCGACGGAGGAACGCACTGGGCTGCGGATCGGCGATTCTTTGCTGCGCGGTGACAAAGACTCGGACTTCGACAATCTAATCACTGCGTCGACGTGGTCGTACGAGATGGACCGCAAGTCTGGGGCGTTCGTGACCACGGCGAATCTGAGCACGGTGATGGCCATGCCGGACGCGGAGGTCCCTGTCGACGGCGTGTGGCTGAAGTTCCCCCTCGACGTCGAGCAAACGGATTACGCCGTCTTTGAGCCGTCGCTGCGCACGACCGTACCGGCCACATTCAAAGAGGAGCGCGAAGTCGCCGGCCGTTCTGTCTATGTGTTTGAGCAGCGGGTCGAGACGGTCAACGTCGCAAAGCTGTATGCGGACGCGGCGAACACCAAGACGTTGCCAGCGCCCGACGGCGGGCAGCGCCAGGTGTTCCGCCACCACGATGCGACGCGTGAGTTCACTGTCGATCAGATCACCGGTGTTGTCGTGGGGATCAATGAGCGTGTGGACGACTACTATGCCGACCACACCGGCCGCCGTGCCCAAGACATCGTCGCGTACGACGCAGTAATGGACCCGGCCGACGTGGAGCAGATGGCGGGCCAGCTGACCACCGTGACTCAGTCTGTCTCTCGCTGGGTGACATGGGGCACGATCGGGCTGGGATCACTGCTAGCAATCGGCGGTTTGATTGGAGCGCTGCGCCCGGGCCGGGGAAGGTCTGCGCAGGTCACATCCTGACACGCGCCGAATCACCCCTCCAGGGTTGCACTCCGCAAGCAGTGAGGTGGTAGAGTTCCACGACAAGCGATCGCGCTTCGACGCAGCATTATGCAAGACTGCTTTACAAACAGTCATCGGGGGTATAAGCTGTCTCCTTGCGCTGGAAGCCGTCGCCGGTGCGTGAATGAAACCTTGGATCCATGTTTTAGAAAAATGGGTTTGACAAGGTGACTTTGTGCATTTTAGGGGGACGGGGCTTCCACTAAATGAAACGCTATTTATCCAGCGGGTGTCCACGAGCATAAGCGCCGATGCACGTGCCCCGCGTGAGGTGCTGGAAGGACCCATCTTGGCAGTCTCGCCCCAGACCAAGTCAGTGGCCGCAATCCCCGGAGCCCCGGAGCGTTATTCCTTCGCGAAAATCGCGGAGCCAATCGCGCTGCCTGGTCTTCTTGACGTTCAATCGGAGTCTTTCGCCTGGCTCGTCGGCACGCCTGAGTGGCGTGAGCGCCAGGCGGAGGAGCGTGGCTCGGATGCCCGCATTACCTCCGGCCTCGAGGACATCCTCGAGGAGATTTCCCCGATTCAGGACTACTCGGGCAACATGAGCCTGTCTTTGTCCGATCCGTACTTTGAGGACATCAAGTACACGATCGACGAGTGCAAAGATAAGGACATCAACTACTCCGCACCCCTGTACGTGACGGCGGAGTTCATTAACAACGACACCCAGGAGATCAAGTCCCAGACCGTCTTCATCGGCGACTTCCCGCTGATGACGGACAAGGGCACGTTCATTGTCAACGGCACCGAGCGCGTCATTGTCTCGCAGCTGGTGCGTTCCCCGGGTGTGTACTTCGACGAGACAATCGACAAGTCCACCGAGCGCCCGCTGCACTCCGTGAAGGTCATTCCTTCCCGCGGCGCATGGCTGGAATTCGACGTGGACAAGCGCGACACCGTCGGTGTGCGCATTGACCGTAAGCGTCGTCAGCCGGTGACTGTGCTGCTCAAGGCCCTGGGTTGGACCACTGAGCAGATCAAGGAACGTTTCGGCTTCTCCGAGATCATGATGACCACGCTGGAGAACGACGGCGTGGCCAACACCGATGAGGCTCTGCTGGAGATTTACCGCAAGCAGCGCCCGGGTGAGCAGCCGACGCGCGATCTGGCGCAGTCCCTGCTGGAGAACGCGTTCTTCCGTGCGAAGCGCTACGACTTGGCTCGCGTCGGCCGCTACAAGGTCAACCGCAAGCTCGGTCTGGGCGGCGACCACGACGGTGAGATGACTCTGACTGAAGAGGACATTGCCACCACCCTCGAGTACTTGGTGCGCCTGCACGCCGGCGAGCGCGAGATGACCTCCCCGGAGGGCGTGGTCATCCCGATCAACACCGACGACATCGACCACTTCGGCAACCGCCGCCTGCGCACCGTGGGCGAGCTGGTGCAGAACCAGGTCCGTGTCGGCCTGTCCCGCATGGAGCGTGTGGTTCGTGAGCGCATGACCACCCAGGACGCGGAGTCCATCACTCCGACGTCCCTGATCAACGTGCGCCCGGTGTCTGCCGCGATCCGCGAGTTCTTCGGCACCTCCCAACTGTCGCAGTTCATGGACCAGAACAACTCGCTGTCCGGTCTGACCCACAAGCGTCGCCTGTCCGCGCTGGGCCCGGGCGGTCTGTCCCGTGAGCGCGCCGGCATTGAGGTCCGCGACGTGCACCCGTCGCACTACGGCCGCATGTGCCCGATCGAAACCCCGGAAGGTCCGAACATTGGTCTGATCGGTGCGCTGGCGTCCTACGCTCGCGTGAACCCGTTCGGCTTCATCGAGACGCCGTACCAGAAGGTCGTCGACGGTCAGATCACTGACGAGATCGACTACCTCACCGCCGATGAAGAGGATCGCTTCGCCATCGCTGAGGCCGCTACGGCCCACGACGCTGACCGCAACATCACCGCGGACCGTATTGAGGTGCGCCTCAAGGACGGCGATATCGGTGTCGTCGGTCCGAAAGACGTCGACTACGTGGACATCTCCCCGCGCCAGATGGTTTCAGTCGCGACGGCGATGATTCCGTTCCTGGAGCACGACGACGCGAACCGTGCGCTCATGGGTGCGAACATGCAGAAGCAGGCTGTGCCGCTGCTGCGCTCTGAGGCTGCATACGTGGCCACCGGTACGGAGATGCGCGCGGCGTATGACGCTGGCGACATCGTCATCGCGAACAACGCAGGTGTCGTTGAAGATGTGACCGGCGACGTGATCACCATCATGGACGACGAGGGTCAGCGCGAGTCCTACCTGCTGCGCACCTTTGAGCGCACGAACCAGGGCACGTGCTACAACCAGACCCCGATTGTGTCTGCAGGCGACCGCGTCGAGGCTGGCCAGGTCATCGCTGATGGCCCGGGCACCAAGGACGGCGAGATGGCACTGGGCACCAATCTGCTCGTCGCTTTCATACCGTGGGAAGGCCACAACTACGAGGACGCGATCATCCTCAACCAGCGCGTGGTGGAGCAGGACGTGCTCACCTCCGTGCACATCGAGGAGCACGAGATCGATGCCCGCGACACCAAGCTGGGTGCGGAAGAGATCACCCGCGAGATCCCGAACGTCTCTGAGGACGTGCTCAAGGACCTCGACGAGCGCGGCATCATCCGCATCGGTGCGGACGTGCGCGACGGCGACATCCTGGTGGGTAAGGTCACCCCGAAGGGTGAAACCGAGCTGACTCCGGAGGAGCGCCTACTGCGCGCCATCTTCGGCGAAAAGGCCCGTGAGGTCCGCGACACCTCCCTGAAGGTGCCGCACGGTGAGACCGGCAAGGTCATCGCTGTCCGTCGCTTCTCCCGTGAGGACGACGACGATCTGTCGCCGGGTGTCAACGAGATGATCCGTGTCTACGTTGCTCAGAAACGCAAGATCCAGGACGGCGACAAGATGGCCGGCCGCCACGGCAACAAGGGTGTCGTGGGCAAGATCCTGCCTGAGGAGGACATGCCGTTCATGGCTGACGGCACCCCAGTGGACATCATCCTGAACACCCACGGTGTGCCGCGTCGTATGAACATCGGTCAGGTGCTCGAGGTTCACCTGGGCTGGCTGGCTCACGCTGGTTGGACCGTCAACCCGGATGACCCGGCGAACGCGAAGCTCCTGGAGACTCTGCCTGAGCAGCTTTACGACGTGCCTCCCGAGTCCCTGACCGCCACCCCGGTCTTCGACGGCGCGACGAACGACGAGATCGCAGGTCTTCTGGCCAACACCAAGCCGAACCGCGATGGCGACGTCATGGTCGATGGCGACGGCAAGACGGTGCTTTTCGACGGACGCTCCGGCGAACCGTTCAAGTACCCGATCTCCGTCGGCTACATGTACATGCTCAAGCTGCACCACCTGGTGGACGAGAAGATTCACGCCCGCTCCACCGGCCCGTACTCCATGATTACCCAGCAGCCGCTGGGTGGTAAGGCCCAGTTCGGTGGCCAGCGCTTCGGCGAGATGGAGGTGTGGGCGATGCAGGCATACGGCGCCGCCTACACCCTGCAGGAGCTGCTGACGATCAAGTCGGACGACGTGGTCGGACGTGTCAAGGTCTACGAAGCCATCGTCAAGGGCGACAACATCCCCGACCCGGGAATCCCGGAGTCGTTCAAGGTGTTGCTCAAGGAGCTGCAGTCGCTGTGCCTGAACGTGGAGGTCCTCTCCACCGACGGCACCCCGATGGAGCTGTCCGGCGATGATGACGAGTACGACCAGGCTGGATCCTCGTTGGGCATTAACTTGTCCCGTGACGAGGGTTCCGCGGCTGACACGGCATAAGTGCTAGGCGGGGGCGGGCGTCGATAAGCGAAAAGCGCCGCCCGCTCCCACAGATACGAACTTGAACTCATAAAACCTAGAAGAAAAGGAACATTTACGTGTTTGACGTAAACCTCTTCGACGAGCTCCGCATCGGCCTGGCCACCGCCGAAGACATCCGCCGTTGGTCCCACGGCGAAGTCAAGAAGCCGGAGACCATTAACTACCGCACCCTCAAGCCGGAGAAGGACGGTCTGTTCTGCGAGCGCATCTTCGGCCCGACCCGCGACTGGGAGTGCTCTTGCGGTAAGTACAAGCGTGTCCGCTACAAGGGCATCATTTGTGAGCGCTGCGGTGTTGAGGTGACCAAGTCCAAGGTCCGCCGTGAGCGCATGGGCCACATTGAGCTGGCTGCTCCCGTCACCCACATCTGGTACTTCAAGGGTGTGCCTTCCCGCCTGGGTTACCTGCTGGACCTGGCGCCGAAGGACCTTGAGCGCATCATTTACTTCGCCGCTAACATCATCACGTCCGTTGACGAGGAGGCACGTCACAACGACATGTCCACCCTCGAGGCGGAGATGATCCTGGAGAAGAAGGAAATCGAGCAGGACACCGAGGCTGAGATCGCCGACCGTGCCCAGAAGCTCGAGGAAGACCTCGCTGAGCTGGAAGCTTCCGGTGCTGCTGCGTCTGCCCGCAAGAAGGTGCAGAACGCCGCTGACAAGGAAATGCAGCACATGCGCGAGGCTGGCGAGCGCGAGATCGAGCACCTGGACGAGATCTGGAACACCTTCATCAAGCTCGCTCCGAAGCAGATGATCATCGACGAGAACCTCTACGAAGAGCTCGTCGACCGCTACGAGGACTACTTCACCGGCGGCATGGGCGCTGAGGCGATTCAGACCCTGATCCGCAACTTCGACCTGGACGCTGAGTCCGAGGAGCTGCGCCACATCATCGCTGAGGGCAAGGGCCAGAAGAAGGTCCGTGCTCTCAAGCGCCTGAAGGTTGTCGCCGCGTTCCAGCGCTCCGGCAACGACCCGGCCGGCATGATCCTCGACGCGATCCCGGTGATCCCGCCGGAGCTGCGCCCGATGGTTCAGCTTGACGGTGGACGCTTTGCCACCTCCGACTTGAACGACCTGTACCGTCGCGTGATCAACCGCAACAACCGTCTCAAGCGCATGATTGACCTCGGTGCTCCCGAGATCATCGTGAACAACGAGAAGCGCATGCTGCAGGAGTCCGTCGACGCACTGTTCGACAACGGCCGCCGTGGCCGTCCGGTCACTGGCCCGGGTAACCGTCCGCTGAAGTCCCTGTCCGACCTGCTCAAGGGTAAGCAGGGCCGCTTCCGCCAGAACCTGCTGGGTAAGCGCGTGGACTACTCCGGTCGTTCCGTGATTATCGTGGGTCCGCAGCTGAAGATGCACGAGTGCGGTCTGCCGAAGCTCATGGCTCTCGAGCTGTTCAAGCCGTTCGTGATGAAGCGCCTGGTGGACAACGACTACGCGCAGAACATCAAGTCCGCGAAGCGCATGGTGGAGCGCCAGCGCCCTGAGGTGTGGGACGTTCTGGAAGAGGCTATTGCTGAGCACCCGGTGCTGCTCAACCGCGCACCGACGCTGCACCGCCTGGGTATTCAGGCCTTCGAGCCGGTCCTGGTGGAGGGCAAGGCGATCCAGCTGCACCCGCTGGCATGTGAGGCCTTCAACGCCGACTTCGACGGCGACCAGATGGCTGTCCACCTTCCGCTGTCCGCGGAGGCACAGGCAGAGGCACGCGTCCTCATGCTGTCCTCCAACAACATCCTGTCCCCGGCATCCGGTAAGCCGCTGGCTATGCCGCGCCTGGATATGGTGACCGGCCTGTACTTCCTCACCATGGTCAAGGGCGAGGGCGAGATCGGTGGCGAGGGCGCGTACGCTCCGGCCGACGAGAACGGCCCGGCACGCGGTGTGTACTCCTCCCACCGTGAGGCCATCATGGCCTACGACCGTGGCGTTCTGGGCCTGCAGGCCCCGATCAAGGTCCGCATCGATCACCTGCGCCCGACCGCGGAGATTGAGGCGGAGCAGTTCCCCGATGGCTGGGAGAAGGGTCAGTCCTGGATGGCTGACACCACTTTGGGCCGCATCATGTTCAACGAGATGCTCCCCTTCAACTTCCCGTACCAGGAAGGCGCGATGGTGCGTAAGGGCGGCAAGGACAAGGTGCTGCTCGGTGACATCATCCAGGCGATGGTGGAGAAGTACCCGATGATCACCGTCGCGCAGACGATGGACAAGCTCAAGGACGCCGGTTTCTACTGGGCGACCCGCTCGGGCATCACCATCACTATGTCTGACGTTCTGGTTCTGCCGAACAAGACCGAGATCCTCGACGAGTACGAGCGTGAGGCGGAGGCCATTGAGCGCAAGTACTTCGAGAAGGGTGCGCTGACCGAGAAGGACCGCTACGACCGCCTGGTTGAGCTGTGGCAGGACGCCACCGACAAGGTCGGTAAGGCTGTCGAGGCTCTGTACCCGGACGACAACCCGATTCCGATGATCGTGAAGTCCGGTGCTGCCGGTAACATGCGCCAGATCTGGACGCTGGCCGGCATGAAGGGCATGGTCGTGAACTCCCGCGGTGAGTACATCACCCGTCCGATCAAGACCTCCTTCCGCGAGGGCTTGAGCGTGATGGAGTACTTCAACAACTCCCACGGTTCCCGTAAGGGCCTGGCTGATACCGCTCTGCGTACAGCTGACTCCGGTTACCTCACCCGTCGTCTTGTTGACGTCGCTCAGGACGTCATCGTCCGCGAAGAGGACTGTGGCACCCACCAGGGTGTCAAGGTGCCGGTCGCTGAGGCTGCAGGAACGGGCCGCTTCAACCGCCACGACCTGGTCGAGACCTCTGTCTCCGGCCGCGTGCTGGCGTCCGACGCGACCGACGCTGACGGCAACGTCCTTCTCGAGGCAGGCTCGGACCTGTCCGAGGAGCGTATCGACGCTCTCGTCGACGCCGGCATCGAGTCCGTCAAGGTCCGCTCCGTGCTGACCTGCCAGACCCCGACCGGTGTCTGCGCGAAGTGCTACGGCAAGTCCATGGCGACGGGCAAGCTCGTCGACATCGGCGAGGCCGTCGGCATCGTCGCCGCCCAGTCCATTGGTGAGCCGGGTACCCAGCTGACCATGCGTACCTTCCACCAGGGTGGTGTCGGTGGCGACATTACCGGTGGTCTGCCGCGTGTCCAGGAGCTGTTCGAGGCCCGCGTTCCGAAGAACCGCGCCCCGATCGCCTCTGTCGCCGGCGAGATCTCGCTGGAGGACGAGGGCAACTTCTGGACCCTGACCATCCACCCGGAGGACGGCTCCGACGACGTGGTCTACGAGAAGCTGTCCAAGCGCCAGGGCCTGGCCCAGGTGCGCCGCCCGATGGAGTCCAACCCGGAGGCCATGATCGAGCGTTCGCTTCGCGACGGCGACACGGTCAAGGTCGGCGACCGCCTCCTGCGCGGTGCCGCTGATCCGCACGACGTGCTTGAGGTGCTGGGACGCCGCGGCGTCGAAAAGCACCTCATCGACGAGGTGCAGGCTGTGTACCGCACGCAGGGTGTGTCGATCCACGACAAGCACATCGAGATCATCATCCGCCAGATGCTGCGTCGCGGCACCGTCATCGACGCAGGCTCCACCGAGTTCCTCCCGGGCACCCTGGTGGACCTGTCCGAGGCACGCCAGATCAACGGTCAGGCAGTCGCCGAGGGTGGCGAGCCGGCAGAGCTGCGCAGCGAGATCATGGGTATCACCAAGGCCTCGCTGGCCACGGAGTCCTGGCTGTCCGCCGCCTCCTTCCAGGAGACGACGCGCGTGCTTACCGACGCCGCCATCAACAAGCGCTCCGATAAGCTCATCGGCCTCAAGGAGAACGTGATCATCGGTAAGCTGATCCCGGCCGGTACGGGTATTTCCCGCTACCGCAACATCTCCGTGAAGCCGACCGAGGCTGCACGCTCGGCCGCCTACTCGATCCCGACCTTCGGCGACGCCATCTACGGCGACGAAGGCTACGGCGAGTTCACTGGTGCGTCCGTGCCGCTCGACGAGTACGGCATGGGTGGCTACGACACCTACCAGTAGCTAGCCCGTCGCGCTTAAGCGTGAAGGCCCGGTCTCTCCCGCGTGGGAGGCCGGGCCTTTCGCTGTGTTCAGGGCTCGTTGGGAGGGCGGTTGCGGAAAAGTTGACAAACCCGATGTCGATTTACCGGCTTAGAATGCTCTGACCAGCGCAGACGGTTCTAGGCGGGAATCCAGTTTGTCAACTTTTGCACAGTGCCGTGAGTTCTATACCTTCGCGCCCCGCGCCGCCCGGACGACATCCACGCCACCCATGAGGGCGATGCCGGCGATGGTGACGGTGGGAGCGTCATCAGGCAGATCGCGCTGAGCGATAGTGACGCTTGGGTGGTCGGTGACCCCGAAACCGCCCATGAGCGCGAAACCTTCGGACTTCACCCGCACGTCTTCAGGGACGACGATGGTGATCCCGCCCATGATCGCGTTGGCACTAATCCGAATGTGGTCGGAGGCCAAGCGTGCCTGAAGCAGGTTGAGCTCGGTTTCACCCATGAGTCCGAGTGAGAAGTGGTTCTTGCTCACCAGCCAATCCCCCGAGCGCTCCACGCCACCCATGACGGCGATGGAGCTGGACGTGCCGCCAGGCTCGGCTGTGACAAAGTCGAGAGCCTTGGATCGCGGCTGATGTGGGGCAGGGGACCAGCCTGCTGTGTCCGGGAGTTGCTGGACAGGGGAGAGGTCGACAGTGAGCTCGTCGAGCTGGTCGGCGTAGGTGGCGCGCCAGACTACCGCCGTGCGCTCGTCGAACTCCGTGGTGTTCAGTTGGCCGTCGGCAAAGGCCGCGGCGAGGACATCGGCGATCTCTTGACGCCGGGCGTGTGAAACGCGCTTACGGGGAAAATTGTCTGCAGAATCGGTCGACATGCCCCCAAAGCTACTTAGTTTTAAGCGGCGAAGCGGACCGATCGCCTCGGGGAGCGAAGAAACGATTTGCTTTCCGCCGCCCGTACCCTGTACTTTTTAACCCGATTCCGCCGCCGTGCGTCTAACGCACGGCGGAGATGGAAAAGAACTCCCCGTTCTCCTCGGACGGCGCGATGTTCGCTCACGCGGAAGGGCCCCGAAGAAGAGCCCCCATTTTTGCGTGTTCGGGCGCGATGCCGGTCGTTGGAGGCTAAAGACACCAGACGACGACAAGAAAGTGTTGGTATGCCAACTATTCAGCAGCTGGTCCGCAAGGGCCGCCACGACAAGAAAGCCAAGGTCGCTACGGCCGCCCTGAAGGGCTCCCCGCAGCGCCGTGGTGTGTGCACCCGCGTGTACACCACCACTCCGAAGAAGCCGAACTCCGCTCTGCGTAAGGTCGCGCGTGTGCGCCTGACCTCCGGCATCGAGGTTTCCGCTTATATCCCGGGTGAGGGCCACAACCTGCAGGAGCACTCCATGGTGCTCGTGCGCGGTGGCCGTGTGAAGGACCTTCCGGGTGTCCGTTACAAGATCATCCGTGGTGCTCTGGATACCCAGGGTGTCAAGGACCGCAAGCAGGCTCGCTCCCGTTACGGCGCGAAGAAGGGACAGTAATCAATGCGTAAGCAGCAAGCACCGAAGCGTCCCGTAGTCAAGGACCCGGTTTACGATTCTGAGCTGGTCACCCAGCTGATCAACAAGATCCTCAAGGACGGCAAGAAGTCCACCGCGCAGCGCATCGTCTACGGCGCAATGGAGATGTGTCGCGAGAAGACCGGCACTGACCCGGTTGGCACCCTCGAGAAGGCGCTGGGCAACATTCGCCCGGACTTGGAGGTCCGGTCCCGCCGTGTTGGTGGCGCCACCTACCAGGTGCCGGTTGAGGTCCGCCCGGGCCGTTCGACCACTCTGGCTCTGCGCTGGATGGTCACCTTCACCCGTCAGCGCCGCGAGAACACCATGACCGAGCGTCTGGCTAACGAGATCCTGGATGCGTCCAACGGTCTTGGCGCATCCGTGAAGCGTCGCGAAGATACGCACAAGATGGCTGAGGCTAACCGCGCCTTTGCTCACTACCGCTGGTAATTGTCGCTACAGCTCCGGTTGCCAGGGGCGCATTTAGTGTCTCGGCCTGCCATAATCGCGATTTAGTGGCAGAATCGACAAAGGAAAACATTCAAATCGCTGTCGCATTTCCCGCAGGTGCGGGTGGAAGCGGCCGCAACAAGACGACAAGTTGGGGTATACAACGTGGCACAAGAAGTGCTTAAGGACCTAGCTAAGGTCCGCAACATCGGCATCATGGCCCACATCGATGCCGGTAAGACGACCACGACCGAGCGCATCCTGTTCTACACGGGTATTAACCGTCGCGTCGGCGAGACGCACGACGGTGGCGCGACCACGGACTGGATGGAGCAGGAGAAGGAGCGCGGTATCACCATTACCTCCGCTGCTGTTACCTGCTTCTGGAACAACAACCAGATCAACATCATCGACACCCCGGGCCACGTTGACTTCACCGTTGAGGTTGAGCGCTCCCTGCGTGTTCTCGACGGTGCTGTTGCAGTGTTCGACGGTAAAGAGGGTGTGGAACCGCAGTCCGAGCAGGTGTGGCGTCAGGCCGCTAAGTACGACGTGCCGCGTATCTGCTTTGTGAACAAGATGGACAAGCTCGGTGCGGACTTCTACCACACCGTCCAGACCATCATTGACCGCCTGGGCGCTAAGCCGTTGGTCATGCAGCTGCCGATCGGCGCTGAGGACGATTTCGATGGTGTCGTTGACCTCATCGACATGAAAGCCATCACCTGGCGCGGCAAGGTCGAGACCGGTGCGGAGCCGACCATCGAGGAGATCCCGGCTGACCTTCAGGACAAGGCTGAGGAGTACCGCGAGCAGCTGCTCGAGGCTGTCGCTGAGTCCGACGAGGAACTCATGGAGAAGTACTTCGGCGGCGAGGAGCTCACTGTCGAGGAGATCAAGGGCGCCATCCGCAAGATGACCGTCAACTCCGAGATTTACCCGGTTTTCTGCGGTACCGCGTACCGCAACAAGGGTGTGCAGCCGCTGCTCGATGCTATTGTTGACTACCTGCCGAACCCGCTGGACATTGGCGAGGTCCAGGGCACCTCTGTCGACGGTGAAGAGAAGATGACGCGTAAGCCGTCCGTCGAGGAGCCGTTCTCCGCTCTGGCGTTCAAGATTGCCGTTCACCCGTTCTTCGGCAAGCTGACCTACGTGCGCGTGTACTCCGGCCAGGCCATCCCGGGTGAGCAGATGCTCAACTCCACGAAGTCCAAGAAGGAGCGCGTGGGCAAGCTCTTCCAGATGCACGCGAACAAGGAGAACCCGGTCGAGCACGCTGACGCCGGCAACATTTACGCGTTCATCGGTCTGAAGGAAACCACCACGGGTGACACCCTGTGCAACCCGGACCACCCGATCATCCTGGAGTCTATGGACTTCCCGGACCCGGTGATCCAGGTCGCTATTGAGCCGAAGACCAAGGCTGACCAGGAGAAGCTGGGTACCGCTATCCAGAAGCTCGCGGAGGAGGATCCGACCTTCACCGTGCAGCTCGACGAGGAGTCCGGCCAGACCGTCATCGGCGGCATGGGCGAGCTCCACCTCGACGTCCTGGTTGACCGTATGAAGCGCGAGTTCAAGGTCGAAGCGAACATCGGTTCCCCGCAGGTTGCGTACCGCGAGACCATCCGCAAGCCGGTTGAGCACCTCGACTACACGCACAAGAAGCAGACTGGTGGTTCCGGTCAGTTCGCGAAGGTCATCATCTCCATCGAGCCGTACGCTCCGGAGGCAGACGAGCTCGAGGAGGGCCAGTCCCCGACCTACACCTTCGAAAACGCCGTCACCGGTGGCCGCGTGCCGAAGGAGTACATCCCGTCGGTTGACGCTGGTATCCAGGATGCGATGCAGTACGGCTACCTTGCTGGCTACCCGCTGGTGAACATCAAGGCCACGCTCGAGGACGGCGCTTACCACGAGGTCGACTCCTCTGAGATGGCGTTCAAGCTCGCTGGTTCCCAGGCCCTGAAGGAAGCTGTCGCGAAGGCGAAGCCGGTGCTGCTCGAGCCGCTCATGGCTGTCGAGGTTGTCACCCCCGAGGAGTACATGGGTACCGTCAACGGCGACATCAGCTCCCGCCGCGGCCAGGTGTACGCCATGGAAGACCGTTCCGGCGCCAAGGTTGTCAAGGCGAAGGTGCCCCTGTCCGAAATGTTCGGTTACATCGGTGACCTCCGTTCCTCCACCGCTGGCCGTGCGAACTTCACCATGGTGTTCGACTCCTACGGTGAGGTTCCGTCCAACATCGCTCAGGACATCATCGACGAGCGCAACGGCCGGGCTTAAGCCCAGCTAACCCTCCCTTCTGTGCCAGGAGGGAGGGGCGGTAGCGGCCGAGCTGAGCGGAGCATCGCTTGACGACGTTTCACTGAGCCGGCCGTTACCACAGATCAACTGCCTACCGCAGTGGTCGGAGCCCTAGACTAGCCCCGGCCTGTGGTTTGAAAAACGGCATTAACAAATCTAGGATCATGTAACTGGCACATTTGCAAATGAACAACCACGTGATTGTGAGATTCACAATCACACGATCGTCCAGGAGGACAATCAGTGTCTAAGGCTAAGTTTGAGCGCAGCAAGCCGCACGTAAACATCGGCACCATCGGTCACGTCGACCACGGCAAGACCACCACCACTGCTGCCATCACCACGGTTCTGGCTAGCCAGTACCCGGAGGAGAACCAGGCATTCGACTACGCTGCCATCGATAAGGCTCCGGAGGAGCGCGAGCGTGGTATTACCATCAACATTTCCCACGTTGAGTACAACACCCCGAAGCGTCACTACGCGCACGTTGACGCCCCGGGCCACGCCGACTACATCAAGAACATGATTACCGGTGCTGCTCAGATGGACGGCGCGATCCTCGTGGTTGCTGCTACCGACGGCCCGATGCCGCAGACCCGTGAGCACGTGCTGCTCGCTCGCCAGGTTGGCGTTCCGTACATCCTCGTTGCTCTGAACAAGTGCGACATGGTTGACGATGAGGAAATCATCGAGCTCGTCGAGATGGAGGTCCGCGAGCTGCTGGCTGAGCAGGAGTACGACGAAGAAGCTCCGATCGTCCAGATCTCCGCTCTGAAGGCTCTTGAAGGCGACGAGAAGTGGGTTCAGTCCATCGTCGACCTCATGCAGGCTTGCGATGACTCCATCCCGGACCCGGAGCGCGAGACCGACCGCCCGTTCCTGATGCCGGTCGAGGACATCTTCACCATTTCCGGCCGCGGTACCGTTGTTACCGGCCGTGTTGAGCGTGGTGTCCTGAACCTCAACGACGAGGTTGAGATCATCGGCATCCGTGAGAAGTCCCAGAAGACCACCGTTACCTCCATCGAGATGTTCAACAAGCTTCTCGACACCGCTGAGGCTGGCGACAACGCTGCTCTGCTGTTGCGTGGTCTCAAGCGTGAGGACGTTGAGCGTGGCCAGGTCGTCATCGCACCGGGCGCCTACACCCCGCACACCAAGTTCGAGGGTTCCGTCTACGTCCTGTCCAAGGACGAGGGCGGCCGCCACACCCCGTTCTTCGACAACTACCGTCCGCAGTTCTACTTCCGCACCACCGACGTGACCGGTGTTGTGAAGCTGCCGGAGGGCACCGAGATGGTCATGCCGGGCGACAACGTTGAGATGTCCGTCGAGCTGATCCAGCCGGTCGCTATGGACGAGGGACTGCGCTTCGCTATCCGCGAGGGCTCCCGCACCGTCGGCGCTGGCCGTGTCACCAAGATCGTCGAGTAGTCACTCGCGATCGAGCGCTAGCGCTCTGATCTAACCGCTGTTTCCGGGTTCATCCCGGGGCAGCGGTTTTTTCGTGCCTTCACCCGGGCGAGTGTAGATTCAGTTGCGTGAGCCCGTCCGACATGCCTGACCCGACCCGGATCCCCACTGTTTTGGATGAGCTGCGCCTGACGTGGGAGGGGCAGCCTGAGTTGTCGCTGGCCACGCTTCTCGGTGTGCTGTCTAACCGCGGGGTGGGGTGGGGCACCTCCGACGAGGAGTTGATTGAGGCTCTCCGTGCCGAGCGCGCCATTCATCCAGCAGACGTGCCCCGTGATGAGAACGGTCGCGCAGCGCATTCTTTCCTCGTTGAAACCGCATCGCCCGACCATAGCGTCACGCTCACCCGGTCCCATGTCGTCGTCAGGTCGGTACAGGACCGCGACCGGCAGCCGAGCATGTGGGCGTATGAGTCTGTCCGGGCGACGGGTCCCGGCCGGTTGCTTGTGGTCAGGGATGGGGAGGGGGTTGAGCACCGCTTGGGCGTCGTCACGCGAATTGAAGCGCTGGGGGACGCGCCTGAGCTGGAGGGGCTCGAGCTCGCGGAAGTGGGCAACGCTGTGTGGCTTGTGCTTATCGACGGTGCCCGCGCCCTGATCAGCCATCGCCTCCACACATGGCGCGTCGAGGGGCGGGAGGTCAAGAAAACTACGCTGGCGTGGGAGCGCGTTGTGCGGTGCGAAATAGGCGAAGACCTGGTCGTCTCCCCGGTAGGTGGGGGAGAGGACCAGGTCTTGGGCCGGGTGGAGCAGATCGTGCTCTTAGAGAGCTAGTTTGCCGCCACCTTGTCGAGGTGAAGCTTGAACACCGTGTCAATATCCATGGTGTCCACAGCGTCCCGGAAGTCCTCGTCGACCTGCTCGACGTGGGCGACGATCGTCTCGAAGTCGAACTCGGGGTTCGCTGTGATGGTGAACGTCGCGGTTGGGCGCTGTCCCACGTAGGACACGTTCTGGGTCGCCTTGGTGATCGGCTCAGTGGATTCGGCGTAGTTGCACGCAGCCTGAGCGAGGCGGGCGACATTGACGCGGGTCTCACCCAGCGCCGGATTGGCGGGGGCAATGGCGCGGTTGTTGAACCCGCGACTGCGAATGTTCGACAGGATCATCCACAGCCCCAGGATGATGGAGGCGACCATGACGGCGATGAGCGCGCCGGTGTACCAATTCATTCCTGGCACGTCGGCAATCATGGAGCGGTTGATGTCGCGGACAAAGTCCGAAGCGTACGGAATGTTCCAGTACAGCGCCGCAGGGATCAACCCGCCAAGGAACAGGAGCAGCCCCAGCAGGAAGATGATCAGGCGGTCGAAGAACGCGAGTGTCCGTGTCATTGCAGCTCCCTCACCGGTTCGGGTTGGTGGATGTTGACCTTGACGTGCGGCGGCGGATTGAGCCTCTGAACCTGCTCGGTCAGGGTTGCCGCCAGACGCTGGTCGAGGTGGCCGGAACCGTCATCCTCTACGTCCACGATGAGCTTCTTGCGGGTCGCCTTGGAGGAAATGCTCGAACGGCCGAGTTCGGACCGTGCAGATGCGGTCGCCTTGCGGGCCACGTCCACCGGGCGAACCCAGATGGAGGACGGCGAAGCGACCTGCATGTGGGTCCGTGGACGCGGCATGAGCGCGGTGATGAGCAACCATAGGCCCACCAGCGCCACGATGATGCCAACGGTGACACCCACGGGGTTCACAGCGGCACCGCCGAGCCACTCGAAGACCGGGCGGATCCACGAGTTCTGCGGGTCGTTCTCCTGGTAGCGGTACCACAGGTCGCGTCCGATCACGCCTGCCAAACCGAGCAGGAGCAGGCCGAGTAGGACGGTCAGCCAGCGCACAGCCGGATTGCCGCGCGGTTCGCCGCCGGGTTGCGGGGCGATATGATCGGGCCCCTGAGCTGGCGGCGCCTGAGGTTGGGGAACCTGGGGCTGCGCCAATTCAGTGCTGTCGTGGATCTCAGCCATCGCTTTCCTCCTGGAGGTTGTCCGGGCTGACGGTGATCGGTGTCAACGCTTGCGGCTTAGGTGCTTGCGGAACGAGGATCTGCTTGGGATTGTCCACACCCACGCGTCGCAGCGGTTGCGGCTCCGGCCGGAGGACCTCAACGTGCTGGGGCTTCGGTGCGTAGATCGGCTCGAGCGGTCGACGTGCCGGCAGGGACACAGGTGCGAGTCGCGCCGGAGCGGTAACGGTGATCTGGCGTAGCGGCTCCGTCGGCGGGATAATCACCGGCTTGCGCGGGAATGCGCGGGTAACCGTGATCGGCCGCTGTGGAACGAACTGCGTGACGGTGATGCTGCGCAGCGGGGCCGGTGCCGGCGCAACGGGGGAGCGTGGCGCCGGAGGCTGCGGCAGCTGAATACCCGCCAACGGTAGCGGCGGGGGAGTGAGCACCGGATCGAGCGGGCGAATCGGCGGCTGTGGCACCCCGCGAACGCTTGGCGCTGGCGGGGCGGACACGTGCTGCACGGTCGGTGCCGGCGGCGTGCTCACGTGAGCGATCTGGTCGTACGTGGAGTCGTCCACAACGATTGGGGTCAGCTCGGCCTGCGGCTTGACCACGGGCGATGAGACTGCCGACGGGCTGGTCTCCACCGGGGCCGGCACAATGCCGACGGGGTGGTGTGCTAAGTCGGTGCGCGTCACGCGCCGTTGGGAGGACACTTCCGCATCCCCCACGGCAATGTTGATGCGCGTGACCGTCAGACCGGTGAGCGTTTCCACATGGGTGCCCACCGTCTGCCGGACTTCGTCGGTAATCGCGCCGACCGGGGCGGGGTAGGTGGTCACCATCTCTACGTCGAGTGCGACAGCGCCGGAGGGACGGTCAATATGGGCATCCACGCGCGGAAAACTACGACCGGCAAGGCCGGCCAGTTTTGCGTCGATCGCGCAGGTGCCTGGAACCGTCAGCACAGCCGCTTCGGCGACGCGACCAACGGCCTTCTCGCTGATGCGGTAGGAATCTGGATCCATTAGCCGCGACCCCGGCCCGAGGTTGTGCTCACCAGCTCGGCGAGGTCAATGCGGCCTTCGAGCTGGGCGCCGACGACACCACCGATGGCGCCGAAGAGCGCGGTGAAGAAGAAGCCGAGCCACCCGCCCAAGATGAGCGCGAACGCCAGCACAACACCGATCAGCGCGCCCAGGACGGTCTTATTCAGGACGGTCTTATTGGAGAAAGTGTTCATTTCTGTGTCCCATACTCTTAGTTTTGCGTAGCCGTCTGGGGTCTGCGCACGGCGTCCGCCACGACGACATCAATACGCGGCGCGCCCATGCTCGCAATGGCGGGGGTCTGTGCGACGGCGCTCTGAATGTCGGCGACGATGTGCGGAATCTCGCGGCGGGAGGACAGGTCGTAGATGACGTGGATGGCAATGTGCGAGGGCCCGATCAGCTCGATGCCCTCAATCATTGCGCCCGGCACCCGCAGGAAAGCCCTGCCCATGCGGCCGCTGGTCAACCCCGCCACGCCTTTCACGGATGTCGCGGCACCGCAGATTTGCTCGGCGGTGTCGCGGGTGACGGAGAACGAAGCCATTACTGTTCCAGGACCTGACCGTTAGCCGGGTAGGTCGGCTCGTTGCGGACGGCCTCTTCCTCGGTGTTCTGCTCCGGCAGGTTGACGTCGTGGACGGTGACGTCGACGCGGTCGACGATCAGGCCGGTCATGCGGGTCACGGCAATGGTGACGTTTTCGCGGATAGCGTTGGCCAGCTCGTGGATAGCCACGCCGTACTCGGCGATGATGGCGACGGCGACGTTAGCGTGTCCGTTCTCCACAACGACATTCACGCCCTGCTGGACGTTTGTGGAAGCGGTCAAGGACTCGCGGACTGCGCCCCACATACGAGCAGCGCCGCCACCCAGGTTGTGGACACCGGAGACCTCACGGGCAGCGATGCCGGCAATCTTGCCCACAACGTTGTCGTCGATGACGGTGGAGCCGTGCTCGGTCTCGAGCACATCGTTGCGCGGCTGAGCTGCTGCTTCAGGGGTGGTGGAGCCGCCGGTCTGAGCGGTTGCGGGAACGTCAGCGGAGGTCGGGTTCTGGTTGTTGGTGTCCATCATGGTCCTTCCGGGAAAGTTGGGCGAGTTGCGCTTATGCGACACCCGCCATACTAGGCGCGGCCGCAGAATCCGGCCACGCTAAAAAGATATCGGTACCGATTCGAGACAATTCTCTTATATTTGCTTTCCGTTTGAGCTGTGTGTTTAAATATCCGGGTTGCTTTAACACGGCGTCTTCAACACGGCGTCGCTGGTAAGGCGAACATGACACCTTTTGCACGGTAAGCGACGTTGCTTATCGACGAAGGACCTGCGATCGAGCACAGGCCACCACGAGGCACTCTCGAGACCGGGGACCGGAGAAGGGGCATGGCAAATAAACAGCGGCAGTACACGAAGGCCACGGGGCGCTGATCGTCGATAAGCGATCTGCCCACCCCCTTCCAAGCCTGACACTGAGCTTTCTTGCTCAGCGGAAGCACTGACAAGCGCGTTGTTTTCACGCCATGCATCTTCCGCCGATTGTCATGGCAGTCAATTCGTTTGAAAGACACTGGCGTTGTCAGCCGGGCCCTGAACCGGACAACGTTATAGAGAAAAGAAGCAAGCTAGTCCTCACCTCTTCGCTCTCAATTCACTTTGTTCACATCGAGCGAAGCGAGAGAGTGAACGTGGGGAAGCGAGGAAGAGGTTTACGTGGCGGGACAGAAGATCCGCATCCGGCTCAAGGCCTACGACCACGAAGCGATTGACGCATCTGCGAAGAAGATCGTTGAGACGGTCACCCGCACGGGTGCCCGCGTCGTTGGACCGGTGCCGTTGCCTACCGAAAAGAACGTGTACGCCGTTATTCGTTCTCCCCACAAGTACAAGGACTCGCGCGAGCACTTTGAGATGCGCACCCACAAGCGCCTCATCGACATCCTCGACCCGACGCCGAAGACGGTGGATGCCCTCATGCGCATCGACCTTCCTGCCAGCGTCGACGTGAACATCCAGTAGGGAGAACTGACACATGACTAACGAGATCAAGGGCATTCTGGGCCGCAAGCTCGGTATGACCCAGATCTTCGACGAGGAGAACCGTGTTATCCCGGTGACCGTCGTCGAGGCTGGGCCGTGCGTTGTCACCCAGATCCGCACTGAAGAAACCGATGGCTACTCCGCCATCCAGATCGCTTACGGCGACATTGATCCCCGTAAGGCGAAGAAGCCGCAGGCAGGCCACTACCAGAAGGCCGGCCAGAACCCGCGCCGCCACGTGGCTGAGATCCGCATGGACGACACCTCTGCCTACGAACTTGGCCAGGAAGTGACCGTCAACATCTTCGACGGCGATACCTTCGTCGACGTTGCCGGCACCACCAAGGGCAAGGGCTACGCAGGTGCCATGAAGCGCCACGGCTTCGCAGGCCAGGGTGCCGCTCACGGTAACCAGGCTGCGCACCGCCGCGTCGGCTCCATCGGTGGCTGCGCCACCCCGGGCCGCGTGTTCAAGGGCAAGCGCATGGCTGGCCGCATGGGCAGCAACCGTGTGACTACCCAGAACCTGAAGATTCAACGCATCGACGGCGACTCCAACCTGCTGCTGATCAAGGGCGCCATTCCCGGTACCAAGGGCAGCCTGGTCACCGTCAAGACCGCAGTGAAGGGCGGTGCTCACGCATGACGAACCTGACACTTGATGTCCACACCGCTGACGGAGCAACCAAGGGCACTGTCGAGCTCCCGGCCGAGCTGTTCGACCGTGAAGCTTCCGTGCCCCTGATGCACCAGGTGGTCAACGCGCAGCTCGCAGCTGCACGCCAGGGCACCCACAAGACCAAGACCCGCGGCGAGGTCCGCGGCGGTGGCCGCAAGCCGTTCCGCCAGAAGGGCACCGGCCGCGCACGCCAGGGCTCCATCCGCGCACCGCACTACACCGGCGGTGGCACGGTTCACGGCCCGGTGCCGCGTGACTACTCGCAGCGCACCCCGAAGAAGATGATCAAGGCAGCTCTTGCCGGCGCCCTGACCAACCGTGCTCAGAACGACCGCATTCACGTGGTCGAAGAGCTCGTTCCGGGTCAGACCCCGTCGACCAAGTCCGCCCGCGCCTTCGTCGAGCGCCTCACCGACCGCAAGTCGGTTCTGCTCGTCATCGGCCGTGAGGATGTCAACTCCCGTCTTTCCGCACGGAACCTGCCGGGCGTGACCATCCTTGAGCCGGGTCAGCTGAACACCTACGACGTGCTCAACGCAGACGACGTGGTCTTCTCCGTGGAAGCTCTCCACGACTTCGTGGGCCGCGCAAACGCTGTTGGTGCCGCAGAGGAGGCAAAGAACTAATGGCTAAGATCGCCAACCCGCGCGACATCATCATCGCCCCGGTCCTCTCCGAGAAGACCTACGGCCTGATGGAGCAGAACACCTACACGTTCTACGTCGCTCCGGAAGCCAACAAGACCCAGATCAAGATTGCCGTGGAGGAAATCTTCGGCGTGAAGGTCGATTCCGTGAACACCGTCAACCGCGAGGGCAAGCGCAAGCGTTCCCGCACCGGTTGGGGCAAGCGGAAGGACACCAAGCGCGCCTACGTCACCCTCCGCGAGGGCAGCGACTCCATCGACATTTTCGGAGGCGCGACTGCCTAGCGGTAGCCAGCGCTAACGAAAAGAGTTAGATCGAAAAGGAACTACTATGGCTATTCGTAAGTACAAGCCGACAACCCCGGGTCGCCGCAACAGCTCCGTTTCCGAGTTCGAGGACATCACTCGTTCCACCCCGGAGAAGTCCCTGCTGCGCCCGCTCCCGAAGAAGGGTGGCCGCAACACTCACGGCCACATCACTACCCGCCACCGTGGCGGCGGCCACAAGCGCCAGTACCGCGTTATTGACTTCCGCCGCTCCGACAAGGACGGCATCCCGGCAAAGGTCGCTCACATCGAGTACGACCCGAACCGCACCGCCAACATCGCTCTGTTGCACTACGCAGACGGCGAGAAGCGCTACATCATCGCACCGAAGGGCCTGACCCAGGGCACCACGGTAGAAGCTGGCGCCAACGCCGACATCAAGGTGGGCAACAACCTGCCGCTGCGCAACATCCCGACCGGTACGACCATCCACGCCGTGGAGCTCAAGCCGGGCGCCGGCGCCAAGCTGGCCCGTTCCGCAGGCACATCCATCCAGCTGCTGGGTAAGGAAGGCACCTACGCCGTTTTGCGTATGCCGTCTTCCGAAATCCGCCGCGTGGACATCCGCTGCCGCGCGACCGTCGGCGAGGTTGGCAACGCTGACCAGATCAACATCCGCTGGGGTAAGGCCGGCCGTATGCGCTGGAAGGGCTGGAGGCCCACTGTCCGCGGTGTTGTCATGAACCCGGTCGACCACCCGCACGGTGGTGGTGAGGGTAAGACCTCCGGTGGCCGCCACCCGGTTTCCCCGTGGGGCCAGCAGGAAGGCCGTACCCGCAACCCGAACCGTTATTCCAACAACATGATCGTGCGCCGTCGTCGCCCGAACAAGAAGCGCTAAGAGGAGGTAACTTCACATGCCACGCAGCCTAAAGAAAGGCCCGTTCGTTGACGAGCACCTCCTCAACAAGGTGGATGCTCAGAACGAGGCCGGAACCAAGCAGGTCATCAAGACCTGGTCCCGCCGCTCGACCATTCTCCCCGACTTCATCGGGCACACCTTCGCCGTCCACGACGGCCGCAAGCACGTGCCGGTGTTCATCGACGAGTCCATGGTCGGCCACAAGCTCGGTGAATTCGCACCGACGAAGACCTTCAAGGGTCACGTCAAGGAAGAGAAGGGGCGTCGATAAGCAATGAGTGACACCATCACCTCCGCACGCGCTACCGCCAAGTACGTTCGCACTTCGCAGATGAAGGCGAACCGGGTCCTCGACCTCGTCCGCGGCAAGTCCGTGTCCGAGGCCCTGGCAATCCTGAAGTACGCGCCGCAGTCCGTGTCCACCCAGGTGGCCAAGGTCGTCGCGTCTGCAGCTGCCAACGCTGAGAACAACTTCGGTCTTGACCCGCGCACGCTGGTCATTTCCGAGGCATACGCCAACGAAGGCCCGACCATGCGCCGCTACCAGCCGCGCGCCCAGGGCCGCGCATTCCAGATCCGCAAGCGCACCTGCCACATCACCGTGGTAGTTGAGAGCCAGAAGGAGGCTTAAACTCACATGGGTCAGAAAATTCACCCGCACGGCCTCCGGCTGGGCATCACCGCTGACTGGAAGTCCCACTGGTACGCCGACAACAACTACGCAGACTATGTCGCTGAAGACATCAAGATACGCGAGTTCTTGAACAAGAACTTGCAGCGCGCAGGCATCGCTGACATTGTCATCGAGCGCACCCGCGACCGCGTCCGCGTCGACATTCACACCGCCCGCCCGGGCATCGTGATCGGCCGCCGCGGTGCAGAGGCTGACCGCATCCGCCGCGAGCTGGAAAAGCTCACCGGCAAGATGGTCGCCCTGAACATCCTCGAGGTCAAGAACGTCGACGCCAACGCCGCTCTGGTCGCCCAGTCCGTGGCAGAGCAGCTGGTCAACCGTGTTGCATTCCGCCGCGCCATGCGTAAGGCCATCCAGTCCGCGATGCGCCAGCCGCAGGTCAAGGGCATCAAGATTCAGTGCTCCGGCCGTCTCGGCGGCGCTGAGATGTCCCGCGTCGAGCGCTACCACGAGGGCCGCGTCCCGCTGCACACCCTGCGCGCCGAGATCGACTACGGTCTCGCTGAGGCAGAGACCACCTTCGGCATCATCGGTGTCAAGGTTTGGATCTACAAGGGTGACGTCGTCGGCGGTGTCCGCGAGTCCGAACTCAACGCACCGAAGAACGAGCGCGGTGGCCGTGGCGACCGCGACCGTCGTCCGCGCCGTGGCGGCCAGCGCCGCCAGCGCGCTGAGCAGAAGAAGGAGGGTTAAGTTCATGCTTATCCCGAAGCGCGTCAAGTACCGTCGCCAGCACCGCCCGAACCGTTCGGGCGTGTCCAAGGGCGGCAACACCATCAACTTCGGCGACTACGGCCTGCAGGCTCTCGAGCCGGCGTACATCACCAACCGCCAGATCGAGTCCGCACGTATCGCCATCAACCGCCACGTCAAGCGCGGCGGTAAGGTTTGGATCAACATCTTCCCGGACCGCCCCCTGACCCAGAAGCCGCTCGGTGTGCGTATGGGTTCCGGTAAGGGCCCGGTGGAGAAGTGGGTGGCCAACGTCAAGCCTGGCCGCATCCTGTTCGAAATGTCTTACCCGAACGAGCAGGTCGCCCAGGAGGCTCTGCGCCGCGCCGGCGCGAAGCTGCCCTGCAAGACCCGCGTTATCTCGAAGGAGGACCTGTACTAATGGCTACTGGTACCCCCGCACACGAGTTCCGCGAGCTCACCGAGGCTGAGCTTAAGGACCGCCTGTCCGCTGCTAAGGAAGAGCTGTTCAACCTGCGCTTCCAGAACGCTACCGGTCAGCTGACCAACAACCGCCGGATCTCGACGGTCAAGCGCGACATCGCCCGCATCTACACGGTGCTGCGCGAGCGCGAGCTGGGCCTGTCCACTGTCCCTGGTGAAGGAGCGTAAGTAAATGACTGAAGCAACTGGAACCGCCACCGGCAAGGGTCCGAAGCACACTGAGGCCCAGCCGAAGGAGAAGGGGCTGCAGAAGCGCCGCCGTGGCTACGTCGTGTCCGACAAGATGGACAAGACCATCGTCGTCGAAGTCGAGGACCGTAAGTCCCACGCCCTGTACGGCAAGATCGTCCGTACTACCAAGCGCGTGAAGGCTCACGACGAGAACAACGAGGCTGGCGTGGGCGATCTCGTCCACATCATCGAGACCCGTCCGCTGTCCAAGGACAAGCACTTCCGCCTCCTGGACATTGTGGAGAAGGCTCGCTAGTCCTCTCTCTTCGCGAAGAAACCCGCCGATTTCAATCGGCGGGTTTCTTGCTGTTTAGTGCATCGGCTACATCATTGAATGAGGTGCTCGAGTTCGCGCGCGTAGGGTGTGTCTGCGCCTGCTCGGGACACCGTGATCGATGCGGCGAAAGCGGCGAAATTGAGGAATTCCCGCCACTCGCTGTCGTTCAAATTCAGCAGGTCGTCGCGGCCCAAACCACGCCGGTCGAACTGGTGCACCAGCGCGGCCATCACGGTGTCACCGGCGCCAATGGTGTCTACAACGTGGACGTCGTGCTGTGCGACGGAGCACTGGCCAAACGGAGCGCGCACGCGAATGCCGTTCGAGGACGTGGTCACCACGACGGGGACGTTGGATGTATCACCGAGGAATCCAACCTCGTCCTCGGACAGCTTCAGCACCGTGACACACTCCAGCATGCCCCGCAGGAACGCGCGGTGTTTTTCTGTTGCAGTGGCAGGGCGGATATTCGGATCGAGGCAGACGACGGCACCGGCTTCTGCACTCGAACGAGCGGCAGCCACGTAGCGCGACGCGGCCGGCTCAAGTGCCAGCGAAAGGCTCCCGAACACCGCGAAGCCCTCTGACACAGGCACTGGTTCTGCCTGGCGGTCGGCAGTGCCCTCGGTGTAGAACTGGTAGCTTGCCGATCCATCGTCCCCGATGGATGCCACCGCCAATGTGGTGGGCTCGGGCCCGGTGGGGCAGTGGGGGAGGGCGACGTGGGCGTCGATAAGCGAGGCGCGCAGCTCGCGGCCGAAACTATCGCTGGACAACCGCGATTGGAACGAGACGGTGGATCCCATGCGGCCGAGCGCGCGTGCGACATTGAACGGGCCACCGCCGAGCGCTGGCCGCAGAGGCGCGAGTGGAAGCGTGCCGGCGGGCACCAGGTCCACCAGTGCCTCGCCGTAGACCGTGATCATTGGGTGCGCGTTGCCTGGTCGAAGAACTCCCGCTCGTAATAGCAGGCGTACATGAAGGCTTCGGTAGCCTTCGCGCGCTGCTCCTCGGACGCGTTCGACAGAGCCTTCTCCACGCTCTGCAGTGCCATGCGCACACCGTCTACGAAGTCATCGCCGCCGTACGTGGACAGCCATGCGTTGTAGGGGTGGGCATCGTGGTTGTTCTCTGCAAGGTGCATGCCCACTTCGGCGTAGAGCCAGAAGCACGGCAGCACCGCGGCGGCGCCGATGGCGTAGTCCGCCAGCGCCGCGGTAGACGTGAGCATGTTCACGTACCCCAGCGTCACCGGTGACGGGGGAGTGTCCGCTGCGACCTCGTGCGCGGAGATCCAGCTGCGGTGCAAATCGGATTCCGCCTCGATGGCGACAGTCGCGGACTGGGACCACCACACCTGGTCCTCGGCGTCGGGAGCTTTCACGCTTAACGACGCCAGCGCCCGCGAGTACTCCCGCAAGTAGTAGGCATCCTGAACCAAATAGAAGGAGAACTGCTCCCGCGGCAGCGTGCCGTCGCGCAGAGCGCGGATGAACGGAGAGTCCAGGGTTTCCGGCCACACCTTCGCTGCTGCTTTCTCCCAGAGGTCCCGGGTGAAGGGGCCGGCAGCCTCGATCTTGGGTTCGAGGATGGGGGAGGAGGTGGTGTTCGGGACGGTCCAATCGTCGCTAAGCTTCCAGGGCTGCGCGGAGCCTGCCGCTGCGAGACGGCGCGCGCGATGGGAGTGGTCGATGGGGCCGTGGCCGGTGCCAACGTTGAGGTCGTCCGCGTGCGCGATCGCCTCATGCAGCCAACTCGACGTCCACGCCAGTGCCGTGTCCGGGTCAATAGCCATGCGCGTGGCGAAGGCCGACGACAGGGAGCAGCCCGTGCCGTGCGTGTTCTTCGTGTCTACACGGGGGACTTCTGCGACCTCGGTGTCACCGCCGGGAGAAACCAGCGCGTTCGAGGCCATGCCTTCGCGCAGGTGGCCACCCTTGACCACCACTTTCACGCCGCTGGCGTCTGCGTAGGCGCGGCCCTGCTCCATGGCTTCCTCGAGCGCGTCCGCAGGCTGCGTGCCCGCCAGAACCGCCAGCTCCAGAATGTTGGGCGTGACCACGGTCGCGTGCTCCTTCACGAACTGCCGCAGCGCCTCCTCCGCATCCCCAGTCAGCAGGCGGTCACCGCTGGTGGCCACCATCACCGGGTCCACCACGACGATGGGCACCGGGTGCTCCGTGAGGTAGTCGGAGACCGTCTTCGTGGTCGTGGCGTCACCCAGCATGCCGATCTTCACCGCGTCGACCTGGACGTCGTCGAAGACCGCGTCGAGCTGTGCCTTGAGAAACTCCTGCGGCGGGGTGTGAATATCGCGCACACCGTGGGTGTTTTGCGCCACCAGCGAGGTGACCACGCACATGCCGTAGCCGCCCGCAGCGGCGATCGACTTCAGATCGGCCTGGATGCCCGCACCGCCCGTCGGGTCCGTTCCGGCAATGGACAGGATGTTAGGGATAGCGCTGGGCGTGCGTTGGGCCATCAGACAATTCCTCCGCGAATTCGAGTTCGATCAGGTTCAACGGGTGTAATCTCAGCCCGGCCTCATCGGGGGCTGGGCACCCCGTGTCTTATCCCTCGATCATACGTGAGGCTTGCGTCCGTCGGGGGTCTTCAAACAATTGAAGACCTGACTTCGACGTGTATCAAGGCCAGGTCTCGCGGCTGAAGAGCCGCGGCTTCGGACTGTTGCGGATTCCTGGGGGGCGGTTCGCCCCCTTTGGACGCTGGAATACTGCTCAGGCATATAAGCATTAACGCACGCTTTTGACCTGCGAGTTTAGATGAGCAGTATTCCGGAAAACCGCCAGTAGTATTCCGGGCTGGATGGTGCCCCCATTGGTACGGCTACCCTTCGCAACGGCCTCGGGGTCATTGCAGCACTCTGCTCTGATCAAGGTTCTGCATTCGAGTCCAAGCGCGGCCGCCGCTTCTACCTCACAGCGCTCGTCACCGTACCGACGAAACTGTCGTAATCGGCGCGTATGCGCTCCAGCGGCTCCACCACGGCTGTTTGAGAGATCTCCGCTATCTCTCTGCGCACCGCGTTCCGGGTGCGGCGCTTCACCCCGGAGCCGATCACCCCGCCGAAGACGGTGGTGACTAGACCGATGATCAGACCTGTCAGCAGTCCGGCCATGATCAGCAGGGTGGGGACGGGCCAGCTTTCGACGGTGGGGACGAGATCGTCGCCAAGCAGCGGCATCAGGGCGCCCGGCACGAATGCCACGAGCAGATACCAAACCACTCCAGCCAGCGCGGCGATGAGCGCCAGCCACTGAATCACCGTGAGCAGGAACCATCCGCGGGACGGTTCTGCGGGGAGGCGGGTGCGCGCCACGGCGCGGTCCAGTTCACCCGGCAGAGACTGGGAAATCTCCTCGGTGCGGTCCGCCACCGCCGCTGACCACGCGTGGGGCAGGCCGGCAGCGGCGGCTGCGGAATAGTCACGCAGACCTTTGTTCGCCACCGCTTTGCCGGATGCATCCAGCTCCGGCATCGAGGTGCGGTGCACGCCGACGTCATCGGACTCCTCCCGCAGGCCGAGCCGGCGCAGAGGATCGGGGCGGAACCTGGTGATCCAGCTGGTCAACAACCACCCGGTGCGCTCATGCAGCCGCTTGCGGTAGGCGGCGGCAGTGGTCGAGGCGATGCGCTCCGCCCCGGCCGCTTGAGACAAGGTCGCGTCAAGGGCACGCTTCGCGTGCTTTTCGACGCCACCCACCCCACTTGCCGGCGCATAGTCCTCCGTCACCGCCCGAATGTCAGCTTCGATGCGGGCGGCCTGAGCAGTGTGCGCGCGGGCAACCTTGGAAATGGAGCCCCGCAGCGCCTCAATGCCCTCACCGGTGCGGGTGGAGGTGGGGATGACGGAGATGCGGGAAAGGCCGTCGTCGAGAAGCAAATTCTCGAAGTTCCCGGCAACCGTGGGCACATCGTCCGCATGCAGCAGGTCAGCTTTGTTCAATACGGCGAGGGTGACCTCGGCGTGGCCGGCGTGGGGGCGGATGAACTGGTCGTGGATCACGCTGTCGGCGTACTTCTCGGGGTCGGTGACCCAAACCAGCACGTCGACTTGGCCGGCAAGGCGTTCCGCGATCGCACGGTTGGAGGCTTCCACCGAGTCGAAGTCAGGCAGGTCCAACAAGATGAGTGGGCCGGCGCCGGGAGCGAACTCACCTTCGCGGCTCCGGCGGTCTTCCACCCCAAGCCAGTCCAACAGCGCTTCGGACCCTTCCGGCTCCCAAATCGCCGCGAGAGGCGAGGATGTGGTTGGGCGGCGCGCGGCTGCCTTACCTAAGTCCTCGCCGACGACTGCATTGAACAGGGACGTCTTGCCGGAGCCGGTCGCGCCAAAGAATCCTACGACGGTGTGGTCAGCAGACAGGGCGCGGCGTTCCGCTCCCGCGCGCGCGACCGCTTGGAAGCGCTGGATCTCGTCGGCAGGCAAGTAGGGCGCGCCGATGGAGGCAGCTTCCTCCAACGCGGCGAGCCGGTCGCCGAGCGGAGTTGTGCGTTTGAAAAGCGCCACTATCCCTCGCCCTCCGTTCGGTGAGCTTCAGCGTCAGACGATTGCGTGCCAAACGAGCCGCGCAGCTGGTCGAATAAGCCGCGCAGGGTGCCGTGCTCGTAGCTTTCCCGCACATCCTCGGGGACATGGGCGGCGGGAACCTGCTCAGTGGGGGCCGGGGTGAGGATGCCGGGGAAACGCTCGTCGATCGACACACGCGCCTCAGCAGCGGCGGTACGGAGGGATTCGGCAGAGGTTCCCTCAAGCAGCGGGTCAGTGATGGCGTAGTAGCGCTCGCGTTCGCCTCGCAGCAGCACATCGAGACGCTGGTTGAGGTCTTCGCGCGCGTCGGCAGCCATGCGGCGCACTGTGTCCTCGCCGAACACCGTCTCCAGCAACTTCTGGCCTAGCACTGCGGAACCTCCCGCGATGCCGATCTCAGCGCCGGTCAGTCCGGCCGTGGTGGAGAACACCACCAGCATGAGTGCGACTGTGAGCACGTTGAGCCCCAGCGACATCACGCGGGCACGCTGGCGTTTCTCGCCCGCGGTGTCCTGAATGCGCGTCAGCATCGCCCCCTGCCATTCGCGGATGAGCTGCGCGGCCTTGACGTCGATGTCCTGGCTGGCGCGGGCCAAGGAGGGATCAGCTGCGTGACGACGCTCCGGTGCCACCACCCCCACATGCGCCCACGCCCGAGACGCCGCCGAGTCCGCCGCATCCACGATCACGGCGTGCAAACCCGACTCCAGCTCTGTCTCCACTTCCCGCAGGGGAGCGGGCTCGCCGCTGAAGAAGCTGCCCACCTTGTCTACCGCCTGGCTGAACCAGCGCTCGACACCGCGGAACACGTCCGAGGTGCCTACCACGTCCTGCCAGCGGTCCATGACCTCGGTGCGCAGCATCTTTCCGTCGGACGTGGCATCAATGATGTGGTGGTGCGCGGAGCGGTACAGCTCCAAGATCGACTCGTCGATGTGGTTCGCGAATTCTTCGCTGCGCTGGCGCGTAGCCACTAACTCATCCACGCGAGCAAGGGCGCCGTTGGCCGCACCTGCCACGGTCTTGCCGGCCACCTCGCGCCGGACAGCAGAATCGTCCGCCAATGAGGTCAGGTAGTCCCGGAGCGGCGCCACCATCTCAGTCGGGAGGAACTCCTCCTGCAAGTCCTTCACGTACGGCACTTCGAAGACGGTGGCGCGTTCCAGGCCGGCCTCATTCATCATGCGCCGCAGATCGGCCGGGACCGTGGCTGCGGCTGCTTCGTCGAGGCGGTTGAGCACGACCACGACTTCGATGCCGCGGCCGGCGGCGTCATGCAGAAAGTTCCAGACCAGCTGGTCGGCGTAGCGCGCGGGGGTGGTGACGAAGATCCACAGGTCCGCTGCGGCGAGCAGCTGGCTGGCAAGGGCGCGGTTGCGGTCATCGATGGAGTCGAAATCCGGGGCGTCGAGAAGCGAAAGACCCTCAGGAATGCTGGGTGTTTCCACCACTCGCAGCGTCGTGGACTGCTCGTTGCCCGCGCCGTGGGAGCGGGCAAGGCCGGGCAGGACCTGCGGCGAGTTGAACCATTCCGCGTCGCCCGGATTAGCCACCAGCACCGGCTGTCGGGTGGTGGGGCGGATGACCCCAGGGTTCGACACATGCTCCTGCAACAAGGCGTTGACCAACGTGGACTTGCCGGATCCGGTGGACCCGCCGATCACGGCCAACAGCGGCGCGTCGAGGTTGGCCAGGCGGGGGAGGATATAGTCGTCGAGCTGGTTGACCAACGCGCGGGCTTCCTCGGCGGCGTCGGCGGGCAACGTGGTCGCGGCCAACGAGTCGCGCAGCTGCTTGACCGCGCTTAACGGGTCGCTCGGCGGGGTGGTGGTTTGGGGGCTAGTCACCCAGCCCATTGTTGCAGAAAGTTAATCCTTGTACTCAGTCTTGGTCAGATTCAACCAGCCGTATACGCCGCCCATAATCAGGCCGCCGCCCACCATGTTGCCCAGCCACACCACGGACCAGTTGCGCAGAATATTGGCAATGGTGAACCCGTCGATCGTCTCGGGCCCGTAAACGAAGCCGCCGAGTTGGACCATCACGAAGTTCGCGATCGAGTGCTCGTAGCTCATGGCGGCGAACGCCGGAATGACCACGACAATGCCGAGCAACTTTGCGGAGAAATCTTGGCCCGCCTGCGCGGACATCATGAACGCGATGTTGACCACCATGTTCGCCAGAATCGCCTCGACGAACAAACCCCCTGTGGGCTTCGCGAGTTTGTTTTCCAGCACGGTGTGCAGCAGGCGGCTTTCGGGGTCGATGTTGCTCATGAACACCGTATGGGAGATCAGCCAACATATCACCACGGCGCCGACCAGGTTGAAGAGTGTGACGAAGAGGATTAGCGCCAACCCGCGTAGGAGGGACACGTGCTTGGTCACCGCCCCGTAGGTCATGAACATCATGTCGCCGGTGGCAAGCTCGCCTTGCAGGACGATGATGATGTACAGCGTCGTTGCGAAGATGGCCGCGAAGACGTAGCCGCCCCAGCCCGGGGCGTAGCTTTCCATGATCGTTCCGGTCGCCGCGGCGAAGGACGTCATGATTCCGAGGTAGACGCCAGCCATGATCGCGCGTACTGCGAACCGGGACGGTTCAGTGGAGAACAGGTCCAGTTTTCTGCCGATGATGCCTGGTGCTGTTTTGTGGAAATTCATACCCTCAACATTAGCGGTACTTTATGCGTTTGACCTGGTGTTTGATCAACGTCTTAGTGTGATCTCGGCCCCCTCTTTGCGGGACGTAGGCAGCGGCAGCCAAACCATGCTGGGATGATTTGGTCCAACACCTGTTGACGTGCTTTAATACATCAGTTGCCTGGAGCTGGTCGGCCACGACGCGCGTTTCCGAGCGGAATGGCCGAGACCCTTCGGCCTCGTTGTAGTGGACGAGGTCCGTCGATAAGCGAAGGCGCAAAAAGCAATTGACCACGTGCGTTCAGGACGGAAATCTGGCGCACATTGATCCAGGTCAGGAGACCAAAAGTGATTCAGCAGGAATCGCGTCTGAAGGTCGCCGACAACACTGGTGCACGTGAGATTCTGTGCGTCCGTGTCCTCGGCGGTTCTGTTCGACGCTTCGCCGGTATCGGCGACACGATTGTCGCCACCGTGAAGGAAGCCGCCCCCGGCGGCAACGTGAAAGAGGGCGAGATTGTCCGCGCCGTCGTCGTGCGCGCCAAGAAGGAGACCCGTCGCCCGGACGGCTCCTACATCTCGTTCGACGAGAACGCAGCTGTTCTGATCAAGAACGACACCGAGCCGCGCGGTACCCGCATCTTCGGCCCGGTTGCTCGTGAGCTGCGCGACAAGAAGTTCATGAAGATCGTTTCTCTCGCACCGGAGGTGATCTAGTTGAAGATCAAGAAGGGCGATATGGTCCAGGTCATCGCCGGTAAGGACAAGGGCGCTCAAGGCCGCGTCATTGAGGCGTACCCGAAGCGTGAGCGTGTCCTGGTCGAGGGCGTGAACCGTGTGAAGAAGCACGTTGCTAACTCGTACAACGAGCGCGGCGCTGAGTCCGGCGGCATTGTCACCCAGGAGGCTCCGATCCACGTGTCCAACGTGATGATCCTTGACTCCGAGGGCACCCCGACCCGCGTTGGCTACCGCTTCGACGAGGACGGCAAGAAGGTCCGCGTGGCCAAGTCGAACGGGGAGGACATCTAATGACTGAGATTCAGAACTACACTCCGCGCCTGAAGACGCGTTACCAGGACGACATCCGCGGCAAGCTCGCTGACGAGTTCGGTTACGACAACGTCATGCAGATCCCGGGCATCACCAAGATCGTCGTGAACATGGGTGTGGGCGACGCTGCCCGCGACTCGAAGATGATCAACGGTGCACTGGAGGATCTCACCGCGATCACCGGCCAGAAGCCGCAGTTGCGTCGCGCGAAGAAGTCCATCGCTAACTTCAAGCTGCGTGAAGGCATGCCGATCGGCGCGAAGGTCACCTTGCGCGGCGACCGCATGTGGGAGTTCCTCGATCGTCTGCTGACGGTTGCTCTCCCGCGTATTCGTGACTTCCGCGGCCTGTCGGACACCCAGTTCGACGGCAACGGCAACTACACCTTCGGCCTCGCCGAGCAGACGATGTTCTACGAAATCGACGTGGACAAGGTCGACCGTCCGCGCGGTATGGACATCACCGTGGTGACCTCCGCGGTCAACGACGAGGAAGGCCGTGCGCTGCTGCGCCACTTCGGCTTCCCGTTCAAGGACAAGGACGGCAAGATGCAGCGCCCGTAAGCGCATAACGCATTCGCTTGCCGACGTCTCACCCTCGCACCGCCCGCTCTCCGGGCTGTGACGGGGGTGTTGTTTGTCGTTTATGGGGAAGTTATGGCCGGGCCTTGCCGTGGAACCAGAACGGGACCCACACCACGTCGGACGGGGCAAGGCTCCAGTCCTTCACGGCGAGTGCGCGTACGGATTTGGTGAGGTTCCCTTCGCCGGAGACCCACACGGAGCGCGGCGGTTGCCCTGCGTCGAAGTGTTCGCGCAGGACGGCCAGAGTGGCTTCGGTCTCGGCGGTTTTCGGTGCTTCTATGACGGTGAGGGAGGCGAGCTTTTCGTGCCACTGCTCAGCCAGGCCGTCCTCGATTTCCTCTGGGGACGTGACGACGGCGACGGCGTGGGTCTGTGTGAGGGCCTGGGGTGCGTTGGCCTCCTGGTAGGCCAGGATATGGCGCAAGGCGGGCAGCGCTGAGGCATCGGCGACGAGTAGCTGCGAGGATGCCGGAGGCTTCCACAGGGCGGGGCACGTGAACATGCCGGCGGTGTCGCCTGGGCGTGCCTGGCGGATCCACCGGGAACCGGGGCCGGAATCGCCGTGGGTGACCACGTCGACGTCGATAAGCTTGCGTGCCCTGTCGAGGCTGCGAATGGTGTACCAGCGGAGGGCGGGGCGTGTCTCCTCGGGGATTGCTGCCACCGCCGCGCGGATGTTGACGCCGCTGAAGCTGAAGGGGCGGAAGGGGTGGCCCGGCTTCGGCATGACTAAGCCGAAATACTCGTCGGGGCCGCTCAAGGGGTAGTCCGCGAAAGCCTCCCCGGTGAAGGTGAGGCGGTGCAGACGTGGCTTGAGCTGCTCGTTGGCGACGAGGGTGACGGGGTGGAGGAGGTGTGTTGGCATGTGTCGTAGAGTTTTCTAAGTAAGGTGAGGCTTGCTTTATTCTGCCTGTGGGGTCTACGGTACGACAGTCGACACAATTTGAACACATTTTTGTGCCCTAAATGGGCCTAGATGCTCCAAGGACCCCACTATGAACTTTCTGAAAAAGCGTGCCGCCAGCACCGTCGCCCTCGTGGCAACCGCCGCCGTCGCACTGACGGGCTGCTCGCGTGGCGAGGGTGAGCCCGAGCCAGCGGCGAACTCCGCCGAGATGCGCGTGGCTAGCCTCGGCCTCGGCGACGCTGACACGCTGCTCGCCCTCGGCATCACTCCTGTCGCCGTTGCCCCGTGGGGAGCGGAGGGAGACATTGGCCCTTCCGGAGTCGGTCCGTGGTCTGAGCACTTGCTTGGCGATGCCGACCCCGTGGCCATCTATAACACCGCTAGTGGCTTTACCGCCGATATTCTCGAGCAGGTCTCTGCCGCGGACCCCACCCACATTGTCGCCGTGAACCAGGCGGTCGATGTCGAAGCCCAGGAATCACTGGAAAACATCGCGCCGACGACGCTTGCTCCTGAAGAGTTCGACGACTGGCAGGTCCCCTGGGAAGATCAGGTCACTGCGATTGCCGAAGGCGTCGGAAAGGGATCTGAGGGCCAGGAGCTGATCAAGCAGACGCAGCAGGTCTTCGATGATTTCCGCCGGGACCACCCTGAGGTGCAGGGCGCGCGTGCCGCCATCGTCATGCCGTACGACGGCAAGATCGGCCTCTACACGGCCGAGGACGGGCGAGGGCAGTTCATCGAGGACTTAGGCTTTGATATCCCGGATGAGCTGCAGGGCGACGGCTCGACTTTCTTCGTCGATTATGCGCCGGAGAACTACACCGAGCTCAATAACGTGGACTACCTGTTTGTCCTCGACTACAACGGCCTGGTCGACCAGATCAAAGATGACCCGACGTTCAAGAATCTCGATGTGGTGCGCGATGGGCGCGTGCACTACCTCGACACCGATACCGGCAGCGCTATGAGCATGCCCAACCCGGTGACCATCCCTTGGGTCGCGGAGAGGTTCGAGGAACAGCTCTGAGAGCCCGATGAGCACAGCTAATATCCTGGTCCGCACCGCGGCAACGCGACGAGCGCTCATCACACTTGTTGCCGTTTCTGCCATGGCGGTGGTGGCCTCACTCGCTCTTGGATCACGCGCGATCCCGCTTGGTGAGCTCGCCGGCGCGGCAGCAGGGCAAGGCAGCATCGACGTGCGCACCATCTTCTGGCAGCTACGCGTTCCGCGCACCCTGCTCGCCTATGCCGTCGGGGCGTGCTTGGCCGTTGCCGGCGTTTTGGCTCAGGCGTGGACACGCAATCCGCTAGCGGACCCCGGGTTCATCGGAGTCACCGCGGGCGCAGCGTTCGCGGTGGCCCTCGGTAGCGCCATGGGCACGGTGGCGGGCCTTGCCGGAGCCACCGTGCACGCTTTCGTTGGTGCGGCTGCCGCTTCTGCTCTGGTGCTCGTCGTGTCACGCCGCTCTGCCAGCCCGCTCACTCTGATTTTGGTGGGTATGGGAGTCGGCGCCTCCTTGAGCGCGGGTTCAGTCCTCATCGGACTGTTCGACACTGAGGTGCTCGACAGCATGCGGCACTGGGTGGTCGGCTCGACCATCGGCCGCGGCTATGCCGACGCTGCTGTTGCGTGGACCGGGCTCGCTGTCGGGATGCTGGTCGCTGTGTTAGCCGCACGTCCCCTGGACCTTTTGGCCATGGGGGAGGAGACATCCCTCGCGCTGGGCGGCTCGCCCCGGCTGGCGCGGGTTTTCGCGGCACTCGGCGTGGTGATTCTCGCCGGTTGCGCCACCGCGACCGCCGGACCCGTCGCCTTCGTCGGCTTTGCGGCGCCGCACATCATGCGTCGCGTCGTCGGTCCTCAGGTTAGCCGTCTCCTGCTGTCATCGGCCCTGTTCGGCGGAGCGTTGGTGCTGCTCGCAGATGTCGTTGGGCGCCTGATCATGCGTCCCGGCGAAGTCGAGATGTCGATTGTCATGGCCGTGATTGGCGGGCCTGTGCTCATCGCGGCGGTGCGCCAGGGCTCGACGATGCAGAAGGCGGTGGCGTAGATGGACCGGATCGTAGAGATCCTGGGTGCGCAGCGGCGGGAGCGCAGGAGAAGGACGGCCGTCGCCGGAGCTATGTTCGCCACCGTGGCTGGAGCCGCCTACCTGGTCCTTCTCGGGCAGGGGGCGTTGGAGCTGAGCCCAGCGCGTGTGGTGGACGTGCTTACCGGAGGTGGCACCAACCGCGAGATCATGGCGGTGTGGGACCTGCGGATGCCCGTCGCCCTGGCGACACTCATCGTCGGGGCAGCGCTCGGAATGGCGGGGGCGTGGACGCAGTCGATGTCACGCAACATGCTGGCCTCCCCGGATATTTTGGGGGTGACCTCCGGTGCGGCGGCTTTCGTGGTGCTGGGTAGCATCACCTACCGCCCCTCCTTTGCGGACGAGATCCCCGTCTTCTGGTGGCGTGCGCTGCTCGCACTGGTGGGCGCGGCTGCCGTCGTCGCGGTGCTGGCGCTGATCGGGGGAATCGGCACAAGTGACAGGATCGTCATCGTTGGTGTCGCGCTGTCTCTCATGCTGCATGCGGCGGTGAGCTACCTGCTGCTTCGCGCCGAGATCCTGCGCGCCGCCGAGGCACAGACCTGGCTGGCTGGGTCCACTGAGTTTGTCCGCATGGATGCCATCCTCCCGCTGCTGCTGGGACTTGCGCCCTTCGTCGCGCTCGGGGTGTGGTGCGGACGCGACCTGCCTGTTTTGGCGCATGACGACGACTCGGCCGCGATGCTCGGAGTGAGCATTACTGCGCAGCGCAGGGCGTTGCTCATCGCGGCCACGGGTGTATCGGCGGTGGTGGTAGCAGCTGCCGGGCCGATCGGCTTCGTCGCGCTTATCGCTCCGCACTTCGGTCGGCTCGTCGCCGGCACCCCGACTCCCCCGCCGGTGGTGGCGGGGACTGCGGGGGCGGCGATCTTGGGGGTGTGCGCTGTGATCGGCGGTTTCATCCCGTCGACCGCGCCGGTGGGAGCTGTTTCCGCCGCTCTAGGAGGGGTCGTTCTGGTGGTGCTGGTGTGGAGCCGAGACCGCTAGCGCGAGGCGCAACAATCCAGAAGGAAAGCAAGGAAATGAACAGCAAGACACAGACCGCGGACGCACTTGTGGCTCAGGGCATCAGGGTGGGTTACGGGGACGGAGCGGAGGTGCTCCACGGCATCGACTTAACGGCGCGCGCAGGGGAGGTGACCACGCTTATTGGGCCGAATGGCTGCGGAAAGTCGACACTGCTCAAGGCGATGTCCAAACTCCTCGTGCCCAGTGCGGGAATGGTGCACGTCGACGGTGTCGATATCCACTCCCTGTCGGCGCGCGAGGCCGCTCGCCGAGTGGCTCTCCTGCCGCAGCACCCGAGCGCGCCGGGCGGGTTGTATGTCGGGGAGCTCGTCGCCCGCGGGCGACATCCGCACCAAGCTCGCATGGCTGGTCCGTCCGCCGCTGACCATGAGGCTATCGCCCGCGCCTGCGAGGCCACGGGGATCAGCGACCTCCTTGAACGCGATATCGACGCTTTGAGCGGCGGACAGCGTCAGCGAGTGTGGCTGGCCATGACCTTGGCGCAGGACACACCCGTGCTGCTGCTCGACGAGCCAACTACCTTCCTCGATCCCGCCCACGCCATTGACATGCTCTCCCTCGCACGGGAGCAGGCGCGCGGCGGCAAGGCCGTGGTAATGGTCCTGCACGACCTCATGCTGGCCGGCATGTTTTCCGACAGGATGATGGTCATGCGCGACGGCGCCATCGTGGCGCATGGCACGCCGGAGCAGGCTTTGACAGCGGAAGTTCTGGCACAGGCTTACGGGCTTCGGGCCGAGGTGTGGGACGACCCAGCCGGTGTTGCCCCCGTCATCGTCCCGCGCGGGACCGTGCGTTAGGTGCTTCCCATACCGGCGAGTGTGGAGGAGAACCCCTAGGCCTCGTTGTTGTTGAACGGGTCGTGGACGCGACCTGCCAGCTCGGCTACGGAGTCGAGGATCGTGGTGGGGCGGTAGAGAAAGCGGGTAATTTCGGTGTCGTCGGAAATGCCGGTGCGCACGAGGATGGTGCGCATGCCGGCTTCGAGGCCGGCTTTGACATCGGTACAAAGACGACATCCGCGGCAAGCTCGCTGACGAGTTCGGTTACGACAACGTCATGCAGATCCCGGGGCATCACCAAAATCGTCGTGAACATGGGTGTGGGCGACGCTGCCCGCGACTCGAAGATGATCAACGGTGCGCTCGAGGATCTCACCGCGATCACCGGCCAGAAGCCGCAGCTGCGTCGCGCGAAGAAGTCCATCGCTAACTTCAAGCTGCGCGAAGGCATGCCGATCGGTGCGAAGGTCACCTTGCGCGGCGACCGCATGTGGGAGTTCCTCGACCGCCTGCTGACGGTCGCTTTGCCGCGTATCCGCAACTTTCGCGGCCTGTCCGAGCAGACCATGTTCTACGAAATCGACGTGGACAAGGTCGACCGCCCCCGCGGTATGGACATCACCGTGGTGACCTCCGCAGTCAACGACGAGGAAGGCCGCGCACTCCTGCGCCACTTCGGCTTCCCGTTCAAGGACAAAGACGGCAAGATGCAGCGCCCGTAAGCGCATAACGCATTCGCTTGTCGACGCCCCGTGGCCCGGGTTTCACACCGTGGTCACGGGGATTTTGTCATGCGGGCAGCTGTTCCCCGTGCCGTGGCCGGCATCTCGAATTAGGGTGGGGGCTGGTTCTGCCAGATCTGCCAGTTCTGCCGTCTGCCCGAGGAGCGCTCGCATATGTCCCGTCGTCCAGCCCGTGCGGTTATCGCAGCCGCCACCGCCCTGTCTTTAACTACCGCAACTGTCCAGCCCGCTGACGCGGCACCCGCACCGCTGGAGATCGGCACCCTGCCCCAGCAGGATGTCGTTACTAATGGCGTGAAAGTGCCTATGCCAGCGGCGCTGTTCGCTGTCGCCGGAATCGCTGTAGCCCTTGGTGGGCTGAGCGCGTTCATCGTGCAGGCAATCATCAATGCGGCAGCGGGGCAGAAGGACGGGTCTGCACCCGGTGGTTCTTCCCGCAAACCGGGGGATGAGAAGCCTCACGCTGAGTACCTGAGTCGCTTTGACTTCAGCGAAGTGAACGGCGACAAGAAGATCGGCGGGCTCAGCGGCATCGAGCTCGTCGACCAGGACCGCTACATTGCCATCTCGGACGACAAGAAGGAGCACGGTCCGATTCGTGCGTACTACTTCAAGACGGCTGACGGTGGAAAGACCTTCACCCAAGATGGAGAGGTCAGGTTCACGCAGGCGGACGGGAGCGTGTACTCCGATTACCTCGACCCCGAGGAAATCCGCTTGCTGCCGAACGGAAACTACCTGTGGACCACCGAAGGCTCATCCGACAAGGGCACGTTCATCACCCCACAGATCATTGAGTCCACGCCGGATGGGAAGGAAGTCCGGCGCATCGACGCTCCAGGGCACCACGCTCCCGATGAAAAGGGAACAAAGGGTGTGCACAACAACAAGGGTCCAGAGGCGATGGCGGTTCTCGCTGATGGGAAGACGATGATCACCATTAACGAGGATGCTCTCGCCCAAGACGGACCGGAGAACTCTGACACGCACAGTTCCCTGGCCCGCATCACGGTGTACGATCTGAACTCCGGTAAAGCCGTCAAAGAGCACGCAGTTCGTGTGAGCCCGGGCCGCGGGGTGACGTCTTTGCTTGCCGACGACAACGGCAACCTGTTCATGCTCGAGCGCGGATTCAACGAAGCCACCAAGACGAACATGGCGCAGATCTACACGCTGAACCTCGAGGGCGCAGATGATGTGCTGGGCACCGAAGCACTCACCGGCTTGGAGAAGACCGCGTCCAAGACCCTCGTTTTCGACTTTGACAAGCACAAGCCCCACCCCGACAACGTCGAGGGCCTCGCCTGGGGGCCGAAGAACGCGGCTGCGAACGGTGGCCGCTCGATGGTGGTCGTCACCGACGACAACTTCAACGATTCCCAGTCGACGCTAATGCACCTGCTTGCCGTGCGCTAACACGTGCTTCCACGGTGGCTGTGCGAGCAAAGTGGGGCAAGCTGTGCTCTCCCGCGTCATGCCCGGCATGCACGGAATTCACATCGAATGTGGAGAAAGATCTCAACCCGATCACTACCGGGCTGGGCACGTTTCAGTAAGAATGGTTGAGTCTGTATGCCGGTTCGATGAGAACACCGGTGGACTCTTGATAGGGGATGTGCCCCGCACGACAGATGTGTACTTGCCAGGGAGACTTTGATGACCGCGACACTCACCGCCAGCGACGTTCGACGAGATGTTCAATCGGGGCCGACAACTACTGAAATACTGCGCGGATGCAATCTTGAACTGCACGGTGGCGGCCTCACCGCGATAGTTGGGCACTCGGGATCCGGAAAATCGTCGTTGCTCATGTGCCTGAGCGGTCTCGACGAACCATCGTCAGGCTTTGTCAGTATTAACGGGCAGGACATTTACCGCCAGTCCGCGAGCGACCGGGCCCGGATGCTGCGTACGAGCATCGGGTTCGTCTTCCAGCAGTACAATCTCGTTCCCTTTCTCTCCGTTGAAGAGAACATCACGCTTCCTTTTCGCCTGAACCGGGAGAACGTTCCCCGCCGCGTAGTCAACGGCTTGATAGAGGCATTCCATCTAGGCGCGCGGCGCGACGCGCCGGCCCGGACGTTGTCCGGCGGCGAGCAACAAAGGACCGCGCTGTGCCGGGCGCTAGCGCGACGGCCAGACATCGTCTTCGCGGATGAGCCGACAGGCGCGTTGGATTCGCAGAGCACTGGAATCGTGCTGAACACCCTCCGACGCATGGCGGACGAGGGACAGATGATCGTCATGGTCACCCACGATCTGGAGGCTGCGGCAATGGCAGACAACGTCATTGTCATGCACGACGGTCAGGTGGCTGGGGCAGTTGGGAGGACGACCAGCCAGGAGCTACTGACTATCATCTCGAGCCTCGGGGAGTAACCAGATGCAGCGCTATGTTCTGAAGATGTTTGCCGACGGATGGCGTGAATGGACGCCAGCCATGGCCGTGGTCGGCGTGATCTCCACGATGATTGGGCTGTGCGTGCACCAGTACGCCTGGACTATGACCCCGCAGTTCCGTGACGCGGTGGCTGCCGCAGGCGCCCCACTAGCCGAGTATCAAATCCTTTCCATCACCATTTACGTCGTGATCGCGCTGGTGTCGTGGGTCGCTCTGACAGTTGTGGGGAAAGCGAGCGTTCACGCTTCCCGGCATACCCACGCGCTATGGCTTTTGCTCGGGGCATCACCGCGGGCAGTGTTTCTGTCCACGCTGTACATTTTGCTGATCGTGAGTTTCTGCGGAGCCATGATGGGGGCGATCGCCTCGACATTTTTAGGTTTCTGGGTGCTCCCTGCATTCGATGGCGCGGTGTCCCCCGCAGTAGATATGCCGAGGTTCACTGTCGCGCTGTGGGCTCCGCTCGTGGTCGTCGTCATCAGTGTCGCTACGGCCATCGTGGGTGGTGTGGTGCCTGCGTACCGGGCGTCCCGCATCCAACCCGGTGTCGCTTTGCGTACGGTCCAGCAACCGGACCACAAATCCACATCGTCGGTGCTGCGGATCGTCAGCGGTTCGTTCTTTCTCCTGATTGCTGTGGCGCTCGTCGCGGCCTCGAAACTGGACCAGCAGCTCGCTTCTGCGGGGCTAGCCCCAATCATCAACCTCGCCTTCAACGCAGGTGCCAGCGCCTTGATCGGCGTTTACCTGATGTGCCCAGAGATAGTGGGATTCCTCTTTCGAGTTCTGCACAAAGTTTTTGATGTTACTGACCTGGTCGTTTCGGCACTGGGTACCCGTGCAGCAGCAGCACGGTCGCGCATGAACGTGACCACAATCGCGCCGTTGGCTGCAGGTCTTGGCGGAGTCGGGCTGCTGTTGTGCGCATTGGGTTCGGTTGGAGCAGTCGTCCAGATCCTCGAACCGGGGGCGGAAATCAACATGACCGATACTTGGATCATTATCGCCGTCGTGATTGTGTCGATGTTCGCTACCAGCGCCGCCGTTGTCGCACTGTCCGCGCGCGGACGCGGTCATGAAGTTGCTCTCCTACAATCTGCCGGAATGTCTCCGCGGCAGGTGATCGCGCTGATCGGGGCGGAGAGTTTCGCGATGTCGCTTGCAGCGACATTGGTCGCAGCTGTCCCAGTGGTTGTGGGTGGCGTGGTCTGTGCCTTCGCAACCGCGACTGCTCTCAATGGACCACCGGTTGTCGAGTGGCCATTCAAGATGATGTCGCTTGGCATGCTCGGGGCGTGGTTATTGCTGTTCCTCATCTTGGCCATCCCCACGATCGGACCGCTCCGCAACGGGCCGAGCGCGCAACTCCGGGGCGAGGGAGTCTGAACCGGGAGAGTAGTCCCCAGATCACCGAGCCCGCCCGGGTAGCTAGGACGCTCACCGCATCGACACCTGCTGTTCGTCGCGGGTGTCAGAGAATATGAGGAAGTTCACGCCTGTGCTGCCTTGGTCGTGGTGGTGGTTCATTTCTCCAGCCACTCTGGACAACCATTGCGGCAGCGCGATGGGGAGAAGCCCAAGCAATATCCCAGTCGTATGTGCGGATAATCCAGCTCCGCGTCCTCGACGATGTGGAGGTTGCCGATCACCATGAAAACATAGCTGAACGGTTCAACGACCACATCGAAGGTCCGTGCAGGTTCCCTCACGAGGGAAAGTGTTTAGTTGGTGAGCCCAGAGCTGTTCATGACATCGCGCAGGACCTTAGCGGAGTGAGCGAACTGCTCGGACTCGCGCTCGTCGAGGGAGAGCTCGACGATGTCCTGGATGCCGTTGCGGTTGATCACGGCCGGGGTGCCGATGTAGATGTCTTCTTCGCCGTACTGTCCCTCGAGCAGGGCGCTGACTGGCAGGACGACATCCTCGTTCTTGAGTACAGCGCGGGTGATGCGGGCGAGACCGCCACCGATGCCGTAGCTGGTGGAGCCCTTCGCGCGGATGATGTCGTAGGCCGCGTCGCGGGTCTTGACGAAGATCTCCTCCATCTTGTTGGAGGTGTTCGGGTCGGTCGACGCCATCTTTTCCAGGCGGGTGGTCAGCGGGATGCCTGCTGCGGAAGCGGAAGAGACGACAGCCAGCTCCGTGTCGCCGTGCTCGCCGATGACGTAGGCGTGGACGGAGGAAGCGCTGATGCCGAAGTACTCGCCGAGAGCGAAGCGGTAGCGTGCGGTGTCCAGCACGGTGCCGGAGCCGATGATGCGGTTGGACGGCAGGCCGGAGAACTTCCAGGTCGCGTACGCGAGGACATCGACCGGGTTGGTGGCCACGACGAAGATGCCGTTGAAGCCGTGGTCCATGACCTCGTCGACGATGGACTTGAAGATCTTCACGTTGCGGCCGACGAGCTCGAGGCGGGTCTCGCCGTCGCGCTGGGCGACGCCCGCGCAGTTGACCACGACAGCGGCGTCGCGGCAATCCTCGTAGGTGCCCTGGGTGACGCGGGTGTTGTGTCCGGACCACGGCACAGCGTGGTTGAGGTCAGCGACCTCGCCCCAGACTTTCTCTTCATTCAGGTCGATGATGGCGAGGTGGTCGCACAGGCCCTGGTTGACGATGGCCGTGGCGTAGGCCATTCCGACGTCGCCGGCACCGATCAGAACGACCTTGTTGCCGGGGGTGGGGTTGTTGGTGTCGACGTCGACCTTGCGCGATGCGTTCGGATGGATCATTGATGCTCCTTCGCTCGTTGTCGCTGCTGTGCAAAAGCAGTTGGCAGCCTTAGTTCCCGACCCTAGTCCCGGCTACAAAATCGTGCCGGGGACGAAGTTATCCACAGGGCGGTGTTCGACAGCGGGCGACGTGGGTGCATGCGCGCGATAGAACCAGTGGCGTACCTTCCATACAACAAAACCAAGGGGGACATTATGGGTACGACGAATATCGACAAGATTAAAGAACGCGTGCAAAAGCTGCTTAACCAGGCAGCGGACCGGGCCGGGACGGCCGAGGGGGAGGTGTTTTACCAGAAGGCTTTCGACCTCATGGCGGCGTACGGTTTCGAGGAACGCGACCTGAAAAACCCGTCGGACGGCGACGAGGTGACTATGCGCACATTCGCTCTCGGCGGCTCCTACACCGATATGCAGGCGTCGCTTTTGCTCAATCTCTGCAACACGTTGCACTGCATGGCGTACATGGAAAGCGCCCGGCGCTCCCGCAAAGTCTCCACCGTCACCGCCTTCGGTCTGCGCCGCCACCTGGAGCGGGTGGACATGCTCTACGGCGTGCTCAACCCGCAGATGGCCGCCGGCGCGCAGCAGATCAGCGGTAACCGCGCATTCGGTGTCGCCACCGTTGTTGCGCGGCGCTCCTACATGGGCAGGTTCATCAGCGTTATCGCCGACCGCCTGCAGGCGGCTGAGGGAACTGTCGCGGCAGGGAAGGGGGAATACGCCCTCGCGCTGATGGACGACCGCGATAAGGCCAGTGATGCCATGAATGAGTTCGCCGCGCAGCACGGTATCGAGTTCACCAACCGCTCCTCCCGGGCGACGGTGGATGCCGGCGCCTTCTTCCAGGGCGCCAGCGCCGGGAAGACCAGCGACCTCGGGCAGACGCGCGTGCGTGCGCGACCGGCGTTGCCCTGCTAGCGCGAGGACCGTACGGTCAACGCTAGCACCGCGGCGACTATGCAGGCGATGGCGCAGGCCTGGTAGAGGCCGGGGTAGCCGCCCAGATACCGCAGGCCGGCAGCAGCGAGCAGGCCTGCGATCATGTTCACGGAGCCCTCCGCCAGGGTCATGATGGACACGTCGCGGGCGCGGTTAACCTTCGAGGGCAAGGATTCGTTGAACATAGCTTGCTCAACGGCGGTGAACATGCCCCACGACACGCCGAGCAGAACGGCGGCGGCGACGACGAATCCGAGGGTGCTCACGAAGGTCATCATTTGGGGCCCGGCGGCCATCACTAAGGCGGCGACGATGAAGAAGACCTTGCGGCGCTCAAGCTTGTCGGACAGCGACCCGCCAACAGCGGCGGCGGCCATGGTCACGGCGACGAAGACGGCGGTGAGAATCAGCACCAGGTGTCGGGGTCGTTCACGCCTATGTGATCGCGCAGGTAGTAGAGCAGGTAAAACAGCGCCGTGTACTGGGTAGTGTGCATGACAAAGCGGGTCAGGAAGACTGTCCAGTAGTTACGGTAAGCGATAAGCGGCAGCTTCTCTGTGTTTCCGGTGTCGCCGCCGAGGACGATCGCGCCGAACCGCGGCATCGACCTGGCCACCGCCCGGGCGGACCGCGGGGTGAGCGAGGTGTCGATCCAGCCAATTGACGGCCAGCTGTCGGAGAATCAGGCCGAGGCCATGCGCGCAATCGTGTCCTCCCGCTATCGGGCCTCAGTCGTCGTGGCACCTGCTGGAGCCGGAAAAACGTCATCCCTGAAGGCGGCTCGGAGGGCGTGGGAGCGGGCGGGCAAGACCGTCGTCGGGCTCGCGTCGCGCACTGCTCGGCCACCATCGCGCGCGCCTTGATCGGCACCGAGGATCTCGACCCAACTGCTGTGGCCGCCCGGTTGGGCTGGGATCAGAACACCGTGGTGGTCGTCGATGAGGCCGGGATGGTCGCCACCCCGGATGCGGTGCACCTGTTGGAGATAGCTGAGGCGGCGGATGCCCGGGTCGTCTTCGTCGGGGATCCGTACCAGTACTCGGCGGTCAAGGCCCGGTCCGGGATGCTGGCCACCCTGGCCTATGAGCTGCCCGATACCACCGAGCACACCGAGGTCTTTAGACAAAAGGATACGCAGGAACGCCTAGCCTCCCAGCAGCTGCGCAATGGTGATGAGACGGATACCAAGCGCGCGGCGGACTGGTACGCGAAGCAGGGCCGCCTGCATGCCGGCTCCACCTCGGCGATGCTCGTCGATGCCCTGGACGGATAGGTGACGGATGTGGAGAACGGGCGGGATTCCCTCCTGGTGGCCGCCACCCGGGAGGATGTGGATGTACTTAACGAGATGGCCCAGCCCTGATACCTGGAAACCCACGGCCATGACCTCACCGGCCCCACCACCCGACTGGCGGGCAAGTCGAAGGCCCATGTCGGTGATGTGATCCTCACCCGCCGCAACGACTACCAACTGACCACCACTGCTGGGGATGTGGTGCGCAACGGGCAGCGCGGGAAGGTCGAACAGATCCACCACGATGGCAGCCTGAGCGCCCGCCGACTCGACGAGACCGGCGCCTCGGTGACGTTGCCCGCGGGGTATCTGCGCGAGCACGTCCAACTCGGTTATGCCTCCACCGGGCACGCGGCCCAGGGGGCCACCGTCGATGTCTGCCGGGTCGTGGCCGGGGTCGGGCAGGTCGACCGGGCCGGGGTCTATGTACCCATGACCCGCGGCAGGGTGGAAAACCACCTGTACCTGAGGGAAAACCGCTCGGAGATCCGGAGGCCGCACATTTCCACGTGCTCGCCGAGGAACGCTGCGAGACGTCCGAGTACGCCCGTGACCTGCTCATCCAGGCCGTGTGGCAGGACCGGGCGGATCGTTCCCCGCACCAGGTGTGGCGGGCCGCGAAACAGGACTTCGACCTGGCCACCTTGTCCAGTAACCAGCACACCGATGCCAACCCGTTTATGGGCACCCGGATGGCGGAGGTCATGGCTGAGCGGCAGGCAAAACGCCGCGAGCGGTTCGAGAACTACTACCGTGCCCGGGCCGGTGGGCGGAAGCTGCCGACTCATCAGCCGGTGATCTCGCAGACGCCGGGGCGGTTCGTGGGGGAGTCCCTGGCCACCCGCCCACTGGCCGATGTCTCTAATGACCTGCGGGGCCGGATGCTCACCGACCCGCAGGCCCTCCGGGACGAGTACCAGGATGCGCAGGGACGCTACCGGGAGCTCGCCGCACAGGAGACCCGCCCGGCAGGCCACCGAGGATCTTCCCGCCGCCCAGCAGCACCTGACGGAGCTGAGCACCCGAATGGGCTCGGTCGGCAGGCAGGTTCGGCAGGCCCGGGATGCGGTGGCCGAGGAAGACAATCGGTCGGTGTTCGGGAAACTGTTCCGAGGTGGAAAAACCCGCCAGGCCCGCGAGCAGCTCACCGAGGTCGAGAATGTCTTCTCTCAGATCTCCGCAGAGGTTGAGGAGGCCCGCCAGACGGTACGCAGCCTGGACGAGGTGCTGCGGACCCGCCCGGTGGCAGAGGATCTCGACCAGGCCCACCGGACCGCCACGCGCCTTGAACAGGCTGTCACCGCGCTGGATGACCCAGCGGGAATCCAGGCGGAAGCCACGTGGCGGGCCGAGGCTCCTGCAGAAGCAGTCCGGTTCGACCAGACCCGCCGACAAACGGCCGCACAGCCGGTGGCCAGGGACCTGATCGAGGGCACCATGGGCCAGATCTACGACTCGATCCGCCAGGCCAGCACCTCCACCCAGGACCAGGAGTCCTCGATATACCTGGGGCACGAACCCCACTCGTACTCGCCAGGCCTCGGCACCGAGCGGGGCTTTGACCTTTAGGAAAGGGGCTGCCGCGCCACCCACTTCGTGGCTGGCTTGCCCCGAAACGTTGGACTTCCGGTGGCGTCTATTCGGCCTAGGAGACCGCTATCGCAAAGGGCAGGATCGTAGGAGTCCACTGGAGCGATGGTAGATATACGCACGATGACTGGCATCTTTTCGCGAGATGGGATCGTTTAAAGCTGCTTTTAGGGGGTTCTGCTCTGGTCCCCCCTGAATAACCCGCTTCTGGTTTGCTCTAAGAGGGTTAGCCAGATGTTTTAAGCTCCTCGACCTCCGCGATGATTTCCATGACTGTCTGGTAACGGTCAGTCACCGGATAGGTGATGCATTTATGGACAATGCGCTGCACGTCCTCGTTTGAAACCTTTAGATCTTCACGCCCCGTAAAAATGTATGCAAGCACGTAGCCAGCTGCATAGATCTCATTAACTACCGTGTAGTCACGGAAACTTTGCAAAGTGGGGTCGATGATAGTGCCGCGCATTTCTGTATGGGTGCGCGTGAACTGCGACGACTGTTCTTTCATTAGACCGAAGTCCGAGAGCTTCACCAGTACAGCACTGCTGTTGTAGACCTTAAGAAGAATATTCTGAAGGCTGATATCTCGATGCAGAATTCCTTCGCGGTGAATATAGTTGAGCCCGTACAAGAACTGCAGCGCAATGCTCCGACGAGAGCCAAACGAAAGCGTGTTATTGCGCCGCTTGATGTACTCACGGAGAGTGTCATCGCAGTACTCCATGCGGTACTCATTCTTTTCCTCGTTGTAAGAGTAAACCTCCACGATGTAGGGAAAGCTCAGCTCTTTCATGACATCAAACTCACGTTTGAATCGTTCAAGCTCGCGATCCTCGATGCCCTTCTTGGCTCGTTTCAGGGCGAATGTGGTGCCATAATCAGGATCCACGTAGGAGTAGACAATTGCATAGGAACCTTCCCCCACCATCTTCAGCTGCGGGGTGAGGTTGGACTTCGCAAGAACAGTAGACTCTCCCTGGGTGAAAACAGGCTGATACCTGATAACTTCGAGCGGACTGAAATCTTCAGGAATTGAGCTTCCTCCGCTCGGAGAAAGCCATTCCTCACAGGCCTCCATTGCCTTCTCATATTTCTCATCAAGTTCCACCTCAACACCAACCCGTTTGAGGTCATGCAGCGCCTGGCGAATCTCGGCAATGAGGGATATCAAGTCCCTACTGTTTTCTGCCCAGAAATGAGATGTGGTCCGGGCCCGGTCATTAATGGTGCTGAAGTGCTCGTTAAGAGACTGATGGAGCACCGCAAACATATGCCCCAACTGCTCATCCGGGTAGAGGCGAATAAAGGCGGATGCAACGGCTGTGGGGGCGTATTTTTCTTGAAAGTCCTTCAACGCCATCTCTTTGGGATCAATGAAAAAATGCGCCATTCTTCTATCCTCTTCTTCCGTCCGCCTTTCCAATATTGAATCTAATCGCTTACTCGAGCCGTTAATCTTCCACTCAGCAGTGGTCCGATCCAACCGCAGCGGAAAAGTTCAACGTACTCGTACCCGGTATCTTCGAACATTAGTTTGAAAACAGGATAGGCGTTGTTGCTTACCGTCAAATATTTGAAGAATCTTTATATGGGCTAGCTGACTGCCCACACCGGCTCTATTGAGCTGTAAGTTGACATACATGGCTGCGAGGGCCATAATGTAACCATTGTTCCCCGCCGTCTCCGGATTGGCGGGGTTTTTAAGCGTAGGAGGTAGCGTGCTCCGCTCCGTCGTGGTTATGGACTATCAGAACGTTCACCTCACGGCTCGTGATCTGTTCGATCCAGCTGGGGAAACATACAACTCTTTGATTCATCCCATGAAGTTTGCTGAAGCGGCAATCAGGCAACGCAATCAGAAACAACGCCCTGGATACCCTCACGCAGAATTAGTGAAAGTTATTGCGTTTCGGGGTTTACCTCATGTCGACTATGACTGGGAGCAAAACCGTCGGTGCCTCGATCAGGCCACCCAGTGGAGAAAAGATGGCGCAGAGGTCAGATTGCGTGACTTAAAGTACCAGTTTAAAAGAGATGGTTCCGGCTCCGCCATCAAAGACGTCTATGGGAAGAAGATGCCTAAGGGAAAGCCGCAGGAGAAAGGTGTAGATGTTCTCTGCGCTCTGGAGTGCTTCAGCCAGGCAATCGATCCTGAAGTAGATTTGGTTCTCCTGGCCTCCCGGGACACGGATCTCGTTCCCGTTCTAGATAGGGTCTTTGACCTGCACAAAGAAGATAAAAAAGTGGCATCGATAGAAACCCTCTCCTGGTATAATTATCAGGCAAAAAAAAGAGGGAAAATACCCCGGAAGTCATTTACGAGCCTCCGACGGGCGTAGAATCTGGAACACTAACCTCGACGCTACGATTTACCATGCTGCGCTGGATCGTAATGACTACCGGTAGTTAGGGCTCTGAAGCGCGCGTATTTTACTTACCCAGCGATTTAATCTTTCCCCGAATATGCGATACAGCTTGGGTTTCTTTGACCTGTTGGGAAATGTTTTCCAGCATGTCTGCCATTTTGGAAAGCCAGCGCGCAGCCCTAGGGAATCGCTTGCACGTCTGCTCATCATGCAGGGTTAGTCACCTCTGGATAGAGCTCGGTAGAGAGTAGCTAGACCGATGCCGAGGTCTTTGGCGATAGTGACTTTCGATTCGCCGGCTTCCACTCGCTTGCGGGCTTTCTCCACGTCTTCGGGGGTTAAGGCGCGTCTGCGCCCTTTGTACTTTCCGGCCTTTTTGCCAGTGCACTGCCCTCAGCCTGGCGCTCGCGAATAATCGAGCGCTCAAACTCGGCGAACGAGCCCAATACCCCGAGCATCAGGGTGGCCCGCGGGTCGGTGGAGTCTTTCGAGAAGGTCAGGTGCTCCTTCACGAAGCGCACGGAGGCACCTTGGGCGGTGATTTGGTCGATGATGCCACGCAGATCCACCAGGGAGCGGGCCAAACGGTCGATGGAGGCAACCTGCAGTGTGTCGCCGTGGCGCAGGTAGGCGAGGCAGTCGTCGAGTCCGGGGCGATTGTCGCGGGACCGGGCGGAGATCTCATCCCCGAACTCCCGGTCCACCGCCCCGACCATCTCGCGTTGGCGGGCCAGGTTCTGGTCCACGCTCGAGACACGGATATACGACACCCGCTGCCGCACCCCTACCACCGGCACTGACGAAGCCGGCGGATCCTGGACTACAGGCGATGAGGCCTCCGATGCTGTTTCTTCTCAGTCGTCGTCCTGGGCCTCCGTTCCCTCGGGCTCGGCACTTCTGTACCAGGTCGGGGGTTCCCAGCCGTAGGAGGCGACGCCGTCGAAGAGGATGGACGTGGTGGAGATGTCCTCGAGCTCGGACCAGGTGTTGCCCCCGAGGTAGACCCGGGCTTTGGTGATGGTCGCCTACACCCGCTGGACCTCCAGCCGAGCCTGCGACTCACCCAGGCTGGTGAGGTAGGTGGCGTGCTTGGGGTTATGCGAGTGCTGCTCGAAGCGCTTCCCGCCGTCATCGAGGACCCGGTCGGTGTCGACCTGCTCGTCCTCCACTGCCCAGGATCGGCCATGGTTTGCGGAGCGTCGGATCCGGGTGTTGTTCTTGCCTAGGCGGATGATCCGTAGCCGATCCTCCGACCGCCCATGCTCATCGAGTAGTGTGCCGACCCTCGCCATCCCCACCCTTTCTGTCTCGTTGAGGCCATTGTCTTCAATGAGATCAGAATGAATGGTTTCAGAATGAATGGTTAAGGCTTGGTGAGACAGGGGAAACTTTGAATCTGAGCCTGTCTCACTGGGTATACCTCAACGAATCGGTCAATAAAGGTAGGCCAAGTCCTGATAAATGACCGCACCTCTTCTTTCCTGAGTTGGGTGGGCTGAGCTCGCTTAACGCCGCGGTAACGGTAGTTTCCCCCCGGTTGCTAGTCCGCCAATGGCTAATACGGCAAAGCCTGCCGCAGTCAGTAGTACCTCTTTCTTGTTTTTAATCACCTCAAGGTTGAATTGCTTGTTGTTGACATCGTGGTTCATCAGTCGCTCGTCCACCCGCTCCAGGCGGTCGCGCGCGTCTCGGCGTTCTTCTTCAGTGGCCTCGGGGTCTACTGCCATAGCCGCCCAGATTTTTTGGCTCTGCCTCAGGTGTTCATAAACGCTCGCGGAGCTCTGGTCGTTACTGTGCACCGCTTGTTCGTTGGTGTCATCCATTGCGTCGGAGACCTTTGCGAGGAGCTCTGGTGCCGCTGTGAACACCGCTATCTTGCCAGCTTCGGTGAGCTGGCCAGCTTGCATCAATCCGACGAGTTCCATGACCTTCTCGCCGCCCATATTCCGCAGCGACTCAATATTCAGCGCCTGCTTCACGTCATCCAAGTTCTCGATCACCCCGACCTCCTAATTGTCTTTCCATGGATACTATCGCTGATGGGTTTGAGGTGCAGAGAGGGGCGGACAGCATCATGGAAAGTGCCACCACAATGCGACGAACTGAAGCATATAAACATACTTACGCTATTTTTTTACATTGAAACATACGTATGTCCAAGCTTCGCCTTAATTTGTCGCACGACACATATTCATTCGTGAGATGGAGTTTCAATGGCGAAGAAATTGGGCGGAATCCTGGTCGCCGCGGCGCTGGCGGCGACGGGCGTGAACGGCACTGCGGCCGCGGAAGAGACGGACGGTTCCGGCGCAGGGTCGTCGCAGCAGGGGGCCGGGGCACCAGACCCCCTCTGCGGAGGATCCTTTCTACGGCACCGCTGATGTCGCGCCGAGCACTCCGGGCGAGATCCTGAATAAAAAGACGGTGCCGTACTCCAATATCTTGGGCTCGGCCGATTCGGATCTGCGCAATGAGGCCACGAAGATCATGTACACCACGACCGACGCGAACGGTGAGCTCGTTCCCGTGACCGGTTAAATGGTCGAGCCGACCTCGAAGTAGCGGGGCAAGGGTCCGCGCCCCGCGGTGGGCATCGGCCGCGGCACGGTCGGCCAGGGGGACCAATGCGCGCCGTCCCGCAACTGGCCGCTGGATGGGCAGCCGAACCCGATCGAGTCGAAACGCACGGTGAATATGGAAGGCCTCTACGATTTCGCGCTGTCGAAGTACGGGGTGCGCGTCGTGGTAACCGACCTGGTCAGCATGGGCACCGAAGGTGTGCACACGTACATGAACCGACTCGACTAGGCCCACGCGATGCTCGACGCCGGGCGCGCGGTGAAGAACCTGGTGGGGAGGAAAACTTCGGCAGGATCGGCTTCTACGGGCATTCGCAGGGTGGTGGCGCATCCGCGGCGGCAGTGGAGGAGGCGCGCAATTACTACAGCGCCGACGAGCAGTCCACTATCGCCGGGGCCTACGCGTCCGCACCGCCAGCCAACCTCTACGAGGTGGCCCGCAATATCGACGGCTCCGACCTCTCTGGCGCCATCGGTTTCGCCATGAACGGCATGGTTGAACGTTACGACGGATGCGACGAGCTCCTGGACAAATACCTGAGCGAGGACGGAAAGAAGGTCCTGGAGACCTTCAAGAATTCCTGCACCAACGAGATCACCTCCGAGCCATACGCGTACATGACCACCCGCGACTGGACGAAAGACGGGCGCTCGCTCGAGGAAATCCTCAAAGAGCCGGACATGGCGCCAGCCCTGGACAAGATGAAGGAGCAGGAAATCGGCAACAGCTCTCCTGTTGCGCCCGTCATGGTGATCAGCGGGCGCTACGACCGTCAGGTGGAGTACCAGCAGGCCCGCAACCTGGCTATGAAGTATTGCACCATCGATGGCGCCAAGGTGGTCTACCGTGACGACGTCGTGCCTGAAATTGAAGACGGATTGAAGAATCACCTTATACAGGCGCTGAGTGGCCCGACCTTCGGCTTCCGCTTCATGATCGACCGATTCAACGACAAGCTTGCCGGCGACCAGGTGTGCGCGAACTTCAACGGCAACGACGACACCTATGGTTCGGGCGTGGCAATGAGCTCCCCCCTGTCGTCGCTGCCGTTGAGCAGCAAGCTCGTGCCCGACAATGCCCCGGAATCTGGCCCTAGTTCCGGTGTGGACGGCTCCGGTATCCGCTCGCCGGAAGGCATCCTCGCCCGCATCATCATCGCGGTGCTCGGTATCGTTGGGTTCGGCGTCGGGGCGGCGTGGCCGGCCCTGAGCCAGATGCTGAAGTTTTAGAGGACGAAGGGGCACACGGGGCGTCGATAAGCAATTTGTGCTTTCTTCGCCCTGACCTGTATGGTTTAGCAACGGTTCTGCGTGCGCGAGTCGCGTGCGCCAGATCCGCATTGAACGTATACATCCAACTTTGTTGCAGGCCCCCCGCCGAAATGCGGACCGTATGAAGGGTGGCGGCGAGCACCTTCCGTTATTGAGCGGCAGGGAGCGCCCACACTGTTTGAGTCGGAAAACGCGCCGGTCAGGCGTTTTTCTGGCTCGTAGTAGCCCCCGACAGAACACACGGAAAACGCGAGTCCAAAGCGCCCTTGCGGCGCGGAGACCAGGTGGGTCACGGGAACCGCAACGAGAAAGGTAAACGGTCAACCATGACCATGACAGATCCTATTGCGGACATGCTGTCTCGCGTGCGCAACGCTAACAACGCGCACCACGAGACCGTGTCCATGCCCTCCTCGAAGTTGAAGGTCAACATCGCGGAGATCCTCAAGCAGGAGGGCTACATCGCTGACTACACGGTTGAGGAAGAAAAGGTCGGCAAGACCCTGTCCCTCGACCTGAAGTACGGCCCGTCCCGCGAGTCTTCCATCGCTGGCCTGCGCCGTGTGTCCAAGCCTGGTCTGCGCGTCTACGCGAAGTCCGGCGACCTGCCGCAGGTTCTCGGCGGCCTGGGCGTGGCCATCATCTCCACGTCCCAGGGTCTGCTGACGGACCGCCAGGCCCAGGAGAAGGGTGTAGGTGGGGAAGTCCTCGCCTACGTCTGGTAAGGGAGGTTTGTTAAAACATGTCTCGTGTAGGTAACGCACCCATCGCTATCCCCAGCGGCGTCGAAACCAAGATCGACGGCCAGCACGTCGAGGTCAAGGGCCCGAAGGGCACCCTGTCCGTGGACGTTCCGGAGCCGATCACCGCTGCTGTTGAAGACAACCAGATCGTGGTCTCCCGTCCGGACGACCACCGCACCAACCGCTCCCTCCACGGTCTGTCCCGCTCGCTGATCAACAACTGCGTTGTCGGCGTGACCGAGGGTTACAAGATCAACATGGAGATCTTCGGCGTCGGTTACCGCGTGCAGCAGAAGGGCAAGGACCTTGAGTTCTCCCTCGGCTACTCGCACCCGATTCTGATTCAGGCGCCGGAAGGCGTCACCTTCGCTGTCGACGGCAACACCAAGTTCTCTATCGAAGGCATCAACAAGCAGCAGGTTGGCCAGATTGCCGCGAACATCCGCCGCCTCCGTAAGGATGACCCGTACAAGGGTAAGGGCATCCGCTACGAGGGTGAGCAGATTCGCCGCAAGGTCGGAAAGACGGGTAAGTAAACAATGAGCACTGAAGCAAACACTCAGAAGCGCACCCCGGTCGGCCGGGACATTGCTACCCGCCGCCGCGAAGCACGCGTCCGCCGCCACAACCGCATCCGCAAGACCCTGCGTGGCACCCCGGAGACCCCGCGTCTCGTCGTGCACCGCAGCTCCCGCCACATGCACGTCCAGGTCATCGACGACCTGGCAGGCCACACCCTGGTCTCCGCTTCCTCCATGGAAGAGGACGTGCGCGGCGTTGAGGGCGACAAGAAGGCCAAGGCAGCGAAGGTCGGCGAGCTGATCGCCGAGCGTGCCAAGGCAGCTGGCATCGACGAGGTCGTTTTCGACCGCGCCGGTTACAAGTACCACGGCCGCGTCGCAGCGCTTGCAGACGCAGCCCGCGAAGGTGGTTTGAAGTTCTAATGATCACCGCAGCAAAGTTCGCAAACATCAACGGAAGGATCGCGTAATGGCCGAGCGTGAACAGCGTGAAGGCGGAGCATCCGCCGAGGACCAGAACCAGAACGCTGCAGCAGACAACGCTGCAACGGACAACAACGACAACCGCGGTCGCGGCGACCGTAACGGCCGCGGTGACCGTAATGACCGAGGCGACCGCGGTGGCCGCGGCCGCCGTGACGACCGCCGCAACGATCGCGGTGGCCGCGACGACGAGCGCGACAAGTACATCGAGCGCGTCGTGACCATCAACCGTGTGGCCAAGACCGTTAAGGGTGGCCGCAACATGTCCTTCACCGCACTCGTGGTCGTCGGCGACGGCCAGGGCATGGTCGGTGTCGGCTACGGCAAGGCCAAGGAAGTTCCGGCCGCAATTCAGAAGGGTGCTGAAGAGGCTCGCAAGAACTTCTTCCGCGTCCCGATGATCGGCGGCACCATCCCTCACCCGGTCCAGGGCGAGGCCGCAGCGGGCATCGTGATGCTCCGCCCGGCAGCTCCCGGTACCGGTGTCATCGCCGGCGGCGCTGCCCGCCCGGTGCTCGAGTGCGCTGGTGTCCAGGACATCCTGGCCAAGTCCCTCGGTTCCGACAACGCCCTCAACGTGGTTCAGGCCACCGTTGCCGGCCTGAAGGAACTCGTCCGCCCCGAGGAAGTTGCTGCACGCCGCGGCAAGTCCATCGAGGAGGTCGCTCCGGCCCGTATGCTGCGTGCACGCGCAGGACAGGAGGCGTAACCCACCATGGCACTGAAGATCACTTTGAACCACGGTCTCGTCGGTGAGAAGCCGACGACCCGCAAGAACATTGAGGCTCTGGGTCTGCGCAAGATTGGCCACTCCGTGGTCAAGAAGGACAATGACGCTACTCGCGGCATGATCCTCAAGGTGCGCCACCTGGTCACCGTCGAAGAAGTAGCAGGGGAGTAAACATGGCTGAAGTAATCAAGCTCCATGATCTGCGCCCGGCTGAGGGTGCAAACAAGGCGAAGACCCGTGTCGGCCGCGGTGAGGCGTCCAAGGGCAAGACCGCTGGCCGCGGTACCAAGGGCACCAAGGCCCGCAAGCAGGTGTCGGCAGCATTCGAAGGTGGCCAGATGCCGCTTCACATGCGCCTGCCGAAGCTGAAGGGCTTCAAGAACCCGAACAAGGTCATCTACCAGGTTGTCAACGTTTCCGACCTGGCAAAGGCCTTCCCGGAGGGCGGCACCATCATCACCGCTGACATTGCTGACGCTGGCCTGGTTCGCAAGAACCAGCCGGTGAAGGTGCTCGGTGACGGTGAGATCAGCGTCAAGCTGAACATCACCGCCGAGAAGTTCTCCAAGTCCGCGTCGGAGAAGATCACTGCCGCTGGTGGCACCACCACCGAGGCAGTGTCCCGCGCCACGGCTGTCCAGACCGACGCCGCGGCTGATGCCGCTGACGCTCAGGGCGTCAAGGAGTCTGACCCGTTGACGGGCACGGCCTCCATGACAAGGCCGGCAGCAGACGAGGCTGACGAGGAGAACTAACCCCTCGAAAGCTCCACGTCCATCCCCGCGATGACGGATTCATTTCCGCCGTCGTGGGGATTTTTCACGCCGCGGGATCATTGTGGCGCCGAGGTTTTATCGCTCGGTTCGCAGGCAGGGGTGTGCCACGGGCGCGGTGAGAAGCCCACGGAAAAGGCCTTGTACTAGTTGCCGTTTCATGGTTTGTCCGGTGCACCTGCTAGGGTGAACAAGTCAAATATGCCCCGGTGTGTGTGCCGGGTGCGAACCGTACATAACTGTCCGCAATCTTCTCTGGTGCTGCCACGGCCAGAGGAGCCAGGAGGCCACGTGTCAGCCATTGTTCAAGCGTTCAAGGACGCCGATCTACGCAAGAAGATCCTGATCACCATTGCGCTGATTGTTCTGTACCGCATCGGTGCGCAGATCCCCACCCCGGGAGTCGACTACGCGATCATCGCGGAGCGTCTCTCCGCTCTGACGGAGAGCGGAGAGTCGAACATCTTCTCCGTGATCAGCTTGTTCTCGGGGGGCGCGCTGCTGCAGCTATCCATCTTCGCCATCGGCATTATGCCGTACATTACGGCGTCGATCATCACCCAGCTGCTGACAGTGGTCATTCCGCGCTTCGAGGAGCTGAAGAAGGAAGGCCAGGCCGGCCAGACCAAGATGACGCAGTACACGCGTTACCTCACGGTGGCGCTCGCACTGTTGCAGTCTGCCGGCATCGTGGCACTCGCGGACCGTGAGCAGCTCTTGGGTAGCGGCGTTCCGGTGCTGGTGGAGGATCGCACCATTTGGACACTGATCATGATGGTCATTGTGATGACCTCCGGTGCGATCCTGATCATGTGGCTCGGCGAGATCATCACTGAAAAGGGTGTGGGCAACGGTATGTCCCTGCTTATCTTCGCCGGTATCGCCACCCGCCTTCCCACGGACGGTGCGTCCATCTACAGCCAGTCCGGACCGGTCGTGTTCGCAGTGGTCGTCGCGGCTGTGATTCTTCTCGTGGTCGGCATCGTGTTCATCGAGCAGGGCCAGCGCCGCATTCCGGTGCAGTACGCGAAGCGCATGGTGGGCCGCCGCCAGTACGGTGGTACCTCCACTTACCTGCCGCTGAAGGTCAACCAGGCCGGTGTGATCCCGGTGATCTTCGCCTCCTCGCTGATGTATGTCCCGGTTTTGATCACCCAGATTGTCAACTCCGACAAGCCGGTTCCGCCAGACAACTGGTGGATGTCCAACGTTATGGCGTGGTTGCAGAACCCGGGATCCTGGCAGTACATCCTGATCTACTTCACCCTGATCATTTTCTTCGCCTACTTCTACGTGTCTATCCAGTACGACCCGAACGAGCAGGCCGACAACATGAAGAAGTACGGCGGCTTCATCCCGGGCATTCGTCCGGGCCGCCCGACTGCGGAGTACCTGGCATTTGTGATGAATCGTCTGCTCTTCGTTGGCGCCATCTACCTCGGCCTGATCGCCATTCTTCCGAACATCGCTTTGGATCTGGGTGTCGGCGGTAGTGGCAACATGGGCATGTCCGCGTTCGGTGGTACGGCTATCCTGATTATGGTGTCCGTGGCACTGACCACGGTGAAGCAAATTGAATCCCAGCTACTGCAATCCAACTACGAAGGACTGTTGAAATAATGCGTCTCGTTCTCCTTGGCCCTCCCGGTGCCGGCAAAGGTACCCAAGCAGCAATTCTCTCCGAGAAGCTGAACATCCCCCACATCTCCACGGGCGATCTGTTCCGCGCGAACATCGGCGAAGGCACTCCGCTTGGCGTGGAGGCGAAGGAGTACATCGACGCGGGCAAGCTGGTGCCCACTGAGGTCACCGCGCGCATGGTCGAAGAACGTTTGGCCGAGCAGGACGCGGAAAACGGATGGCTTCTCGACGGCTTCCCGCGCACCGTCGAGCAAGCCGAGATCCTCGCGGAGCTACTTGACCGTCAGGGCCAAAAGCTCGACGGTGTGATCAATTACCAGGTGGACGAGGATGTTGTCGTTGAGCGCATGCTCGCCCGCGGGCGCGCCGATGACAACGAGGAGACCATCCGCACCCGTCTGCAGGTCTACCGCGATGAGACCTCTCCGCTGATCGATCACTACGGTGACGCCTTGATCAACATTGATGCGGACGGTGAGGTTGAAGAGGTCAACGCCCGCACTATGGAGCGTCTGGGCCAGTAAATGCTGTTCGGCCGGAAGCGGGCGATCCCGGCGAAAACGCCGGGTGAGCTCGATGCGATGGAGGAGGCCGGCAAGATCGTCGGCATCGCGCTGCAAGAAGTGCGCAAGGCGGCAGTCGCAGGCTCTACCACGCTGGATCTAGACACTGTGGCGGAGCAGGTCATCCGCGACCACGGTGCCATTCCGACGTTCAAGGGATACAACGGTTTTCCTGGATCGATCTGCGCGTCCGTGAACGATGTCGTCGTCCACGGCATCCCGGGGAAGAACATCGTTCTGGCTGACGGCGATCTAGTATCCATTGACTGCGGCGCGACATTCGACGGCTGGGTCGGTGACTCGGCGTGGAGCTTCGGGGTGGGGGAGCTGTCTGCGGACGTCGATAAGCTCAATCGCGCAACCGAGCAGGTACTTGAAGAAGGCCTGCAGGCGATGGTGCCGGGTAACAGGCTTACCGACGTCTCCCACGCGCTCGAGCAAGCCACCCGTCGCGCTGAACAGGCATTCGGTGTTGAATTGGGAATTCTCGCCGGTTACGGCGGCCACGGTATTGGCCGCGCGATGCACGAAGACCCGTACCTGGAGAATGAAGGCCGGCCTGGCCGTGGCCCGCTGATTCAGGCAGGGTCGGTGCTGGCGATTGAACCGATGCTCATTCTGGGGGGTGAGACCGATTCGGTCGTCCTGGAGGATGACTGGACGGTCGTTACCGCTGATGGCTCACCGGCTGCTCACTGGGAGCACACTGTCGCTGCGACTGAAAACGGACCGCGAATTTTGACGCCGCGGACAGGGTAGAACCAGCAAAGTTATTCAACGTGAATACAATTTCGCGTTTATGTATGCGTTTAGTATGTCTAGGCGTTAAGCTTTTAGCATGTTCACTTCTTCCCGTAAACATCGCACTTTCGTCATTGCTGTCAGTACTGCCGTAGCCGTGTCTGCGGCACCCGCCGTTGCCGAGGCGGATGCCGCGTCAGCTCAGAGCTCTGGGGCCCAGATAAGCGCATCGATCGGCCGCGAAGGTTCTTCCAGCAACCTCGATGCCGTTGAAATCTTGGGGGCTGCTCGAGAGTTTGCGCGTGATCAGGCTTCCGCCATTGCCTCCGGCAACCCTGCGGTAGAGGGGCTGCTGCACGGGGCGATCGACAACATTGTTGAATTCATCCACCCGGGCTTGATCGGGGAGCCGGCCGAGGAGAACCCCACGCCAGTTCCACCCGAGCCGGAACGCCCGCTCACGCCTGAAGAGCGTGGTGGCAAGCCGATCTTCCAGATTTCGTGGTAGGCGACAAGCTTAATCACAGCCTTTCTGCGGCTCGCGGACAAGTATCTCTCCGTTGCACTTCACGTAACTAATAGTTTCGGGTTATACTTTCCGCATGCAGAAACCATCCTTCCGTTCCGTGCGGGCCCTTGTGGCCGGTGTAGGTGTAACGGCTGCTCTAGTCGCGGCTCCCGTTCCGGCGCAGGCTCAGCCCGCCCTCCCGCAGGTCAACGTGTCCAGCTCTCCGTTCCTGCAGAATGCGGAAACGGCTCTCCAGGCAGCAGCCATGCAGATCAACCGTGATGCCCGCAACGCGGTGTGGGACACTCGCAATGCGTTGCGTAGCGCGGCCACCACAGTCTCCGGTGGCAACAGGGCACAGGAAAAGAAGCTTCACGACGGCATTGACCGCCTCGTCGATGCCATCGCCCCGGGGCTGATCGCCGAGAAGACCCCGAAGCCAAAACCTGCCCCGGCTCCCGCACCGAAGCCGGCTCCGGCGCCGCGCCCGGCCCCGGCTCCGCAGCCGGGTGGGTGTGCGCCGTCGGCACGCGCGTGCGTTGACCTGAAGAACCAGCGCACGTGGCTGCAGCGCGGCGGTAAGGTCAGCTACGGTCCGGTCCGCATGGGCTCCGGCAAGCCGGGCCATGAGACTCCGAAGGGATTCTTCTACGTCAACCGCAAGGTCAAGGACGAAATCTCTTGGGAGTTCAACAACGCCCCGATGCCGTTTGCTACCTACTTCACTTTCAACGGCATCGCGTTCCACCAGGGCGACCCGTCCATCAAGTCCCATGGTTGTGTCCGAATGCACCGCCAGGACGCGGAGCAATACTTCAACTCCCTGCAGATCGGTGACCAGGTCCACGTTTTCTAAACGCGTACCCGCACCCACGAGCTTGCTCCCCAACCATACGGTTGGGGATTTTGCTTTTATGCAGGTAGAAGGCTAAAGTTGTGCGATGGTGTGGGGCATGATTGCCACCGCACTATGTAGTAATGGTCGAAACGTCAGGTGACCAGCATATTTTCACTGTCACCAGGAAAGCGGAGTGTATGGCTAAAGAAGGCGCAATCGAGGTCGAGGGCCGCATTATCGAGCCCTTGAAGAACGCAATGTTCCGTGTCGAACTGGACAACGGGCACGAAGTTCTCGCCCACATCAGCGGCAAGATGCGCCAGCACTACATCCGCATCCTCCCCGAGGACCGTGTCGTTGTGGAGCTGTCTCCCTACGACCTGGAACGCGGGCGCATCACCTACCGCTACAAGTAAAACGAGAAGCCTCCTTATTCACGGCATGCCCCAAGGTGGGCATGTTTTCTCACCTCCGGCTGCGGTGGCTGGAGCCGCGTGAACCACGACCCAAGTGTCCGGCCGGACCGGACCCAAGCGTCGACTGACGTGGACGAATAGGGAGAAAACCACCGAAACAACCTGAAAGGCACGTCCAACATGGCACGTCTCGCTGGTGTGGACCTTCCGCGCAACAAGCGCATGGAGGTCGCACTGACCTACATTTACGGAATCGGGCCTGCCCGTTCCAAGGAACTGCTCGAAAAGACCGGCATTTCTCCCGACCTGCGCACCGACAACCTGACCGACGATCAGGTCGCAGCTCTTCGTGATGTCATTGAGAACTCGTGGAAGGTTGAGGGTGACCTCCGCCGCGAAGTTCAGGCTGACATCCGCCGCAAGATTGAGATTGGCTCCTACCAGGGCCTGCGCCACCGCCGTGGACTTCCCGTCCGTGGCCAGCGCACCAAGACCAACGCGCGTACCCGCAAGGGACCGAAGAAGACCATCGCAGGAAAGAAGAAGTAATACATGCCTCCGAAGACTCGTTCCACTACGCGTCGCTCTGGTCGCCGCGTAGCCAAGAAGAATGTGGCCGCAGGCCACGCGTACATCAAGTCCACCTTCAACAACACCATCGTGTCCATCACGGACCCGAACGGTGCTGTCATCTCCTGGGCCTCCTCCGGCCACGTCGGTTTCAAGGGCTCCCGTAAGTCCACGCCGTTCGCCGCACAGATGGCCGCAGAGTCCGCGGCCCGCAAGGCAATGGACCACGGCATGAAGAAGGTCGACGTTTTCGTCAAGGGCCCGGGCTCCGGCCGCGAGACCGCAATCCGTTCCATCCAGGCCGCCGGCCTGGAGGTGTCCTCGATCTCCGACGTGACGCCGCAGCCGTTCAACGGCTGCCGTCCGCCGAAGCGTCGTCGCGTTTAACAGGCTGAAAGGAAAAGAGGTAACTACACATGGCTCGTTACACCGGCCCTGCTACCCGTAAGTCCCGTCGCCTCCGCGTCGACCTCGTCGGCGGCGACATGTCCTTCGAGCGTCGCCCCTACCCTCCGGGGCAGGCTGGCCGCGCCCGCATCAAGGAGTCCGAGTACCTGCTCCAGCTGCAGGAGAAGCAGAAGGCACGCTTCACCTACGGTGTCATGGAGAAGCAATTCCGCCGCTACTACGAGGAGGCTAACCGCCTCCCGGGCAAGACCGGCGACAACCTGCTGGTGCTCCTGGAATCCCGTCTGGACAACGTTGTGTACCGTGCTGGTCTGGCGCGCACCCGCCGCCAGGCACGTCAGCTGGTTTCCCACGGCCACTTCACCGTCAACGGTGTGAAGACCAATGTGCCGTCCTACCAGGTGACCCAGTACGACATCATCGACGTCCGCGAAAAGTCCCGTAACATGCTCTGGTTCGAAGACGCCCAGGACAACCTGGTCGACTCCGTTGTCCCGGCCTGGCTGCAGGTCGTTCCGGAGACCCTGCGCATCCTCGTGCACCAGCTGCCCGAGCGCGCTCAGATTGACGTTCCGCTGCAAGAGCAGCTCATCGTCGAGCTTTACTCGAAGTAACCCCCTACCGGCGTCATATAGCGGTCGCCGAAAAAGGAGAAGTTCATGCTCATCTCACAGCGTCCTCAACTCACCGAGGAATACATCGACACCAACCGTTCGAAGTTCGTCATCGAACCGCTCGAGCCCGGTTTCGGCTACACCCTCGGTAACTCTCTGCGCCGTACGCTGCTGTCGTCCATCCCGGGCGCTGCAGTGACGTCCATCAAGATCGAGGGTGTGCTCCACGAGTTCACCACGATCAACGGCGTCAAAGAGAACGTCTCTGAGATCATCCTCAACATCAAGAACCTGGTGCTGTCCTCCGATTCCGATGAACCGGTGGTCATGTACCTGTCCGCACAGGGCCCGACCGACGTCACTGCCGCAGATATTGATCTGCCTGCCGACGTCACCGTGCACAACCCGGACCTGCACATCGCTTCTCTGAACGAGAGCGCACGCCTGGACATGGAGCTCGTTGTCGAGCGTGGCCGCGGTTACGTCCCGGCGATGACCAACTCCGGCGGCGAGATCGGCCGTATCCCGGTCGACCAGATCTACTCGCCTGTGCTGAAGGTGTCCTACAAGGTTGAGGCAACCCGTGTTGAGCAGCGCACTGACTTTGACAAGCTGATCATCGACGTGGAGACCAAGAACTCCATGAGCGCCCGCGACGCCCTGGCGTCCGCTGGCTCCACCTTGGTCGAGCTGTTCGGTCTCGCACGCGAGCTGAACACTGCCGCCGAGGGCATCGAGATCGGCCCGTCTCCGCAGGAGACCGAGTACATCGCTGCATACAACATGCCGATCGAAGACCTGAACTTCTCTGTCCGCTCCTACAACTGCCTGAAGCGCCAGGAGATCCACACTGTCGGTGAGCTTGCTGAATGCACCGAGTCCGACCTGCTGGATATCCGTAACTTCGGCCAGAAGTCCATCAACGAGGTCAAGATCAAGCTGGCTTCCCTGGGCCTGACGCTCAAGGATGCTCCGGAAGACTTCGATCCGACCCAGATTGAGGGCTACGACGCGGAAACCGGCGATTACGTTGACGGCGGCTTGGACGACGCTGAGTAAAGAACTGAGCGCCGCACGCGCACACACTTTTTAATCCACGAGGAGTACAACAATGCCTACCCCGAAGAAGGGCCCGCGTCTCGGCGGCTCGGCTGGGCACCAGAAGCACATTCTGGCCAACCTGGCTAGCCAGCTGTTCGAGCACGGCGCCATCACCACCACCGACGCTAAGGCGAAGGTTCTGCGCCCGTACGCGGAGAAGCTGATCACCAAGGCAAAGTCCGGCACGGTCAACGACCGTCGCGCCGTGGCTGCCGAGATCCCGAACAAGGACGTCGTTACGTACCTGTTCAACGAGCTTGCTCCGAGGTTCGAGAACCGCCCCGGTGGTTACACTCGCACCATCAAGCTGGAGAACCGCAAGGGCGACAACGCCCCAATGTCCCAGATCTCCCTCGTTCTCGAGGAGACTGTCTCTGCTGAGGCGACCCGCGCTACCCGCGCAGCAGCGTCCCGCGAGAAGGCTGCCCAGGAAGCAGCCGCTGGCCAGGATGCAGCCGCACCGGCTGAGGCTGAGGTGACCGAGGTCAACGAGGCTACCGAGGCTGCCGCTACCGCCGCAGCTGAGTCTGAGAACACGACCACTGTCGTCGCTCCGGAGAGCGAAGAGACTGTTGTGAACATTAACGAGGTTGAGACTCAGGCTGACGTGACCGAGGTCGTCGAGGAAGAAGCTGAGGCTGAGGGCGACAAGTAAGCCCGTCATGTAGGGCTATAGGCCCGTTCGTGAAAACCGCCTGTTGAGGAGACGCCTTCTCGACGGGCGGTTTTCTTTTTTAAGGTTTATTTGAGTAGCGCTCTTCTAGTCCCAAGCCGTAGTTCTGGAACCCCCGCGCTGAAGTGTCCTGGGTTTAGTTCCGATCGTTTCTAGAGGAGGATTGGATCATGCCTAGGAAGTTCAGTGACGAGTTCA
>NZ_JAGPYY010000006.1:0-132346 GCF_024454075.1 Corynebacterium sp. CCUG 71335
GGAAGACGCCTACTATCAACAATCACACGCCCACCCGTTGGGCGTTCAATAAGCGGAACGAAAACCAGGACGCTTCAAGTACTGCGGGTAACCGCCCTGGTGCGCATTCGGGGGCTGGGCGGAAAATGGGTTGTAAGGGGTACTCACGGTGCGGGCCCTTTCGGACGGTTCAGGCTGGTACGTCAACGAAGCCTAACCTACAGACCGGGTCCATGAAGATCGAGCCAGTCGCCGCCACGGTTACCAGCAGAGAAGTCGTGAGCGCGCTTATCGACGTCGCCGCCAGACCCACCCCGCTCACCTCGAAAGAGTCTAGCGCGTGGGCAAATGTGTTGCCCACCGTGTGAACTGCTGGGGCCGTCTCTATTCCGCAAGTCGTGTGGGGCAGGATTGCGAGATCGAAATTCCGCCACGTGAAACGCAACTCGACAGACCATAGCGCCCGCAGATTACGGCCGGTGAGACACGGAGGGCGAAGATGGCCTCTAGGAGAGATGACACCCATGTCGGCTGGTGCGCAACTATTCTTTCGCCGTAGTGGGTTAGACAAGCAGGAGGACGGAGCGCACGACCAAGGGGGAATCACTGGCAGCTGATGTATCGGTTGCTTAGCTTATGGTATTGATCTCTTGCTGGTTCTGTGAGGTATGAAGCCAAATTCGTGGCTTATTAAGGGGGATCCCTGAGAGGGAACACTTATCGGGCGGGCACTTTCGGGCCATTTGCAAACCGTAGTTAACTGGGTAACCCCTTGAGTTCTCACGGGCCCCACCGGCTTATTCCCGTGTATCCTTGGGTTCTGTCGTTACTCAGGCAATTCAGCGTCCCCGCCCGGTACTTCGGAAGAACGAATCCCTTGAAACCGGCTCGAGGAACTGAGCTAGGAGTAAACCGCTCAAACCTTCCTAGGATGAGTTGTCAGTGCTGCACGCCTGCAACCGCAAAGTAGCGATCTGGAGATGTTGAGCAACAACTTCCACCCATTGAACAAGAACAGGTTCTAAAGCTTCTGCAACATCCGTAACTACTGGCCAGCCTTGGCCATGTGCGATCACGCTGGATAAATTCCACATATAAATGGTCTGGTCTTGGCTAACCGGAGGATGCTTACCGGCCAGCCCGAGGTAAGTGGCGAACGATTCTGCGGCTTCTTTGATAATTTTGCTCTGAGAGACTCGTTCTAATCCACGAAACTGTCCTCGTTGGGCCTTCAAGACGGCTTCTTCGAAAGGTATCGGGATCGCTACGCCGGACTGAGTTTGAAGACCTGTTGTGTGCTTCTTTGCCTCAAGCATGGAGGTGCATTCATTCCTCATCAGATGCTTAGCGCGCTCCTTGGATGTAGCGGTATCGGCTGGTAAGATTACCCAGTTGACTCTAGAGGAGGCCATCTCAACCGTCCTCATCAGAATTACAAGCGTAGCCATATCAGTCGGCGTTTTACGAAACCCAATCTCATTCCCGTTTTTGAACGGGGTCTCTGAGAACCACATTCCGTTTGCCGCTCGCAGCGTTTGGATGCCCCTGAACAGACTGGACTTGAGCGACCGATGAACCGTCAGTGGCCCAACCGAGGCGACCTCATTGAGGTAGTGAAGTTTGCTGCCAGGCCATGGGGCATTAGGGATATGGCTAAAGAAATGTATGCATTCGTCTACCGTATCGATGAGTTTGCTTAGTGGGAATGGTTCAAGGAATCTCTCCTGTTTACTTGCTGGACCTTCTGCGTCTTCCGTGAATGGGTTCACCACTTAATCATCTTCCTGAATGACGTTGTCTGTAGCCAGAGTTTCGCCACTGTTTAGAACCAGGCGAAATCCTTCAATTTCGATCACATCGCCTCATGCAATCTTGACGCTCAATGCTGCTACGATAATCACTACTTTTAGGGCTGGCACGCCGGTGTAGGAGGTCACGAAACCCCGTAAAGGACCGTGTTCTACAATCCGTCTTTCGGCGGCGAAAACGGCTCGTGCGGTGGCGAGATCCCGGCCTAAATGGGCCTGAGATAACACGAACCCCGAAAATTCGCGTGGAATCTCGGGGTTTCGTCGTGCTGGGCGAGGGCTTAAGTTCTAGGGATCTGAAAGTGTACCGCGGAAACATTTGCGGAACCGGCTGGCCAGCGAATTGTGCTGCAAGTTCACACACGGTTCCCGACAAACCCCGCCCGGTTTTCCCGCGCGTTACTTGTACGCACGACCTACCTGCTCGTACACCTCGGCGGCGGTGTCGGCCTTTTCAATCACCGTCCGTGTTGTCGGATCCTTCAAGTCCACAGATTTCAACGACGCGGTGTTCTCGCCGGAGACCGCGAGGATTTGCACGAACTGGTCGCCAAACTCGGCGGCGTAGTTGGACAGCGCGCGGAGTTTGTCGAGCGCGTCGCCCAGGTGGTGGCCGTGCGGGTCGATTATGGAGGGACGAACCACCCCTTCCACCTCGCGGAAGAAGATGAAGTCGGGCTGCATGTTGCGCCACTGCTCCGTCGTGCCGTCGTAGTAGACCGCAGTGAGGGCTTCCGCGCTCGCTCGCGACGGGTTGCGGTACCAGGCAGTCGCACCGCTGCGGGTTGATTCGGTACCCACCACGTGCTTTTCCCACTCATTCAGGTGCAACGGTGCGTCGCCGCCCTTCGCGGTGAGCAGGTGGCCGGTGTAGGTGTCGAACGGCACCAGTTCGCCGTCCTTGCCCGCCTTGCCCGGCGCGACAGTGCGGTTGGCGGGCTTGGTCAGCGGCTCGTGGCTCGGCGTGGTCGCCATTTCACGCAACGGCTGGTAGGCCGCCTTGCGAGAATCGGGCAGCACGGCCAGCTCGGCGTTGTACTTAGCGAACCAGTCACTCGCTACGTCGTCGGCATTGTCGGACACCGACTGAGCAATGCCTGCGATACTGGCCAGTGCCGCCAGTTGCAGCCGTGCTTCGTCGAGCAGTTCGTCCTCGTCCGCGTCCGGGTCAGCGGCAGCGAGCGCGTCAGCACGTGCGTCCACCCACATGTCGGCCAGGGCGCGTGTGAACACCGGAATTGCTGCGCGGTACGCCTCGTCGATCACGTGGTGATCCGCGTACAGGGAGGGCGCGGCTTCGTGCACGGAGAGTTCGCGGCCGGCGTAACCGAATACAAGCCGCTCGGTTTCGACTTTGAGAATGTCGTCGCGCTTGTCCGCCACCTGTTTTTCGTAGCGGGTGAGGTATCCGTTCACGATGGCGATTAGTTCGTCCTCGGCCACCTTTTTGCCGCCGTCCAGCAAGCTGTCGCGCTGCAACTCGATACCGAGATTGAGCAGCATGGAGATGGGTTTATCGGAGCGGATCGGTGCGACCATGCGTGGCAGCGCACGAAACGCCTGCCACACGGCTTCGTTGTCGATGGGGTACAGCGTGACCGGGTCGATCACGACCTCGCTCACTGGCACATCGCCCTCACCGCTACTGCCTCCACCGGGACCGATTGGTGTGTTGTCGCGGTTGATGTTTTCCACGGCGGTGCTGGCAGCAGTGCGGTCGAACTGCGGCAGGATACATAACACTGAGTTCAACAGGTCGTTACCCTCGATCCTGCGCGCAAGCGGGGAGCGCACCATGCGCCCAATGACCTGCGTGATGTGGGCTTCGTCGCGGGCGGTGCGATACGACACCATGACTTCGGCACGTGGGCAGTCCCAGCCGGTCGAGATGGCGGTCTTGGCGAACAGAACACGAATATCGGTGCGCTCCTGCACCTTCTGCGGTTCGATATAGGGAACCAGCGTGTCGCCCGCTGTTATGTCGGTGTGTTCACCGTAGACGTTTCCAAACGCCGTGCTCGGAATCTGCGGCCACCCTTTTCGGATAGCGACAATGGCCTGATACACGTCCTCGTCGGTGGCTTTGTCTTTCATCTGCACGACCATGAGCGGGACGACGCGCTCACCGTCGCCGCCTTGCTCGGCGTGGTAGGCGTCCCATCGGGTCGTGGTGTCCGCAAGCAGACGGGCTGCGTCTTGGACGAACACGCCGTCAAACGACCTGCCCTCCTCGCCGGGGATTCGCAACTCGACAATGTCCTTGATGAGGCCTGACTCCTGCACGTCGGCCACCGGCACAGTCACGTCGTCGAGTACCAGGCGACTACCGGACATGGAGTGCACCATCGACTTGAACGCGCCGGGGGTTGCGGAGATACCCATGACCGTCGGGATCGGCGGGACCGGCTCGGTATGGCCCTCCGGGGTGTGGCCCTCAATCAGGCGGCGCAGAATCGTCGCCTTGTCCGTTCGCTGCCTGCCCGCGCCACGGTGGGCTTCGTCCACGACCAAAATTAGGTTGTGCTGGTCGGAGTTGATGGTATTACGTAGCGTGTCCCAGAACGTGACTTGCATGGTGTCACCGCGTCCAATGAGTGGGTCTTGGGTGTCTTTGCGTCCGCCCGTGAGTTTGGTGCCCTTGCCCAACTTCTGCGTGTTCAGAAAGTAGATGCACCCGCGCTCGAACGTGGGCAGGTTGAAGCTGCTGTCCAACGTGACGGTGCGTGTGGCGAGGTCACTTGACGCGGTTTCGATCCGGTAGCGGGACTGCTCGTTCAAGTCCGGGTTGTCCGACAGCCACAAAATGACGGCGTTTTCGTCCTCCACGCGGTCGTCGCTGGGAATCAAAATGCGCTCGAACACGCTGGTAGCAATCACGGTCTTGCCGGCCCCGGTCGGAGCAGACAGCGCAAACACTGCCTGCTGGTCGATGGACCTTGCACCTGCTGCTTTGTCGATCCGCTCCATGATCGTGTCGGAGGCCGTTTCTTGGTATGGCATGAGCGTGTACTTCATTAGCGGTTCTCCCGTGTCTGCTGGAAGGCGAAGTTGTTGAGGTAGGTGGAGTAAAGACGAACCAGTTCGGTTCCGGTGTCTGCCAGTTCTCGCGCCATTGATTCAAACACCAGGTCGTCATTGGTCACGATATAGACCACTTTGACCGACTCGCTCTGCTGCACCGCTGCGACGAAGTCTGCCGACGCGGCGACGTTTTCAATCACACCGTAGGAGTTGGTGAGGTCCCAGCCCCGCTCTGGTATCTGGTCGATAATGCGGCCGCTCTGGCCTGCACGCATCCACAACATCGGCGCAATCTCTGGGAAGGCGCGGTTGTGCCGCACCCGCGTGGGCGCCTCATAGGTCAGCGTGAAGAACCGCGCGTTCGCGTCGAAACCGTCCGCCATTGGGAACTCATCGGTGAACTTGTACGAACCCTTAATCGGCTCACCGGCAGGGGTCCGTCCCGTAATCGCTGCTTCCACGCGCGGCTTCGTCACGTAGTCGCAGATACCCCACTGCTCCCACTCGGGGTCACCTGGTCGGTAGCCCTGCGCACGCAGCGCGACCTGCTCGTCCGCACTAACCTCGTTGTTCGTCACCGAGATAGAACGCCTGCGCCCACCGTCCTGCTTGTTCAACCGCATTACCGCGTGCGCGGTGGTGCCCGAGCCGGAGAAGAAGTCCAACACGGTCGCGTCCGGTTTGTCCTTCACGAAGAACCGTAGCGCGTCCTCGACGGCGTACAGCGACTTGGGGTACGGAAACTCCCGTCCAGGGAGTAATCGAAGGTTGAGTTTCGTTCCGTGCCAGCCGGCGTTGTGGGAAACCTTGTTCCAAATGGACTTGGGGTTACGAAGATTGGAACCGACTACCTCATCCAATATCGCCGCCCCGTTTTCCGCGTAGCCCGTGACTACTACCTCGCCGGATTCTATTCGTTTTTCGGTACCGCTGTTCACCGTCATTACCGATAAACCGCTGGAAGTCCGATTCGATTGACCTAGCCGAAGCAGTCCCTTATTGGCTCTGGAACGTGCGTTTGTCACGCTTGTCCTCCAGTACCCCTCCGTTCCGTCAGGCCGTTCAGGCCACACGGCAATCAATCCATCTGGAACCGAAACTGATTCGCGTTCCTGATCTAATGGGAGGGGGTCGCCAATGGAGTGAATCTTACCCGTGGCCGGGTCTGCAAAAATCGGGAAGAAAAGGGCCGGCCGCGCAGACCTAATCTGCCCTTTACCAGTGCGGATGTATTGAAACCAGAGTTGTGATTTCGTCTCCGATAAACCCTCGTTAAGCATGTCGTCGTCGGATTTCGTCGGACCGGAAATTCCTAGCATGACGAAGAAAATCATTTCGCCGCAGCGCGCGAAGTCCCCTCCCCGAACTGACCCTTGGCTACTAATCACGCTGCTCACCATCTGAATACGGGCTTCCGGAAACGTCTGCTCTAGCAGCATGCCGAGACGTAGGTATTCCTTCTCGTCGATGGTCACAATGAGCACGGAATTGTCGGGGTTGAGCAGCTGCTTCGCAACCAGCAAACGCCGCTCCATGAACGACAGCCACTTGGAGTGCCGGTAGCCATCGTCGCCGTCCACGTAGTCGTTGTTGTACTTCCAGTCCTTTGCGCCGGTGTTATAGGGCGGGTCGATGTAAATGCAGTCGATGGAGTGGTAGTGCGTGTAGGTCAGCATTTTCAGCGCGTGGTAGTTCTCCGCATTAATCACGCTGTGGAACGGCGCGTTCTCGTCGTCGCTGCCGATCACTTCGCCGGTCTGCACCAGGCCCGGATAAATCACGTCATCCTGCTCGGCGGTGACAACGAGATCGGCCACGTCCACCGCGTCTTTCATCTCCGGCTGCTCGTCGGCCTGGGGGTGAGCTTCGACCAATTGAGCCACGCGGCCGGTGTCGGTGCGCCGAATGTCGGTCACGATCCAGGTGCGGGTATCCGGTGTCTCGTCTAATCCGCGCGGGGGCAGTACGTGCACGGTGTCGCCGCGGTGCACCGGACGGCCCGGCAACTCCACCTCCTCCGGCAGGTGCCGCTCAAACACCAGCCCGAACGTGCGGTTCGTCCGCGCATGGAACTCTTGCTCCAACGCAGCGCCCAGTCGTGGGTTTTCCTTCTTGGCCTGCGCAATCAGGTCGCTAAGTCGTGACATGGTTTCTCGCTAATCCTTCGGGTTTGTGTCGGTGGTCGATGTCTGCGGAATGGTGACATCAGGGGACATGACGGTGATTGGCCCGTTCCAGAGCCTGCGGCCGGCTAGTTGCTCGAAGCGGGCGACGGTGACGGAATCGGGCCACACGTCGCCGCGTAGTACCTTGCTCACTGTGCCTTTGGCGACACCGGACCGCCGCGCCAACTCGGCCTGGGACACGCCGTTACCTGCTTGTTCGGCAACAAACGCGGCGAGGTTGCGCACGAACGCCTGCACCAGCGCGTGCGCGCCCGCTGTGGTGTCGTCGTCGGGCCACGCGGGGTACAGGGTTCTGGGACTTGGCCGCGGCGTGCGCCCGTGTCCTTGCTTAGCTTCCGGCATGTCTCCAGATTACTTCGTGTCTCCCGAAAGAAACGGTATGGTGGTCTGAAACTCATGTAGCCCTGCTGCCTTTCGGCACGCCGGAAGTCCTGCCCGCGCGCTACGGCACGTGTGTGAGCGCGTCACTGTGCGGTTATGCGAGTTTTCTGTTCCTTCACCCGCCACAAAGGTCGGCCTACGCCGTGTTCCAACTGGGCGACGGTCACTGCCGTGGGCCAGGTGTGGGGCGAGGTCGGCGCCGATGACGCACACGAGTTGCTGGGCCTCGACTTGATCGACTGTTCGGTTGCAGAGCAACCTGGCATCAACACGAATACCTGGCAAGATCGCACGGTTCTACGGCTGTGCTGGGCGTGGACGTCGCCGGACCCGGAAGCGACAGTACAAACGCTGGGCGATATTCGTAAGCGGGGGCCGTTAAAAATCGCTAACCATGCAAAGACGAAGAGCGCACCACTGTCCCCGTAAGAACTGGCGCAGGTGTGCCGTTGGCTCACCGAGGAGCCTGTGCCTGACCGTCGCGCCCGCGCGGGACACAAGGCCCGACTTAGTACAGAATGGTGAGTTCGTGTCGCTGGATGGCGAGCGGAATCCGATTCGTCCCGAGTTTCGCGCGGCGGCAGCGAGTCTAGGCCAAAGCGGTGTTACGGGCAGGGCGCAGCAGGTACCGTTCGCCCGACTGGCTCCGCTCGGGTTTCCTCTCGCCGGTAGGCGCTTGATCGATAGAATGTTATGCAGTTGTGCGGCGGCGTGGAGGTGGAGGAGTTAGAGCGCTGGGTTAGCTACGCGCAGATCAGTCGGGCTGCGATTCTCGCTATCAACCGCGACACCGATTACAGAGCCATTGAGATTCCACCGATTGTTGGTTCGAAACGGGTGCGCCGCGAAGACTTGCACATCGTCTCGCCCAACTGGGAGTCGTAACCGTGCATGCCTCGACCTGCAATGTTCGACGTGGGTTCGCTTTTCTACCGCATTGTCGTGCCTGCCTTGTAGTGATTCTGTTAAGAAACGCCGTCGTGCGAAGGGAGCGGGAACAATGCCTGCAACAAGAGACAGACTACTTCACGCGGCGCGGGCATACGTGCCGCGCTCCATGATCAGGCAAGAGTGGGCAGCTGTCCGAGACTTCACCGTGAACACCGTGATTAAACACGTCCTGCCCACCGCGTCAAGCTGGTCTGAACTCCGCAACGCCATGATCGTCGTGGCACGCGAGGCGCTCACCACTACCCACTCGGCGGGGAGCTGACCCATACCAGCGTGTTCGACCCGAACATGGTGGAATACGCCGTCTCTGTAACGGGTACGTCACCCACCACGCAAGAAGCAGGCCACCGACTTCGTGGACTCGGCCGGAGCCAACGCACCACCACAATCCGGCCACAACGCTGCCTAGACCGTCGCCCACGGGGCCACGGTCTACACGTGTTGGGCTGGCGCCGAAAACCGGCCAAAACGCGGGCCGCACCGGGCCGAAAAAAGGTGCCAGACAGGGCAAAACCCACGGAATCCATCTCGGAAACCGTGGGTTTTGGTTTCAGGGCCAGTTTCACAAATAACCGCAGGTCAGTTGCGCAAAATGCCTTGAGCTTTAGACGTCGAAGTACAGCTCGTACTCCAGCGGCGTCGGGCGCAGGCGGTTCGGCTCGATCTCGAGGTCGTATTTGAGCTTGATGTAGGTCTCGATGAGGTCCTCGGTGAACACGTCGCCCTCGGTGAGGAATTCGTGGTCCTCTTCCAGCGCGGCCAGGGAGGCCTCGAGGGATGTCGGGGCCTGCGGGATGGACTTGGCCTCTTCCGGCGGCAGCTCGTAGAGGTCCTTGTCCACCGGCTCGTGCGGCTCGATGCGGTTCTTCACACCGTCCAGACCGGCGAGCATCATCGCCGCGAAACCGAGGTACGGGTTGCCCGATGGGTCCGGAGCGCGGAACTCGATGCGCTTAGCCTTCGGGTTGGAGCCGGTGATCGGGATACGGATCGCGGCGGAGCGGTTGCGCTGGGAGTACACAAGGTTGATCGGCGCTTCAAAGCCCGGAACCAGGCGGTGGTAGGAGTTCAGCGTCGGGTTGGTGAACGCCAGGACAGCACCAGCGTGGTGGAGGATGCCGCCGATGTAGAAGCGGGCGATGTCGGACAGACCGCCGTAACCGGACTCGTCGTAAAACAGCGGCTCCCCGTCCTTCCACAGGGACTGGTGGGCATGCATGCCGGAGCCGTTGTCGCCGGCGATCGGCTTGGGCATGAACGTCGCGGTCTTGCCCCACTGGTGCGCTGTGTTCTTAATGATGTACTTGAAGGTCTGCAGGTCATCTGCAGCGTGCAGCATCGTGTTGAACTTGTAATTGATCTCTTGCTGGCCGCCGGTGCCCACCTCGTGGTGGAAACGTTCGATCTCAAACCCGGCGTTGGCCAGGTTGAGGGTCATGGCGTCGCGAATATCCATGGTCTGGTCGACCGGAGGGACCGGGAAGTAGCCGCCCTTCATCGGGGTCTTGTGGCCCAGGTTCTGCGAACCGTCGTGCTCGGATTCACGGGAGCGGTTCCACCAGCCCTCGATCGAGTCGACCTCGTAGAAGCTCTTGTTTGCCGCGGTGGAGTAGCGGACCTTGTCAAAGAGGTAGAACTCCGCCTCTGCTCCGAAGAAGCAGGTATCGGCGATGCCGGTGGATTCCAGGTACTCCTCGGCCTTGCGCGCCACGTTGCGCGGATCGCGGGAGAATGCCTCGTGGGTGAACGGGTCGTTCACGAAGAACTTCACGTTCAGAGTCTTTGCCTTGCGGAAGGGGTCGATCTGCGCGGTTGCCAGGTCCGGCATGAGGATCATGTCGGACTCATCAATCGTCGTAAAGCCCTTGATGCTCGAACCGTCGAATGCGAGACCTTCTTCTACTGCATCCTCGTCAAACATGGACGCGGGGATGGAGAAGTGGTGCTCGATGCCCGGAACATCCGTGAAGCGGACATCAACGAATTCCACCTCTTCGTCTTTGATGAACTTCATTGTGTCCTGGATGTTGTCGAAGGCCACGGGGAAAACTCCTTGATTGCGGATCAGTTACCCCATCGATCGTACCGAAAAATAGACGTCCTCTATCCTTGACATCTATGGCGAACCCCAAGAAAAACTGGCGCGACGGGCCCGAGCTCAACACCGGTGATGACTGGGCTGAACCCGGCGAATGGCCGGGGCAAAACCTTGGCCTGCCGCAAGAGGGATCTGGGGCGCAAGCGTCAGTCTTGCGGCGCTCTGGCGCGGTACTCATTGACTGGGTGATCTGCTGGATCATCGCCGCGTTCATCAACATGTACACGTCCGGGCTCGGCGACGTGCCCACGCTGAGGTATCTGCTGTGGATCGTTCTGGGCATTGTCACCGGATGGCTGTTCGCGAGGACACCGGGCATGGCTGTGCTGGGCATGGGCGTTGCGCGTATCGACGACCCCGGTAACCCCGTCGGTCTGTGGCGCGCCGCTGTGCGCACGCTGCTCACCGCGTTCATCTTGCCGGCAGCGATGGTTGACGCTAACGGCCGCGGCCTCCACGACCGCGCAACTGGCACGACAGTCATCCTGAGCTAGAAAGCTAAGCGTTGATCGGGCGGGGAGTGCCGTCGAGCTTCCTGTTGAAATCGATGTAGCGGGAGGGATCTTATGGCGAACTAGGAGCGCCCGCAGTGCGCGCGCACAGGGTGCTTACTTGCCTTGACGCTGCTGCATACGGCGCATTTTGCGGTTCATGCCCGACATGTTCTGCGCCTGGTGCGGCATTGGACCCTTCGGCAGGCCCTGCTGCTGCCCGCCACGGACGTTATCCATCGCCTCCAGCTTGGCGTTCATAGAGTAGACCTCGTCCTTTTGGTAGTTCTTCGGCAGCTTCAACAGGTGGCGCTGCAGCTTCTTCGGTTCAACCTGGCCCTCGCCGCTGCCGACGAATACTTCGTGGATGGGCACGCCGCCGATGAGACGGTCCACGCGCTTGCGTTCTTTGTCCATGAGCGGCTTCAGCCGCTTCTCGTCGCCTTCACCAACCAAGACCACGCCCGGGTTGCCTACCACGCGGTGCACGGCATCCATCTGCGGCGTCGCGGCGACAGCCTTCTTGGTCAGCCACACGATGCCCATCGTGTTCTTCATGTTGTCCAGCGTCCAACCGGCAGCGCCCGGAGTATCGCCGATCTCCTCGTACATGGAGCCTTCAAGACGGCGGGTGAAGATGAACATGGCCAGCACGAAACCGAACAAGAGGCCGAGCACCAGCAGGAACCACTTTCCGCCGGTCAGCATGCCCAGCAGGAAGAACGCCAGCCCGACACCGAGGATCGCCAGCAGCATGTACGGGATGAGCTTCTTATCCCGCTTGCGCTGCATGTTGAACGCCTGCCACACCTGCGAGCGCGTCTGCTTGCGCTGGGAGCGCTTCGCGGTGCGTTGCTCTTTCTTCGCGGTCTTCGCTGCGGCTGCTTGCTTGTCTTTGGCCATGGGGACAAGCCTATCAATCCGCATGCTTATCGACGTCCCCCGCCCGCCACGTTCCTACCCCGCCCCATCCGGGACAACGACAAACCCGCGGCCGCCACAAAGGGGGAGTGGGGCCGCGGGTTGTCGTCGATAAGCAGGCTTGGGCTAGAGCGCCTTGATCTCTGCGTTCAGGTGCAGCTTCTCCGGCCTGGAAGACCCGCGCAGCTGCAGCTCGTAAGAGCCGTCACCCTGCTCGATGGTCCACAGTGCCACCGAGGCCGGGATGACAACAGGCTTGACGAACTCGACGGAGTATCGCAGCGCGCCTGGCAGCTTGCCCTCGAGCGGAGCGAGGACCGCGGCAGCAGAGTACATGCCGTGCGCGATGACCGCCGGGAAGCCGAACAGCTTCGCACCCACGTTGGACGTGTGGATCGGGTTGTGGTCGTTGGAAGCATCCACGTACGCGTTGACGTTGTCGCGGTTCCAGCGCCAGCGAGCATTCGGCTTGAACTCTGGTAGCTCCGGCTTCGGCAGAACCTTGCCGGTGTCCTCGCCGCGGGTGGTCACAGCCAGCTCGGCGTCTTTGGCGAACTTGGCACCCATTGCCAGGAAGCTCGAGGTCTGACGCCATACGACATCGTTCTCACCCTCAGGGGTGACCTCGGTGATCATGTCGACGATCAGGCCGCGGCGGTGCGGGCGCAGGTTCTGGCCGTAGCAGCGGATGTTGTAGGTCTCATCGACCGTGAGGGTGCGGGACTGCTCAATCACATTGGACACGTGCACCGCACCGATTGCCGGAACCGGGAAGTCCGGGCGGGACATCAGGTCCATGATCATCGGGAACGCCAGCACGAAGAAGTACGTCGGCGGGATCTCATTGCCCAAGCGCAGCCCAGTCGCGGAGGTGTACGCGGCGAGGTTGTTCTTGTCGATCTTCACTCCGTCGACCTGGATCGCCGATGTCGGATCACCCTTCGCGGAGCGGGTCTCACCCACGACGGGCAGAGCGCCCATGAAGATCTTGCGGTTAATGGCCTTCAGATCCGGCACGGCCTTGAGCGTTTGAAAGTCGCGGGTCTTGCCGGACACAATGCGCTCGTTGTGGGTCTCAGCGCCAGCGTTAGCGTCCGTCTCTGCCTTGACCTCCTCGGCCTTAGCCTCTGCGTCGGCCTTGACTTCCTCTGCCGTGGAGGAGACCTTCTCCTGGACGTCCTCAACCTTGTCGGCCACAGTGTTCTTGACCTCTTCGGCCTTCGCGGCAGCCTTGTCGGCGAGGTTCTCAGCGCGATCCTGAGCGTCGGCGGCAGTTGCCTTCGCCTTGTCGGCGACGTCCTCGGCCTTGTCTTCTGCCTTGGCGGCGGCCTGCTTTGCCTCAGCCTTGACCTCGGCAGCCTTTGCCTCAGCCTGCTGCTGTGCGTCGTTCTTGGGGTCCTTCTCCGGACCCTTACCTACTGCAGTGGTCATGTTTTTTAAGCTCCAACCAGGTTCTGGCCGCAGACGCGGACGGTGTTGCCGTTGACGGAGGTCGACGACGGAGCGGAGAAGTACGCAACAGTCTCAGCAACGTCGAGTGGCTTACCGCCCTGGCTAAGGGTGTTCAGGCGGCGGGCGACCTCACGAGTGGTGAACGGGATGGCATCGGTCATCTCAGTCTCGATGAAGCCCGGAGCCACAGCGTTGATGGAGCCGCCCTTCTCAGCGATCTTGTCGGCAAGCGCATCGACGAAGCCGACCACGCCAGCCTTGGTGGTGCCGTAGTTAGTCTGGCCGCGGTTACCGGCGATACCAGAGGTGGAGGAGACACCGACGATGGCCGGCTTGTCAGCGAATGCATCAGCCTCGAGCAGAGCCTCGGTGATGCGCACCGGTGCGACCAGGTTGATGTTCTGGACCATGTTCCAGCGGCTGTCATCCATGTTGACCAGCAGCTTGTCGCGGGTGACACCGGCGTTGTGAACGATTGTGTCGATCTTGCGGCCGTAACGCTCCTGTGCGTGCTTAGTAATCTCTTCCGCAGCCTTCGGGTCCGTCACGTCGAGCGGCAAAGCGGTGCCCTTGACCTTGTTGGCGGTCTTGGCCAGGCCTTCACCAGCCTGCGGAATGTCCACGCAGATCACCTTGGCACCGTCACGGGCCAGGGTCTCTGCGATAACGGCACCGATGCCGCGGGCGGCACCGGTGACCACGGCGAGGCGGCCAGCCAGCGGCTTCTCCCAGTCTTCCGGCTGATCAACATCGGCCGGGGTGACGCGGATGACCTGGCCGTCGACAAACGCGGACTTGCCGGACAGCAGGAAGCGGAGGGTGGACTCCACCTTGGAGATCTGGCCGCCGTCGATGGAGGGGTCCACGTACACCAGCTGGACGGTGCCGCCCTTGCGCATCTCCTTTGCCAGGGAGCGGGTGAAACCTTCCAGCGAGCGCTGTGCAATGCGCTCATCTGCGCCGTCGACCAGCTCCGGGGTGGTGCCGATGACGATGATGCGGGCGTTGTCCAGCACCTTCTTCAGCTGCGGGTGGAAGAACTTGTGCAGGGCCTCGAGCTCCTCCGGCTTGGTCAGGCCGGTGGCATCGAACACGATGCCAGCACGCTTGGTGTCTGCTTCGGCCTTCAACAGCTTGTAAGGGCCATCGAGAAGCTCGGCCAGAGCTGGAGTCAGACGGCCCTCACCGCCAACGACGACCGGACCGTGGAGCAGGGGCTCACCCTGCTTGTAACGACGCAGCGGGTAACCCTGGGGGACACCAGCCTTGGCAGCGAGAGGGGAGTTGATGAACTGTTCGAGGAGGCCTTGGGATGCCACTATTTTCTCCTTCATATAGGCACGTACTGAGGCAAGGGCAACCGTGCGAAATCGGTGGCTCTGTGTCGGATACTATTATAAGATCACTATGGTGACGAACCTTACAAAGGAATGACTTTGTAAAGTGCCAAACAAAAGTCCGGAGAAAATCGCAGGAAGATCCTGGGTTTCTCAACGCTTTTCACGGAAGTGCAGGAATAAGCATGAATGAACCTCGCAAGGTAGCCATCCTCGGCGGTAACCGCATCCCGTTCGCTCGGTCCAACAAGGAATACGCCAACGCATCCAATCAGGACATGCTCACCTCGGCCCTCAACGGCCTAGTGGCGCGTTACGGTCTGCAGGACCAGGAGATGGGTCTCGTCGTCGGTGGTGCTGTGCTCAAGCACGCACGCGACTTCAACCTCGTGCGCGAATCGGTGATCGGATCTGAGCTGGCATCCACCACTCCGGCCTTCGACCTGCAGCACGCCTGCGGCACCTCGCTGACCTCCGCGATCCAGGTCGCTGACGCAATTGCTCTGGGCCGCATCGAGAACGGTATCGCCTGCGGCGCCGACACCACGTCGGACGCCCCGCTGGCTGTGAACGACACGCTGCGTAAGACGCTGATCCGTCTGTCCAACGCCAAGTCCACCGCTGATCAGCTCAAGCTCGTCGGTTCCATCCGCCCGAGCCAGCTGGCTCCGGAGCAGCCGCAGAACGGCGAGCCGCGCACCGGCTTGTCCATGGGTGAGCACGCCGCCATCACCGCCCGCGAGATGGAAATCTCCCGCGAGGCCCAGGATGAGCTGGCAGCAACCTCCCACCAGAACCTGGCCAAGGCTTACGACGAGGGCTTCTTCAACGACCTGATGACCCCGTTCCTCGGCGTGCAGCGCGACACTAACCTGCGCCCGGACTCTTCCGTCGAAAAGCTTTCGAAGCTCAAGCCGGTCTTCGGCAAGAAGGACGCGGAGCAGCACGGCGGCACCGCAACGATGACCGCGGGTAACTCCACCCCGCTTACTGACGGTGCAGCGGCTGTCCTCCTCTCCTCCGAGGAATGGGCAAAGGAGAACAACCTGCCGGTCCAGGCGTACATCGTCGACTCCGAGCTGGCAGCCGTTGACTTCGTCTCAGGCAAGGACGGCCTGCTCATGGCTCCGACCTACGCTGTCCCGCGCATGCTCGAGCGCAACGGACTGACCCTGCAGGACTTCGACTACTACGAGATCCACGAGGCGTTCGCCTCCCAGGTGCTGGCCACCCTCAAGGCATGGGAAGACGAGACCTACTGCCGCGAGCGCCTCGGCCTGGACGCTCCGCTGGGCTCCATCGACCGTTCCAAGCTCAATGTCAAGGGCTCCTCTCTGGCAGCCGGCCACCCGTTCGCCGCGACCGGTGCACGCATCCTCGCTTCGGCTGCCAAGGTGCTGGAGCAAAACGGTGGCGGCCGCACCCTGGTTTCCGTCTGTGCAGCAGGCGGCCAGGGCGTCGTCGCGATCATTGAGCGCTAAAGCGCCAAGGCTTCACCTATTCACCACTCTCCGTAAAGGAACACAACCATGACCTCTGTTGAGGAAAAGGAAGGCCGCAAGGCCAAGCCGGAATCCCGCCAACCGCAGACGCTGCCAGAAACCCCCGATGCAGCTGTCGCGGGGAAGCTGAAGGATCTGCTTGACGGCGCATGGGGCGAGCGCAAGGACGACATCCGCGAGCAGCTCAACCGGGAAGAAGCCCTCCCGATGATCGAAGGCTCGGTTGAGGACATCCGCGCCGCCCTGCTGGAAAAGGTCAAGATGGTGGCTGGCTCCGGCATGATGCAGACCGCTTTCTCCGAAGCTAACGGCGGCTCCGGCGAGGCCCACGTGGGCATCCTGGGCCTGGACCTGCTGGGTCAGTTCAACGGCTCCCTTGCGATTAAGTCCGGTGTGCAGTTCGGACTGTGGGGCGGCGCAGTCGACGTCCTGGGCACCGAGCGTCACCGCGAGTACGCGCAAGGTGCTATGGACCTGTCCATGCTCGGCTCCTACGGCATGACCGAGCGTGGCCACGGCTCCAACGTCCAGGACCTGGAGACCACCGCGACCTATGACCCGGAGACCCAGGAGTTCATCATCCACTCTCCGTCTCCGTCGGCGACCAAGGTTTACATCGGCAACACCGCCCGCGATGGCCGCTGGTCCGCAGTCTTCGCCCAGCTCTACACCCCGGGCGAGGAAGAGTCCCACGGTGTGCACTGCTTCGTTGTGCGCATTCGCGAGGATGACGGCTCCCCGGTCGAGGGCGTCAAGATCGGCGACCACGGCCACAAGGGCGGCCTGCTCGGTGTTGACAACGGCACCCTGACCTTCGACAACGTCCGCATCCCGCGCGAAGCGCTGCTGAACCAGTTCGGCGATGTCGACGAGGCCGGTAACTACACCTCCCCGATCGAGTCGAAGAACCGCCGCTTTTTCACCATGCTGGGCACCCTAATCCGCGGCCGTATTGCCGTCGGTGCTGCCGGCGCAGGCGCGACCAAGTCCGCACTGGCCATTGCCACGAAATACGCGCACCAGCGCCGCCAGTTCGACTACGGTGACGCCGGCCGTGAAGACAAGCTGATCGACTACCGTGCGCACCGCCGCCGTCTGATCATCCCGCTGGCCCGCACCTACGCTATCCAGCTGCTGCAGAATCAGCTGACCCAGCGTTACGCGGATCAGACCGCACGTCAGGCATCCGGCGAGTGGTCCGTGACCGACCCGACCAAGGCGCAGGCCCTGGCATCCCGCGAGATGGAGACCCTGGCTGCAGCGTTCAAGGCCGTCGCGACCGAGCACGCCACCGACACCATCCAGGAGTGCCGCGAGGCGTGCGGTGGTGCCGGCTTCATGTCCGAGAACCTGCTGACCACCTTCCGCGCAGACACCGATGTGTACAACACGTTCGAGGGCGACAACACCGTTCTGCTGCAGCTGGCCGGCAAGAACCTGCTCACCGCGTACACCAGCGAGATGGCTAACCCGTCTGCGATGGACATTGTGAAGTACGCCGCCACCAACGTGACGGACATCTTCCGCTCCCGCGCTGGCCTGGGTGCCACCGTCCAGTCCGTGGTGGACACGTTCGCGAGCGAAGAAGCGTCGCTTTTCGACGCTGACTACCAGCTCAAGGTGATCCAGCTGCGCGAGCAGCTGGTGATGCGTTCCCTGATCCGCCGCATCCAGGGCGCACGCAAGCTGTCGCGTGCCGAGGGCGCAAAGGTCATCGACAAGGCCCAGGACCACATGCTCAACGCCGCATGGGCGTACATCGAGAACCTGATGGTCCAGGCCATGATCGAAGCAGAGCGTTCCCTGCCGGTCGGCTCCACCGAGCGTGCCGTATTCGAGCAGGTCCGCCACCTGTTCGTCTTCGACACCATCATCCGCAACGCTGGCTGGTACCAGGAGCAAAACGTCATCTCCTCCGGCCGCGTCAAGGCAGCCCGCGCCGCCATCAACGACCTGGTCGACTCGCTTGGCCCCTGGTCTGAGGTTCTCGTGGACGCTTTCGCAGTCCCGTCCGTCGTGCTCGACCGTCCGATCTTCAAGGACGGCGGCACCGACGCCTCCCGCGACAACCCGGAGGCGTGGACGGTTGGGTCCAACATCCCGACCACGGCGAAAGAGAACTAGCTCTACGTAGCTAGTCGCTTAGACGAGCAAGGCCTCCCGGATCACATCCGGGAGGCCTTAGCTTTTCGAGTGCTTCTCAGCTCTAGAATACTACTCGCTGTTTTCTGGAATACTGCTCATCTGTAAACCCAGGTCAAAAGCATGCAGTTCCGCCTATATGTCCGAGCAGTATTCCATCCGGCAGGCAAGGGGGCGGGACGACCTGAATGAGATCCCGGCCCCTGATGTAGCCGCTAAGCCGACGGCATAGACAGGCTCGGCATGCCCAGCGAGACAGACGGGTGGCCAGCAGAGACCACGGGAGTCTCCTGGGACGGGCCGTACTTGTTCAGCAGGGTAGAAGCTTCCTGGCCGGTCGCACCCTGGGACGTCTGTGCGAGGTGCTTGAGGTTCTCCGGCAGTTCACGGCCGTGGAACTTCATAGCCTCAACGTAGAGTTTGCCAGCGCGGTAGGAGGAGCGAACGAGCGGGCCAGACATGACCGCAGCGAAGCCCATCTCGTATGCGGCGTCGCGGTACTCAATGAACTCCTCCGGCTTCACCCACCGCTCAATCGGGTGGAACTGCGGGCCGGGGCGGAGGTATTGGGTAATCGTGATGATGTCGGTGCCGGCTTCCTGCATGTCCTGCAGTGCCTCGAGCACCTCTTCGCGGGTCTCGCCCATACCCAGGATGAGGTTCGACTTGGTGATCAGCCCGTAGTCGCGTGCCGCCTGGATGACTTCCAGGGAACGGTCATAACGGAACGCCGGGCGGATGCGCTTGAAGATGCGTGGCACCGTCTCCAGGTTGTGCGCGAAGACCTCCGGTTCAGCCTCGAACACCTGCTGGAGCAGGTCGGGCTTACCAGAGAAGTCAGGGGTAAGGTTCTCCACGCCGGTGTGCGGGTTGAGCTCGTGAATCTTGCGCACGACCTCGGCGTAGAGCCAAGCACCCTCGTCATCCAAGTCATCACGGGTCACGCCGGTGATGGTGGAGTAGTTCAGCTCCATCTCGCGCACAGACTCGGCGACGCGCAAGGGTTCTTCAGGGTCAAGCGGTTCCGGTTTCGCGGAATTGATCATGCAGAAATCGCAACGGCGGGAACAGTTCGCACCGCCGATGAGGAAGGTGGCCTCGCGCGATTCCCAGCACTCGTGAATGTTGGGGCAACCGGCCTCCTGGCACACGGTGTGCAGCGACGCACCGAACACCTTGCGGCGCATGTCCTCGTACTCCGGACCCGTCTTCACCGCATTGCGGATCCACCGCGGCTTCGACTCGATGGGGGTTTGAGCGTTTCGCTTTTCGACGCGCCTTAGCTTGCGTCCTTCTTCTGCCACAGTCACACCATCCAGGTTAGTGCTGCCTTACTAGCGTGTCGAATATCTACGATGCGATTGCCCTACTACGGGGTCGGTGCCGCACCAATCGTGTGGTCGGAGACGTGGAGTTCGCCGGAAAGGGCGCGGGAGAGAGCGTCGACAAGCGTGGGCGTGATGGCATCGGGGGTGATGTCGCGGCCGGTCTCGAGCGACAAGGTGGTCACATCCGCGTCGTTGATGCCGCAGGCGATGATGTGTCCGAAGTACTCGAGTGTGTTGTTGCAGTTCACTGCCAAGCCGTGCATAGTCACACCGCGCGTGACGCGGATGCCCAGCTGAGCGACTTTGCGGTCGCGGCGGAACGTGGCCGGGTCGGCCGGGACCCAGACACCGGAGCGGCCCTCGATCCGACCAGCATCGGCAACGCCGAACTCGCGCACAGCGAAGATCATCGCTTCTTCGATGCGGCGCACGAAGTCGACCACGTCCACAGGATCGGCGAGCTTGATGATGGGATAGGTCACCAGCTGGCCCTCACCGTGCCAGGTGATGCGCCCGCCACGGTCGACCTTCACCACGGGCAGGCCGTTGTCGGGGAGGTCTTCCGGCTGGGTGCGCTTGCCGGCGGTATAGGTATTGGGGTGCTGCAGAACCAGCAGGGTATCGCCGATCTCGTCGTTCGCGCGCTGGGTAGCGAGGTCCGCCTGCATGTGCCAGGTTTCTTCATAGTCCACAAGGCCGAGATTTCGCACGTCAAGAGGAGAATTATCAGCGCGGATCGATTTGTCGGCGGGGAAGAACGGATCGCGGGGAGCAGTCATGGGTTCATGGTAGCGCTACCTTTTTAGTATCGCCCTTCAGCCTTTTCGGCGTGATCTCACCTGGGGAAACGTCGCGGAGATGGATCAGAAGGCGATACTAAAAATGTATGAAGCTCCCGCCACCGGCGAATTAGACGCCGTTGGCGGAAGCGTACTCGTCGGCGGTCATGAGCGGGCCGACCGCGGAAACCTCGACCTCGAAGAGCCACCCCTCGCCGAACGGGTCGTTGTTGATGGCCTCGTAATTGTCCTCGATGGACTCGTTCACGGCCGTGACGGTGCCGGTGACGGGGGAGTACAGATCCGAGACCGACTTGGTGGACTCAACCTCACCGCAGGTCTCACCGGCGGTGACGGTGTCGCCGACAGCAGGCAGCTCTGCGAAAACGATCTCCCCGAGGCGCTCGGTAGCCACGGAGGTGATGCCGATGCGCACAGTCTGGCCCTGAATGGCGTCAGCGGCAGCGTTGACCCACTCGTGGTCCTCGGAGTAAGAGAATTCCTGGGGCAGCGTGATGTCGGCCATGGTTACTTGTCCTTTCGGGAGTAGAAGGGGGTTTCGCTGACCGTGTAGGCGTAGCGCTTACCCCGGATGTCCACCTCAACCTTAGTGCCTGGCTCGGCGTGATTTGGGTCAATGTGCGCCAAAGCAACGGGGTGACCCAGCGTGGGGGAGGGCTGGCCCGAAGTAACGGTGCCAATCTGGGTGTCCGAGCCGTCCGCGAGGAAAACAGTAGCGCCTTCGCGGGCTGCGCGACGTTCCTCCGAGGTCAACCCCGCGATGACGACGGTCGGCTCGCGGCCGGTCAGCGCCTGCTTGCCCACGAAGTCCGCCTCTTTCTTCGCAAACGCCCGTCCCATCCCAGCTTCCACCGGGGTGATGTCTGCGGTCAGTTCGTGGCCGTAGAGGGGCATGGAGGCCTCGAGACGCAAGGAATCACGGGAAGCGAGACCGCACGGAGTGCCTTTGTCGACGACCGCGTCCCACACCTTTTGTGCGTCCTCGCGCATGCAGAACAGCTCAAAGCCGTCTTCGCCTGTGTAGCCGGTGCGGGCGACAAAGGTCTCGATGCCGTCAAGCGTCATCCACTCGCCCGAGTAGTAGGCGAGGTCGCCGGGGGTGCCGTCGATAAGCGGCTCGAGCACCTCGAGCGCACGCGGACCCTGGACTGCGACCAAGGCGACCGCTTCGGAATCGTTGCGGATCTCCACGTCGAAGTCGCCGACGCGGGCCTCGAACGCCGCCCAGACTGCGCCGGTGTTGCCGGCGTTGGGCACGACCATGAAGTGATCGTCAGCAAATTTGTACGTGATCAAATCGTCGATGATGCCGCCATCGTCATTCACGATCATCGAGTACTTCGCCTTGCCCACCTTGAGGGCGGAAAGGGAACTGATCAGAACGTAGTCGAGGTACGCACCGGCGTCGGGGCCTTTCACGTCGATCTCGCCCATGTGCGACAGGTCGAAGATGCCCACGTTGTTGCGCACAGCGCGGTGCTCCTCGAGCTCGCTGCCATATTTCAGAGGCATGGTCCAGCCACCGAAGTCGGTGAAGGTGGCGTTCAACGCCTCGTGGGCAGAGTGCAGTGGTGTTTGGGGCATGACTTAGATCCTGTTCTCTTCGGTGACAGTCGGGTCGCGCTCTTCATCGACGTCGCTTGCGGCAATATCGAAAGCCTCCGGCGGCGGGCAGGCGCACACGAGGTTGCGGTCGCCGTAGGCCTCGTCGATGCGGCGCACCGGCGGGAAGTACTTGTTGGTCAACAGCGAGTCGACCGGGTAAGCGGCCTCTTGGCGGCTGAACTGGTAATCCCAATCACCGACGACAACGCTGCGGGCGGTGAACGGTGCGTTGTGGACGACAGAGGCCTCGTAGGCGACGTGTCCGTCGATGATGTCCTGGATCTCCGCGCGGATGGAACGCATCGCTGTGATGAACCGGTCCAGCTCGGCGAGATCCTCGGATTCGGTGGGCTCGATCATCAATGTGCCTGCCACTGGGAACGCCAAAGTGGGGGCGTGGAAGCCGTAGTCGACGAGGCGCTTGGCCACGTCGGCAGCGGTCACGCCGCACCGGTCGGTCAGCGGGCGGAGATCCACGATGCACTCGTGCCCGACCAATCCGTTGTTGCCGGTGTACAGCACCGGGAAAGAGTCGTTGAGCTCGTGCGCTACGTAGTTGGCGTTGAGGATCGCGTTGCGGGTCGCAGACGCGAGGCCCTCTGCACCGGACATGGCGATGTACGCCCACGAGATCGGGAGCACGCCCGCAGAACCGTACGTGGTCGACGCGATAGGCACGCCGGCGCCCTCAGGAGCCTCCTGCGCGGCCTCAGAACCGCTGACCTGCGGATCAGACGGCAGGAACGGAGCCAGGTGCTTACCCACACCGATCGGGCCGACACCCGGTCCGCCGCCACCGTGCGGGATGGTGAAGGTCTTGTGCAGGTTGAGGTGCGAGCAGTCGCCGCCAAAGTCGCCGGGGCGGGCCAAGCCGGTCAGGGCGTTCATGTTCGCGCCATCGATGTAGACCTGACCGCCGACGGCGTGGACCTTCTCTGCGACCTCGGACACAGTGTCCTCGTACACACCGTGCGTGGACGGGTAGGTGATCATGATCGCCGCGACGTGCTCGCCGTACTGCTCGAGCTTCTTATCCAGGTCTTCAATGTCGATGGAACCGTCATCGGCGGTCGCCACGACGACCACGCGCAGATTCGCCAGCGTTGCCGAAGCAGCGTTCGTGCCATGTGCGGATGCCGGGATGAGGCAGATGTCGCGCTCGGTGTCGCCGTTGGCCACGTGGTAGCGGCGCATCGCTAGCAGGCCGGCCAGCTCACCGGTCGCGCCGGAGTTCGGCTGGACGGACACGGCATCGTAACCGGTGATTTCCACAAGCCAGCCGTTGAGCTCGTCGATCAGCTCGCGCCAGCCTTCGGTGTACTTGTCCGGCGTGAACGGGTGCACGTTGGCAAAGCCCGGCCACGTAATCGCCTCAAGCCCGGCAGTCGGGTTGAGCTTCATCGTGCACGAACCCAGCGGGATCATAGTGCGGTCGAGCGCCAGATCCTTGTCGCCGAGTTTGCGGATGTAGCGCATCATCATCGTCTCGGAGTGGTGCGTGTTGAATACCTCGTGCGTGAGCACGTCACTGGTGCGCAGCAGTGCTTCCGGCAGGTGGTTCTCGGCACCTGCTGCCGGCTGGTCAATAATGCCGAAGCCTCCGAGCAGACCGACCAGGTCGGCCTCGTCGGTGTCCTCACCAAAGCTCACGCCCACCGTGTCGGCGTCGATCGCGCGAACAAGATAACCGTTCTCAGCCAGCGCATCGACAATGCCTTGCGCACGGCCGGGCACCTTCACCGCGACAGTGTCGAAGAAGTTCTCGTGCGCGAGCTCCAGGCCCGCATTGCTTATCGACGCAGCAAACCGCCCCGCCCACTCATGCACCTGCTGCGCAATCTCGCGCAGGCCCTCCGGCCCGTGGTACACGGCGTACATGGACGCGGTGACCGCCAGCAGCGCCTGGGCGGTGCAGATGTTAGAGGTCGCCTTCTCGCGGCGGATGTGCTGCTCACGGGTCTGCAGCGACAGGCGGTAGGCGGGGAAGCCCTCAGCGTCGACCGAGACGCCGACCAGGCGGCCCGGCATCTGGCGCTTGAGCTTGTCGGTGACAGCCATGTAGGCGGCGTGCGGGCCGCCGTAGAACAGCGGAACACCGAAGCGCTGGGTGGTACCCACCGCGATGTCTGCGCCCATCTCGCCCGGGGACTCGACCAGCAGCAGCGCCAGCGGATCGGCAACCACGGTGGCCAGGCCGCCGCGGGAGTGGATCGCCTCGATAACCGGCCGAGGGTCGGTGATGTCGCCCTCTGTGCCCGGGTAGGCGATGACAACTCCGACGAAGTCTTCTCCGACCAAGTTGGAATCCAAAGCGGTGACCTCAACCTCGAGGTCCAGGGCGCGGGCGCGCTCAGCACCGACGGCGATCACCTGCGGGTGGAGACGGGAGTCCAGGATGACGCGGCGGCCCTTCTTCACGGCGCGCGACATCAGGCCGATGGCTTCAGCAACGGCAGAAGCTTCGCACAGGAGAGATGCGTTAGCCATCGGCAGGCCCGTAAGGTCCTGCACCATTGTTTGGAAGTTCAGCAGCGCCTCTAGACGGCCCTGGGAGATCTCCGGCTGGTAGGGGGTGTAGGCGGTGTACCAACCTGCATCTTCCACCACACCGCGGCGAATCACTGGTGGGGTGACCGTGGAGGAATACCCCTGGCCGTGGAAGGCGCGCAACACCGTGTTCTTGCCAGCTAGTTCGCGAAGGCGGTTCTGCGCCTCCTTCTCGCTCAGCGGCTCAGGCAAGTTCAGTGGCTGCTTGAGCAGGATTCCGGGGGGTGTTGCAGCGTCGACAAGCTCGGCGATTGAGCCGTAGCCAACGCGGTCGAGCATCTGCGCGCGTTCTTCATCAGTCGGGCCGATGTGGCGGGTGATGTAGTCCACGGTTCTCCTTTAGTTTCCGGGGTGATTCAGTTGGTCTCCCACAAGTTTAAGTGAGGGGTTTTAGAACTCGTCCACAGCTGCTTCGCCGAACAGCCACGTAACGGCAATCGCGCCGGGGTCGGGCACATCGGAGGCGGATTCGCCCAGGTAAGAGGCGCGTCCCTTCTTCGCTGCCATGCCGCGGGTCGACTTCGCGCCCTTGACTGCCGGCTCGAAAACGCGCTCCAGAACCTCATCGATGGATTCGGCGCTGGTGATGTCGGAGGCGGCCTTGGCGGCGGGAGCCAAAGCGTCGATAAGCGTGTTGTCTCCCTCCTTGGCGCCGCCGAGCTCCGTGATCGCCTCGACACCGTTGTTCAGGCCCGTCGCCAGCGTCTTCGCAAAGGCTCCCGCGCCCGCGTCGCGCGAGTCCACGCCGGTTTCAGCGAAGGCGTCGCTCATTTCGCGGAAGAACGTGCCCAGGACCGCGCCTGAGGTGCCGCCGGCACGCACGAGCATGCGGTGGGCGAAGAACTCGAGCGCTTGCTCGTCGGAGCACTTCAGCGGGGTCGTGATGTCGCCAAAAGCGGCTTCCATGTTCTGGCCGAAGTCGCCGTCACCGGCAATGCGGTCGAGCTCGGTGAGGTCGTCGAAAGCGCCAGAGAGGCGGTCGACAAACGCGCTGAGCCACTTGTTCTTCTTGCCGTTGACCGGCTGTTCAAAATCATCCTCCATCGCAGCAAGGGCGAACTTCGGGTTGACGGCAGCGGCGGGCCAGGCAGGGGCAGATGTCTCGGCATCGAGCAGCTCCAGCATTTCTCGGTTGACCTTCGTCAACGTCAGCGAGACACCGGCCATGTTCAGAGAAGTCACCAATGAGCCGCGGTAGCCGCGCTTGACCTTGATGCCCTTTTCCTCGAGCTGCTTGCACGCCTCGCCGAAAACGAGGTCGAGCTCCAGCTCGCTCGTGCCGCCCAGCCCGTTGACCAGAAGAACAACATCGGTGTTCTCCTTGACCGTGACGTCGGCCTTGTTGAGGGAAGTGATGATCCCGTCGAGCAGTTCCTCAACAAGGTTGGCTGCCGTCGGCTTCTTCACACCCGGTTTTTGCTTGCGGCGCTCAACACCAGGCTCGCCGTGGATGCCCACACCGATCTCGATCTCCTTCTCCTCAAGGTCGAAGGTTTGGCGGTCGCTGGTGGGCAAGTGGCCTGCCTGAAGCGCCACGGCCATGCTGCGGGACTGGTCGGCGGCCTTCTGCCCCCACTTGACCACATCTTTCAACTCATCACCGCGGGCAGCAGAAGCTCCGGCAATCTTCTCCACGATGATCGTCGCGCCGGTACCGCGCCGGCCGGGGGAGTGATCGTTGTCGATCTCAGTGGCGACATCGTCCGCCACGATGATCTGGCCGACTTCCCCCTCGACGGTGTTCGCCGCCACGGTGAAGTTCATGACGTCGCCCGTGTAGTTCTTCACCACATGGACCACGCCCTTGCCGCGGTCAGCCCACTCGGTGGCGGCGATGACCTGGACGGCGTTCGGGGAGGTGAACACCAGACCTGGGCAGGCCGCGTCCAGCATGCCCTCCCCAATGAAACCGGCGTGCATCGGCTCGTGGCCGGAACCGCCACCGGAAATCACGCCGACCTTGCCGCGCTGATTGCTCTCCTCCTGTGTGCGTTTGCGGCCGATGAACCCTTCGCTGTGCCACTCTGCATCCGGGTGAGCGGCGACAAGGCCGCCGATCGCTTCCTCGATGAAATCTGCTGCATCGTTGCGGAAGGATTTGAAGGTCTCGGTCTTCTTCTTTTTCGCGTTGTCCTGTACCTTTGCCATACCTCCAGTCTAGAGGGATCGGCGAGGTGGCGTGCCCGGTTCACAACCCGCACAGGGGTTGCACATCCGCGGTGACCATGGGATCTAGAAAAGCCGAAACCCGGCCCCAGCCGAAGCTGGAACCGGGCTCAGTGCGCGGAGACTGGGGGATTAGATGTCCAAGTCGTCCTGGAAGTCGCCGGCCTCGATGCGGTCCACGATGGTGGAGACGAAGCGGCCAGCGTCAGCACCGTCGACCAGCTGGTGGTCGTAGGTGAACGGCAGGAAGCACATCTGGCGGATCGCGATGGAGTCGATGCCGTCCTCGGTGACAATGACCGGGCGCTTCTGGATCGCCGCGGTGCCCAGGATGCCGGCCTGCGGCGGGGTGAGGATCGGGGTATCCAGCAGTGCACCCTCGGAGCCGATGTTGGACACCGTGAAGGTGGCCCCCGACAGGTCATCCGGGCGCAGCTTCTTGTTGCGTGCGCGCTCGGCGACATCAGCCACGCCCTTGGCAATGTCAGCCAGGTTCATGTCCTGAACGTTCTTCAACACCGGCACGAGCAGACCCTGCGGGGTGTCCACCGCCACGCCAATGTTGACGGTGTCGTGGTAGGTGATCTCCTTGGTCTCCGCGTTGTAGGACGCGTTGACGTTCGGGTGGGAAACCAGAGCCTCTGCGGCGGCCTTGATGAAGAAGTGCAGGTACGTGATGTTCACGCCGTGCTTATCGACGAACGCCGGCTTCGCAGCCTTACGCAGCTCTGCAACGCGCGTGACGTCGGCCTCTTGGACGTGGGTGAGCTGTGCAGTGATCTGCAGGGACTCGACCATCTTGGCGGCCGTGATTTCGCGGATGCGGTTGACCTTCTGGGTCGTGCCGATCAGCTCGGACTTCGCCGGGTCCACAGACTTCGTGGACCAGCGGGAGCGCGGGTCAGCGTCCTTCTGCTCAGCGGCAGCAGCCTGGGTCGACTCAGCGGAGTCGGCGGAGCCACCCTGCGCAGCAGCCAGGACATCCTGCTTGCGGATGCGGCCGCCGACACCAGTGCCCTCGATGGAGTTGAGGTCCACACCGTGCTTGTCAGCCAGCTTGCGCACCAGCGGGGTCACGTACGGCACCTTGCCGCCGTTGTCGACCTTCGCCGAGGTGTTGGTGGACTCAGCGGAGTCACCTGCAGGCTTCTCGTCCTTCTTCGGTGCCTCGGACTTCGGCTTCTCGTCCTTGGCTGCCTGCTTCTCTTCCTTGACCTCAGGCTCAGCGGGCTTCTCCTCCTTTGCAGGGGGCTCGGAAGCAGAGGTGCCAGAGTCGTCGGAACCGGAATCGTCAGCAGCCGCCTCAGCGTCACCGACGCGAGCAATGACCTCGCCGACCTCGACGGTGTCGTCCTCTTCTGCGAGGATTTCCAGCAGAGTGCCCTCCACCGGGGACGGGATTTCGGTGTCGACCTTGTCGGTGGAGACCTCGAGCAGCGGCTCGTCGACCTCGACCATGTCGCCGACGGACTTCAGCCACGTGGTGATGGTGCCTTCGGTGACAGACTCACCCAGTTCCGGCATCTCCACGTCGGTGGACTCACCAGAGCCCTTCTTGTTGGTGGAGGACTTGTTCTCGGAGTCCTTTTTCGGTGCGTCAGCCGGGTTGTCGCCTTCGCCTTGTGCCGAGTTGTCGTCGTCGACCTCTTCGTCAGCGTCAGCAACATCGTCCTCGCCGCGGTTGGTCTGCTCCGGCTCGTCGGAAGCACCAGCTGCGTCAGCGTCACCAACACGGGCGATGACTTCGCCGACCTCAACGGTGTCGTCCTCTTCCGCGAGGATCTCGACCAGGGTGCCGGCCACCGGGGACGGGATCTCGGTGTCGACCTTGTCGGTGGAGACCTCGAGCAGCGGCTCGTCGACCTCAACCTCGTCGCCGACGGACTTCAGCCACGTGGTGATGGTGCCCTCGGTGACAGACTCACCCAGCTCCGGCATTTCAACATCGGTGGCGCTTCCGGAGCCGCCGGACTTCTTCGGCGCGGACTCCTCCTGGGCCGGCTTCTCGTCGGCCTTTTCCTTCTCTGCCTCTGCAGAGTCGTCCGAGTCAGCCGCGTCAGAGCCGGAGCCGGAATCACCGGACGGCTCTTCGCCCTCGTCGCCGACGACAGCGATGACTTCGCCGACCTCGACAGTGTCGTCTTCCTCAGCCTTGATCTCCAGCAGCACGCCAGCGACCGGGGACGGGATCTCGGTGTCGACCTTGTCGGTGGAAACCTCGAGCAATGGCTCGTCGACCTCGACGGTGTCGCCGACCTCCTTGAGCCACGTCGTGATGGTGCCTTCGGTGACCGATTCGCCCAGCTCGGGCATCTCTACAGAGTGAGCCATGGTTGTGTGTGTCTCCTATAAAAGTTTGCAGACGTTGAATCTCTTCCCAGAGTACTCGCTTCCCAGGCATCGCGTCCGCAAGTGTGATGTCCGCCAAATACGGGGGGTGCGACAGGGGAGGCCTACAATATTGACCGTGTTCAATCTGTTCGGCTCACGCAAGAAGAATTCCCCGTTCAAGCCGCCGCGCGGCCCGGGGGAGACTGTGCGGCCGGAAGATGCCCAGTATCTCAAGCAGTGGGCGGAGCGGCATGGGTTCGTCGAGGGCTTCGTCGAGCCGGAAACGATGGTCAACGAAATGTCAGTCGTGCTCGTTGCGGACAATGGCGAGTACACGCGCCGCAACATTGGGGGACCCACGGGCATTGACGCGGTGAGCAAGATGCTGGGCATTTCGCTTTACGACGTTGAAGAGACCGGATACCCGGACCGCATGCGGAAACGGATGGAGCAGGAGCGGATCCTGCGTAAGCGCGCCGAACAAAAAGAACGCCGCGCCAAGTTCGAGCGCGGCGAAGACCCTAACGTCTAGGCGACGGAGCCCTTAAACGTTAGGAGCAGATCGAACGAATCGTCTCCACGATGGTGCGCACCGGCACACCGGTCGCCCGGGCGGGAATGAATCCGTAGGGGCCGCCGGTGTTCCAAGCGGGGGAGGCGACGTCGATATGCGCCCACGGGATCTCCTCGCCGTCGGCGGTCTCGCCCACGAACTTGGATAGGTAGGTGGCGGCGAATTCCATGCCGCCGAAGCGGTCCGAGTTGGCGTTTTTGATGTCGGCCACCTTGGAGGCGATTTCCTCGTCGTGTTCTTCCAGCATCGGCATGGCCCAGCCGGGTTCATCGATCTCGCGTGCCGTTTCGGCGATCTGGTCGCGCAGTTCGTCTGAACCCATGACGCCGAAGGTGCGCTTGCCCAGCGCCACCATCTGCGCGCCGGTCAAGGTGGATGTTTCGATGAGGTAGTCGGGGTGGTCCTCGCTGGCGCGGGCAATTGCGTCGGCAAGCACGAGGCGGCCCTCGGCATCAGTGTTGATCACCTCGGATGTCATGCCGCCGTAGTGGGTGATCACGTCGCCAGGGCGTTGCGCCGTACCGGATGGCATGTTCTCGGCCAGGGGAAGCCATGCGTCGACACGCACAGGTAGCTCGAGCGCCGCGATCGCGGAGGTAGCCGCGAGCACAGCTGCGGAACCTCCCATGTCCATCACCATCTGCTCCATCCCGGCGGCAGGTTTGATGGAGATGCCGCCGGTGTCGAAGGTGATGCCTTTACCGACGAGCGCCACGGACGTGCCCGCGTTCTCTGGCGCCCAGGAGAGGTGGACGAGACGCGGCGGACGCTCAGAACCCTGACCAACGGCGGTGATGCCGCCGAAACCCTGCTCGCGGAGCTGATCGTGGTCGAGTACCTCCACGGTGAGACCGCACCGACCGGCGACCGCAGTAGCGATGTCGGCGTAGTTGGCAGGGTAGAGCAGGTTCGACGGCGTGTTCACCAGGTCACGGGCGAGGACGACCGCGTTGGCAACGGTGACGGCGGCATCGAACTGGTCGCGGTCGGCCTCATCGCCGATGACAGTGACCAAGGGGCGCCGCGCCGGGGTGTCGCTGTACCCCTCGACCTCGGCAGTTTTCTCTCCTTCGGCGGTGTCCGGGGTGGCCTTCTCCGCACTCTTGAGGCCGTTGTAGGCGTAGCCGCCGAGCAGCAGCCCCTCCACAGTCGCGCGGATGCCGTAGCTGCCCAGAACGACTGCGTTCGTGGAGTCCTTCAGCCCCCGCGCAGCCGCACCCATCGCGCGGCGCAGAGCGGTCTCGTCCAAACCGTCCTCACCAACACCGACGGCAACGAAGAGCACACCGTCGCTGACGAGCTTCGTGATTTCCCCCAACTTGCCCGTCGCCCCGAGGGACTCGAGCTGACGGTAAACCTCAGCACTGGTCAGAGGTGACGTAGGCATCGCCAGCTCCCCATCCTCCTGCAGGACGGGGATGATCCTCGTGTTCGCTGACTCGGCTCTAGCAATGTCGGCGGCGAACTCCAGCTGCGGCATGGTGCCGTGCGCCGGTAGCAGATCGGTGAAGTGGGGAAGTTTCGCGTGAGTGGACATGCCAGCGATCCTACTGGCCTCGCTGACTACGGATAACCCCCGGTCTGGACTATGGCAGCGCGGTCGGGGGCGGTCGGGGGCGGGAGTATGATTCCGGGTATGACGAACCACAACCTCCCTGAATTCACCGTTACAAAGAACGAGAATCCGAAGAGTGCGCAGGAGCGCGCGGAGATTCTGGAAAACCCAATGTTCGGTAAGAAATTCACCGACCACATGGTTTCCATCGATTGGGCTAAGGATCAGGGGTGGCACAACGCGCAGGTGCGCCCGTATGAGAATGTCTCCTTCGATCCGGCATCGATGGTGTTCCACTACGGTCAGGCCATCTTTGAGGGGTTGAAGGCCTACCGTCACGCCGACGGCACCATCGTCACTTTCCGGCCGGAACAGAACGCGCGCCGTATGCAGAACTCGGCGGAACGTCTGGCTATGCCGGAGATTCCGGAGGAGCTGTTCATTGAGTCGCTGCGCCAGCTGGTTGATATTGACCACGAGTGGGTCCCGGAGGCCGGGGGTGAGGCGGCGCTGTACCTCCGCCCATTCATGATCTCCACGCAGGTCGGGTTAGGCGTGCACCCGGCTGACTCCTACACCTTCTTCGTCATCGCGTCCCCGGCTGGCTCCTACTTCTCCGGCGGCGTGAACCCGGTCAAGGTGTGGATTAGCGACGATTATGTCCGCGCCGCGCCAGGCGGTACCGGCGCAGCCAAGTTCGCGGGCAACTACGCCGCGTCTCTGCTGGCCCAGGCGCAAGCCGAAGAGAAGGGCTGCGACCAGGTGGTGTGGCTTGACGCTATCGAGCGGACCTACATCGAAGAGATGGGCGGCATGAACCTCATGTTCGTTTATGGCTCCGGTGACAGCGCCAGGGTGGTCACCCCGGAATTGTCCGGCTCGCTGCTTCCGGGTATTACGCGCGACTCACTGTTGCAGGTCGCACGCGACCTTGGCTTTACGACGGAGGAAGTGCGCATCACAGTCGACGACTGGCGCAACGGTGCCGAATCGGGGGAAATGACCGAAACCATGGCATGCGGCACCGCAGCAGTGATCACCCCGGTCGGCCACGTCGTGGGCAATGACGTTGACTTCACCGTCAACGGCAATGAAGCCGGTGATGTCACGATGGCGATGCGCGATCGTCTCACCGCGATCCAGCGCGGTGAGCATGAGGACACCCACGGCTGGCTGCACACCCTGGTGCAGGGCGGGAACTAAAGCACCGGGTCGCCGCTGGCGGCTTGGTTGTCAGCCTGCTGGCTGGCCTGGGCGCGCATCTCGTCGCGCACCAAGTCCACGGCAGCTTTGACCAAGGGAAGGGTGGCGGCTCCGCCAGTTGCTTGTCCCGTGGACATGTCCAGGGCAGCCACCGGCGTGAGATCAAGTGCTTGGAGGCAGACCATGTGGCACGGTTCCGGACTCAACTGGCCAGCGAGGAGCCATTCTTTCGTCCCCGGAGCGAGGCGCTCGGCGGTGTAGGCCGCAACGGCGGTGTATGCGCCGTCGATAAGCACTGGCGTACGCCGCACCGCGCATTGCGCAATGAACGCAGTGAGCGCAACGAAGTCCGGGGCCGAGATTCTCCGCAGCACTTCGAGGACGTCCTCGCGCTGGTCGCGGACGCGGAACATGGCATCGCGCACCGCGGCGACTTTGGTTTTCCACACTTCGTCATTAATCCCGCTGCCACGCCCAACGGCGACAGCCGGTTCCGTGAAGGTGAACGTGCCCATGACCGCAGCGGCGACGGTGGTGTTCCCCGCGCCGAGGTCACCGAGCACGATCAGATCGCTGCCTGAATCGATCTCGTGATCCGCAGCGGACATGCCTAGCTGCGCGGAGCGCTCGAACTCATCCGGGCTCATGGCATCGTCGACATCGATGGGGCCGGACGGGGCGTCCACGTTGACGTCGATAAGGCGCACGGATGCCCCAGCATTCCGAGCGAGCGCACACACTGGTGCCGCACCGGATTGAATTTCCTGCGCTTGCACCGCCGTCGCATCAGGAGTGAACGCAGAGACACCGCGCTGCGCAATGCCGTGGCTACCGGCGAACACGACCACTCGCACCGTGCCCAGGGGCCTCGGTGGAGCCTCGCCTTGCCGTCCAGCCACCCACGCACCGATGCCTGCTAAGCGGCCAAAAGACAGCCCCCGCGGATTCTGTGTCAACGCTGACTGGACTGCAGCCTCCGCAGACGCGTCAGGGGCGGGGACCGGATCGAACGCGAGCGAAAGAGGAGTGGACACGGCGCTGGCCCCTTCTACACCTTGGAACCGAGAGCGACCTGCGGCTTGGGCGTGCGCCAGTTGCGTGGCTGTGACGCGCGGGAGAAGGCGTACATGCCCAGGCCAAAGCCGGTGTCATTCTCCTCAGGGAACTTCTCCTTGACGGCCCTGTTGGCCTTGCGGCCGATGATGAACGCCTCCGCCAGCACCGTCGCGATGAAAATCATCGACAACGTCGACAGCACCGCAGCCATCTGCGGCACGAACTGGCCGATGAGCATAATCAGCAACATCACGAACGCCGCCGGCATGATGTAGTTGGAGATGAAACGGCGCGAATCCACCCAATCGCGGACGTACTTGCGCACCTTTCCCTTGTCGCGGTCCATGAGGTACGCCTCTTCACCGGCGTCCATCTTGGCCTGCAATTCCTTGTTCTGTGCGCGGCGCTGCGCGCGCTCCTGCTTCTTGTAGTCCTTCCACTCTTCCTTGGACATGGACTTCTTCAGCTCTTTGCGCTTCTGCGCAGCCTGCGGAGTGGACATCGCGTTCGGGTCGCGGATCACACCGCGCTTGACCTCCTGGTCGTGGCGCTTCGGCGTGGGGCGCCCCTTCGGCGGAGTGTAGCCCTTGGGCAGTTTCTTCTCTGGGGCATTTTTAGCGCCGTCCGTGCTTGCCGTGCTGGTCGTGCTGGTCACCTCGGACTTGTGTTCAGCAAGATCGACTTTGGTGGAGCCGCCGGCCGCGGCGTCGGTCGCGTCAGTTTTCTGCCAGGGAAGTTTCACGCTCTCTAGGCTACAAGGCCGGTTTCTGTTACAGCCACACAGGGTCGACGGGTTCGTGCAGCTTGACGGCCGTGGCAGTGCGCCGGTTTCTGCTCCTGGAATGCAGTTCGCATCGTGGGTGTTGGACACGGTAGAAGTCCGCTCCTTCGCTCCAAGTTAGGGTGCACTAGCATCCGTTCCGGCTCGGGGAGTAGGCTCGGACCCCGAAACTGCAACACGGCCTCAATTGGCCAAGGAGATGTTTTATGACTGCACCGACTTCCACTACCGGCGTCAAGCTGACCGACGCAGCTGCAGCTAAGGCAAAGGCGCTGCTGGATCAGGAAGGCCGCAACGACCTGTCTCTGCGCATCGCTGTGCAGCCGGGTGGCTGCGCTGGTCTGCGCTACCAGCTCTACTTCGACGACCGCGACCTCGACGGCGACAAGGCCGATGTCGTCGGCGGTGTGCGCCTCGTCGTGGACAAGATGTCTGTTCCGTACCTCATGGGCGCAGAGATCGACTTCGCAGACACGATTGAGCAGCAGGGCTTCACCATTGATAACCCGAACGCCGGTGGCTCCTGCGCCTGCGGCGACTCTTTCAACTAAGACGAACGCTCCGCTGAGAGCGAGGATTGAATTAAGCGCCCCTCGGGGCGCTTAATTCTTTAGGTTGAGTACCGGTGCTAGCCGGTGCCCTAGCATCTATTCGCAGCCGTGCTCCTCGCGAAGCCATGTCTTGGCCGCTGCCAAAGCAGCGTCGCTCGAATCAGTCTTTGTGTCGGGTTCGATTGGATCCTCCGCGTAGGTTTGGCCGGTACGGTCGCGGTTCCTGGCTGTGGTGAGCATCAGCTCGCTGCCGTCGGGGAATTCATAGACATTATTCGCCGAGGCGAACCCAGCGGTCGGCGTGCCGAAGCTGCGGGAATTGTCCAGACCGCGGAAGGACAGCATGGTCGCCTCACCGGAAGACGCGGTCGCGTCACTGACGAGCACAGCCGTCGGCGCATCCCATTTGCCACCGGTGGTTGAGAGAGGAGTGCCGCCGCCGCTGACTGAATTCCCCTCGACCTTCACCGGCATCGCATTGCCGGAAGCGACGAACTCGATCGCAGTGCCGTCGGGGATGATGGGAGAGAGACCCGCCAGCATAGGGCCCATGTCGCCGCCGTCGTTGGTCTGTAGATCCACGATTGCGCCGCATGCGCCGTTATCGCGGGCCTGCGTCAGGCCGTTCGACAGCTCGTCAGCGTAGCTCTGCACGTCGTCGTCGCGGTGGATACCGGGAACCGTGGCGATGGCGACGGCACTCTCCACGTTGACGGTGGGTTCGGATGCGCCGTCTTCGGCGTTTTCGTCATCAACGCGCTGCTGCTTTTCATCGGGGGAGATCAGGCGCGAGTGCTTACCGCCCGCGGCGCGAACCGCGTTGTTGAGATCTTCGCGCACTTCGTCGACAGAATCCGCCTTCTTGGCCACATCTTTGGCGTGCTCGCTCGCGGCCGAGAATTCCTCCGAGTCGCTGTAGATACCTTGCTCGGCCAGCTGAAGTACCGTCGAGGTGTAGCGTTTCGGTGAGTCCGTGCCCACAAAACGTGCCGTCCCCGTAGTCATCGCGGTGACGGCCGGGCCGTAAAAGTACACGGCTACTGCAGCGACTATCACCACGGCGAGGGCTAGCGCCCCGATCACGGTCCAGACTTTCCTTCGGTTTGTCTTGGTCTCGGACTTTCGCTGTAACTGCTGGTTGCTCTGCGCGTTGGTCATAGTGCGAATTGAACCGACAGAAGCACGAAAATTCAGTAACCCTGCTTATCCAATCGGGGTAGAGCCAGCACTACCCCGTCCACCGGCGTGTGTGGTGCCGACGAGCGGGGTAGTGGGGCAGGGAGAGTGGTGAGCCTTAGAGCTTCACCGGATAATCGCGCTGCTCAATGCCGGGATCGATGCGGTGCTCGACGAAAATGCCGTGCCAGACCATGAACGCCAGCACGGTCCACAGACGACGCGAGTGGTCGGAGACACCGTCGCGGTGCTCCTTGAGCATCTCTTCGACTTCGTGCTTGTTGAAGATGTCGTCGGTCTGGGAGTCGCGGATGGTCTGCTGGGCCCAACCGTAGAGCTCGTCGCCGGCGAGCCAGTGGCGCATAGGCACGGGGAAGCCGAGCTTCTTGCGGTGCAGGACGTGCGGCGGGACGATCTGCTCCATGGCCTTGCGCAGGGCGTATTTGGTTGTTCCGTCCGCGATCTTCAGATCGTGAGGGATGGTCTCCGCGACAGCGAAGACCTCCTTATCCAGGAACGGCACGCGCAGCTCGAGGGAGTGCGCCATGTTGATCTTGTCAGCCTTGACCAGGATGTCGCCGCGCATCCACGTGAACAGGTCCAAGTGCTGCATGCGTGCGACCGGGTCCATTCCCGTGGACTCGGCGTAGATCGGTGCTGTGACCTCGCGGTGGTCCCACTCGCGCTTGGCCCACGGAAGCACTCGGCGCAGCTGGTCGTAGTTGAAGGAGCGCGCGTTACCGTAGTAGCGATCCTCCATCGGCATCGTTCCGCGCTCAAGCAGTGACTTACCCTTCATTCCCTCAGGCAGAATGTGGCTTAACCGATTGAGGCCCTTGAGCAGGGGGTCCGGCATTTTCTCGAACGGCGCGAGAGACAGGGGCTCCTTATAGATGGTGTAGCCGCCGAAGAGCTCGTCCGCGCCCTCACCGGACAGGACCACCTTGACGTGCTTACGAGCTTCTTGCGCCACGAAGAAGAGCGGGACGAGCGACGGGTCAGCCACCGGGTCGTCGAGGTACCACATGATCTTCGGGATGGACTCGGCGTATTCCTCCGGAGAGACGATCTTGACTATGTGTTCAACGCCGATCGCTTCCGCGGACTCAGCCGCGACATCGACCTCGGAGTAACCCTGGCGTTCAAAACCGGTGGTGAACGTCAGCAAGTTCGGGTTGTGCCGCTTAGCCAATGTCGCAATAGCGGTCGAGTCAATACCGCCGGAGAGGAAGGAGCCGACGGTCACATCTGCGCGCATGTGCTTTGCGACGGAATCTTCCAGGGCGGCGGCAATAGCGTCGAAAAGCTTCTGTTCTTCGCCTTTGATCACCGGCGTGACATTGAACTGGGGCCGGAAGTAGCGCTCCGCGACGACCTCACCGCCGGGGGTCAGCGTGGCGGTGCATCCAGATTCGAGCCGGCGGACGGCCGCGTGGAGAGATTCCGGCTCCGGGACGTACTGCAGGTCCACATAATGCTCGATGGCGCGCTTATCCAGGCTCAGATCCAGCCCGAGCTCCGGCGCCATCTCCAGGATGGACTTCTTCTCCGAGGAGAAGACGGTGCCTGCGTCAGTTGTGGCGTAGTAGAGGGGCTTGATTCCGAACTGGTCGCGGGCAGCGAACACGACCCGGTCCTGGGTGTCCCAGATGGTGAAGGCGAACATGCCTCGGAGGTGGTTCACCACGTCCTTGCCCCAGTGGTGGTAGCCCACCACGATGGTTTCGGAATCACCGTGCGTGTTGAAGGTGTAGCCGAGGGCGGACAGCTCATCGCGCAGTTCTATGTAGTTGTAGATCTCACCGTTGAACGTCAGTGCGTAGCGCTGCGGGTTGTCTTCCGGCCCCCAGCGCAACGGCTGGTGGGAGTGCTCGAGGTCAATGATGGACAGGCGGTTGAAGCCGAAAACTGCGTCATCGTCGTTCCACGTCCCGGCGGCATCTGGGCCGCGGTGGTGGAAACATGGCAGGGCACGCTCGGTGGCCGCGACGAAGCGGGCAGCGTCCGAATTGCTGCTGAGCATTGCGAGAAGACCGCACATAAGTGGGTGGCTCCTTAGAAAGAGTTGAGTAAAACTAGCTCCACCCACAATAGATCTGCGGGGCGCCGCTGAGTCTATTGGTGTCGCACCACCTTTAGCCCGTCCCCGTTAGGGGTGCAACTTCCGATTGATATTCTGCAAGATAAGTGTGACCGCAATTACGCCTGTGGGAAATCTGTGGCGGATCTGCGCACAGTGACTGCAGGTGACCGGCTAGGACAGCGCCTCTTTGGGGGCTCTGCGTAGGCCGTGGCTCTGCGTCGCCGAAAACGCGGGAGCCGTGCAGGTTAAACATGTGGCGCTGATCCTCTATTCTGACTGGGTAGGAATATTCTGTGTGGATAGGAAGGCTTTACACACGTGGATACGGCAAAGAACCGTGGCCTTGCCAAGAAGCTCTGCTTCGCAGGGATTATCGCCCTGAGCGGCTTGGGCCTGACGGGCTGTGAGGTCGCACCGCCGAGCGCACTCGGCAACCTGCTGGACATGGGCTGGCCTGACCCGGTCACCCCTGAAGGTGCCAGCATGTACAACTTCTGGGTCTGGGTCTGGCTCGTTGCCTGGATCATCGGCATCATCATGTGGGCCATCTTCATCTACGCGGTCTTCGCGTGGAACAGCAAGCGCCGTCAGAAGCAGGGCCACGGTGAGTTCCCGAAGCAGCTGCAGTACAACATCCCGCTCGAGCTGGCGCTGACCATTGTGCCGATCCTGATTGTCATGGTCCTGTTCTTCTTCACGGTCCAGGCGCAGACCAAGGTTGTGGCCCTGGATAAAGAGCCTGATGTCACTGTCGATGTCACGGCGTTCCAGTGGAACTGGAAGTTCGGCTACGCGGAGGTCAAGGGAGACCTGTCGCCGGTCGGCGGGGACTATGACGGTAGCGATCTGGAGCGCCAGAAGCTGGCCGACGAGACCAAGATCGACGACGAGAACATGGTCAACGGCAACCCGATCCACGGCCAGTCTTCGAACGACCAGTCCTACCTCAACTACAACCTGATTGAGACTGTCGGTTCCACCGAGGAAGTTCCGGTTCTGGTTCTGCCGACCGACACAGCGATCGAGTTCCGTCTCGCATCCAGCGATGTGAGCCACGCCTTCTGGGTTCCGGAGTTCCTGTTCAAGCGCGATGCTTACTCTCACCCGGAGATGAACCAGCAGGAGCGCAGCTTCCAGATCGAGGAGATCACCGAGACCGGTTCCTTCGTCGGCCGCTGTGCTGAGATGTGCGGTACCTACCACGCAATGATGAACTTCGAAATCCGTGCGGTCACGCCGGATCAGTTCCGCGAGTACATGGACTTCCGCCACAACAACCCCGAAGCATCCAACTCCGAGGCTCTCGAGGCCATCGGCGAGGAGCCGTTCGCTACGTCCACCCGCCCGTTCAACTCCGACCGCACCGGCACGCGCGACGGAAACAACGCCGTCGACAACGTCGGCATCTAAGAGAGGCTAGGTACACATCATGCGTGCAGGATCAAAGGTCTTCTACGGAATCGGCGTCTTCATCGCGGTCATTGCGGTGCTCTACGCCCTGGGCACTAACTTCGTCGGCGACGACGCGTACATGGGCGGCTACGAATGGGCCGGCGGTGTGGCCCTGGTTCTCGCAGCTGCTTTCTCCTTCATGCTCGGCGGTTACCTTCACTTCACCGAACGTCGCATCGATATCCTCCCGGAGGACTGGGAGGAAGCAGAGGTTGAGGACGGCGCTGGTGTTTTGGGCTTCTTCTCCCCGAACTCCGTCTGGCCGATGGTGATGACTGGTGGCATTACCCTCATGGCTTTCGGGATCTGCTTCTGGCAGCTGTGGCTTCTGGCCCTTGGTGTCGTCGTGCTCATCTGGGGCGTGACGATGCTGAACCTGCAGTACGGTATCCCCCGCGAGAAGCACTAAGACTTCGCCGCAAAGGCGAACGTAACTTCCGCCCCCACGCCCCGTGGCGTGGGGGTTTCCATTTTTCTATTGGGGCAGACCAACCTTTCGGTCGATGGGGTGAGGGGTCATCCGAAAGTTGATGGGGGTGCACGTTTCTGCAGGCCGAATGTGTGAATCCAGTCACACGCGGGAACTAAGACGTTCGTGGCGCACGTTCGCTTAGCGGCGTTCCCGCGGTGGGGTGAGAGTGTTGCCGCGTTAGGGGAATCGCGGCTCAAGCTATGACCTGCACGGATGACCGTCGTAAAGCCCCGCGAAAGAGTTCCCGGACGGATGCGTGACTGCGACACGCGGAATGTGAGCAGAAATACGGGCAGGTCCGTGAACTGCTCACATGAAAAACTCGGGGGTAAACAAGGTGACTTTAGGGTTCAAAAGCGGGATACTAATACGCGTGACGACTGCAACAACGAACCCAGGTATGGCGACTTCGCCCGACCGTTTGCCGGTGCTGAACCGACCGAACATGGTCAGCGTCGGAACGATCGTGTTCCTCGCCCAAGAATTGATGTTCTTCGCCGGCTTGTTCGCGATGTACTTCACCTCGCGTGCAAACGGCATGAAAACTGGTGATTGGGCTGTTCAAACCGATCACCTCAACGTTCTCTTCGGAACGATCATCACCATTGTGCTGGTGACCTCCTCGGTCACCTCGCAGCTTGGTGTGTTCGCCGCAGAGAAGGGTGATGTCTTCGGGCTGCGCAAGTGGTTCACCGTGACCATTGCCCTGGGCGTGATCTTCCTGGGTCTGGTCGCCTACGAGTGGGCTGAGATGGTCATGCACGGTGTGACCCCGCAGTCCAGCGTCTACGGGTCGGTGTTCTACATCATCACCGGCTTCCACATGGCGCACGTGACCGCGGGCATCATTGCGTTCTGCATTGTCATGGCACGCGTGGCCAAGTCGAAGTTCACCCCGGCGCAGGCAACTGCGGCCATGGTGACCTCCTACTACTGGCACTTCGTCGACGTCATTTGGATCGGCGTGTTCGTTACTCTCTACCTCGTTCAGTAGCTGCCCACACGGGCACTCGCTCGCACGCAGCACGCTGATTGAAAATCTGATTTCGCTAAAGGGAACAACATGGATAACACCCCCAAGAAGGCGCGTAACCGCCGCAAGCTGCGCAGGTCCGCTGCCGGCGCGATGGCGTTGACGTTTGGTCTCACGGGTGCCGGCCTGCTTGCGTCCGCCCTGACTCCGGACGCACAGGTCGCCACCGCCCAGCGCGACGACCAGGCAATGATCCAAGAGGGCAAGGACCTCTACGACGTTGCTTGCATCACCTGCCACGGCGCTAACCTCCAGGGCGTCAAGGACCGCGGTCCGTCCCTGATCGGTACCGGTGAAGGTGCCGTGTACTTCCAGGTGCACTCCGGCCGCATGCCGATGATGTCGAATGACGCTCAGGCTGAGCGCAAGAAGCCGCGCTACACCGAGGCGCAGACCCTGGCCATCGCCGCGTATGTTGCAGCAAACGGTGGCGGCCCGGAGCTGGTCTACAACGAGGACGGCTCTGTCGCTATGGAGGAGCTGCGCGGTAAGAACTACGACGGACAGATTCAGGCTGACGACGTTGCACGCGGATCGGAGCTGTTCCGCCTCAACTGTGCGTCCTGCCACAACTTCACTGGCCGTGGTGGCGCGCTGTCCTCCGGTAAGTACGCGCCGGTCCTGGACCCTGCCAATGAGCAGGAGATTTACCAGGCAATGCTGACTGGTCCGCAGAACATGCCGAAGTTCTCTGACCGCCAGCTCACCGCGGACGAGAAGAAGGACATCATCGCCTTCATCAAGTCCGCCAAGGAAACCCCGAGCCCCTCGGGTTGGTCGCTTGGCGGTATCGGCCCCGTTGCTGAGGGCCTTGCAATGTGGATCATCGGTGTCACCCTGGTCGGCGCCGCTGCAATGTGGATTGGATCGCGCTCATGAGCAATGAAGTGAAGAAGGATTACACAGACAAAGAGCTCGATCGCATGAGCAATGCCGAGCTGGCTGCCCTGGGCACCGAGCTCGACGACGTGACGGTTGCGTACCGCAAGGAACGCTGGCCGATTGAGGATGACCCGGCAGAGAAGCGCGCTGCGCGCGGCATCATGGTCTGGCTGATCATCTCGATCGTCATGGGCCTGGCATTCCTGGGCGTTTACCTCTTCTGGCCGTGGGAGCCCCGCTTCCACGGTGACGAAGGCCTGTGGATGTACACCATGTACACCCCTTTGCTCGGCCTGACCTCTGGCCTGGCGCTTGCATCTCTGGGCTTCGCTGTCGTCCAGTACGTCAAGAAGTTCATCCCGGAAGAAATCGCGGTACAGCGTCGCCACGACGGCCGCTCCTCCGAGCTGGACCGCCGCACGACCACCGCGCTGCTTAACGATGCATGGCAGACTTCCACCCTTGGTCGCCGCAAGGTGATGCAGGGTCTCCTCGGTGGTGCTGGCCTGCTTGCTGGCCTGGCCATCATCGCCCCGCTCGGCGGCGTGATCAAGAACCCGTGGCGTCCCCGCCACGCCATGAACTACGAAGGCGACGGCACCTTGTGGACCCAGGGTTGGTCCATGGCGCGTGAAGGCAAGAAGCTTTACCTGGGCCGCGACACCGGTGCGATTGCCGAGCTGCACGACAGTGACGCCGGCAAGCACTACACCACGGCTGGTGTGTCCCGCCTGGTGCGCATGCGCCCCGAGGACTTGGACGCAGCTTCCATGGAGACGGTCTTCCCGCTCCTGGAGCAGGACGTTAACGACGGCGATGACTACAACCCGGACCTGGACGTGTACGAGAACCACATGCACTCCATCCACGGCCCGCGCAATGCGGTCATGCTGATCCGCCTGCGTTCCTCCGACGCTGCCGCAGTGGTGGAGCGCCAAGGTCAGGAAGACTTCCACTACGGCGATTACTACGCCTACTCCAAGATCTGTACGCACATCGGTTGCCCGACCTCCTTGTACGAGGCTCAGACCAACCGCATCCTGTGCCCGTGCCACCAGTCGCAGTTCGATGCACTGCAGCACGGCAAGCCGATCTTCGGTCCAGCTGCGCGCGCTCTGCCGCAGCTGCCGATTGAGATCGACGAAGATGGTTACCTCATCGCCCGCGGGGACTTCATTGAACCCGTCGGCCCGGCATTCTGGGAGCGTAAGTCCTAATGAGCACTAAACTCAGTCAAGCTGCTGACAATATTGATTCGCGCTACACGATCTCCGGTGTCCTGCGCCCGCAGCTGAACAAGGTCTTCCCGACGCACTGGTCCTTCATGCTCGGCGAGATGGCCTTGTACAGCTTCATCATCCTGTTGCTGACAGGTGTGTACCTGGCGCTCTTCTTCGACCCGTCGATCACGAAGGTGATCTACGACGGCGGGTACCTCCCGCTCAACGGCGTGGAGATGTCGCGTGCATACGCGACTGCCCTGGACATTTCCTTCGAGGTCCGCGGTGGTCTGTTCATCCGCCAGATGCACCACTGGGCTGCGCTCATGTTCATGATGGCGATGTTCGCCCACATGCTGCGCATCTTCTTCACCGGTGCATTCCGTCGCCCGCGTGAAGCCAACTGGATCATCGGTGTTGTCCTGATTCTGCTGGGCATGATCGAGGGCTTCCTCGGTTACTCTCTGCCGGATGACCTGCTTTCCGGTGTCGGTCTGCGCATTATGTCCGCGATCATCGTGGGCCTGCCGATCATCGGCACCTGGATCCACTGGGCAATCTTCGGCGGCGACTTCCCGTCCGACCTCATGCTGGACCGCTTCTACATCATGCACGTGCTGATCCTGCCGGGCATCATCCTCGCGCTGATTGCCGGACACCTGCTGATGGTCTGGTTCCAGAAGCACACCCAGTTCCCTGGCCCGGGCCGCACCGAGAACAACGTTGTGGGTATCCGCATTCTACCGGTCTTCGCAGTCAAGGCTGTCGGTTTCGGCCTGCTGGTCTTCGGTGTCCTCGCGCTGATGGCCGGTGTCACTACCATTAACGCGATTTGGAACCTCGGCCCCTACAACCCGTCGCAGGTGTCCGCTGGTTCTCAGCCTGACGTCTACATGCTGTGGACGGATGGTGCCGCCCGTGTCATGCCGGCGTGGGAGCTCTACTTGGGTAACTACACCATCCCGGGCGTGTTCTGGGTGGCACTGATGGCAGGCCTCATGGTGGTGCTGTTGCTGCTGTATCCCTTCCTAGAGAAGAAGATGCTTGGCGACGACGCGCACCACAACCTCTTGCAGCGTCCCCGCGACGTTCCTGTCCGCACCGGTATCGGTGTCATGGGCATCACCTTCTTCCTGCTGCTGACATTGTCCGGTGGTAACGACCTGTTTGCTTACCACTTCCAGATCTCGCTGAACGCGATGACCTGGGTTGGCCGTATAGGTTTGATCGTGCTGCCGCCGCTGGCGTACTTCATCACCTACCGCATTTGCGTCGGTCTCCAGCGCTCTGACCGTGAGGTCCTGGAGCACGGTATTGAGACCGGTGTGATCAAGAAGCTGCCGAATGGTGCCTTCGTCGAGGTTCACCAGCCGATTGGCCCGGTGGACGAGCACGGCCACCAGATCCCGCTCGAGTACGCGGGCGCTGTTGTTCCGAAGCAGATGAACCAGCTCGGTTACGCCGACTCGGAGACCTCCGGCACGTTCAGCCCGGATGATCCGGCGATCACTGCGCGCCGCAACGAGATCGCGCGCCAGAACCACCACGAAGAGGTGGAGACGCTGCGTGCGCTGGAGGCAGAGAAGAACTCTGTCGACCGCGACGCCGGTACTAAGAGCAAGCGTTAGAGCCATTAGCGCATAACGCCGAGGCCCCTCTGACTGCCCAAAAACGGGTGGGGGAGGGGCCTTTGGCTTGTAACAAAACCATAAAGACATCTACTGTGAGCAGGATCACATTAGAAAGTTTTGGCGTCAATCATCGCTTTCTGCCGGCCTTGGACGTAACGCCATTCCGCAGCAAACGTGCTGGTGACAGGCCCGCAGTAGGCCGTCACACGCTAAAGCAGGTTGGCATGGAGGGGCTCGAGGCGTCGGTTTTTCGGGGCGCCGGGGAAAATAACGAAAAAATAACGGGCGCGCCGTTGGACAATGCTTGTGTCCGTTTCGTAACCTAGCTGAGACCTTGTAGCCACGAAGGCGCAAGCGACATTTGAACCACATAGAGCCGAGTTCTAGGACCCCTATGGTCCGGAAGCCGGGGAACCATGACTTCCCTGGGGTGAACGGGGCGCAAGGAGCGCGCAAGCGCAGGAGCGTCCTAGAGGTGACTTCCCGCACCGAACCCGACAGCTAACCCGGTAGGCGCAACTGGAGATATGGAGTTTATAAGTGGCTAAGCACCGCCGCCAGGCAAACGGTACTAAGCGCACCGTTGCAACCGCGTCCGCCGTTCTCGCCGGCGCAACCCTGATCGCCCCGACTACCGCTGACGCTGCCGAGGTTCGCGTTCCTAACACGAACATCTCTGCGGAGATCCCGGGCATTGAGAACACCCCTGGCATCGCAAGCATCCCGGGCATCGAGCAGTGGATCCCGTCCCTGGCCGGTAAGGCCGACCGCGACGCTGACATCCGTTCTGCTATCGCGGCCGTGAAGGCTGTTCCGGGCGTTGCTAACGTTCCGGGCTTCAACGACTGGATCAACGGCGTCGAGAAGAAGTACGCTAGCGCCCCTGTCGCTAACCGCCAGCCGCAGGCTGCTGCCGCACCGGCTCCGGTGCGCCAGCCGTCCCAGGGTGAGCGCATCGTGTCCATCGCAAAGTCCAAGATCGGCTCCCCGTACGTCTACGGCGCTGCCGGCCCGAACGCGTTCGACTGCTCTGGCTTCACCTCCTGGGTTCACGCTCAGGCAGGCAAGCAGATTCCGCGTACCTCGCAGGCTCAGGCCAACGCTGGCCGTAAGGTCGCCATTTCTGACCTGCAGCCGGGTGACATCGTCGTCTACTACGGTGGCGCATCCCACGTTGCTATTTACGCCGGTAACGGCCAGATCATCGACGCGCTGAACTCCGGCACCCCGGTGGGCTACCGCCCGCTGAACATGATGCCGATTCACTCTGCAGTCCGCTTCTAGCGCAGCACCTGCCGCAGGAACTTCCGCGGCGTACCTAAAACCGGTCTGGAGCCTCGGGGCTCGGGCCGGTTTTGGCTCTTTATCGCACAATTGTCACAACAGTAACAGAGTGGAGCTTTTTGGCACTTTAGTCTGTCCAAAGTGTTTGACCGGTGCGGGCGGACGCTATAACTTTGTTACAGGTTTGTCATCTCTTCCTTCATGTTCTTTCAGAAAGAGGTCCTCGTGGGCAAGCACCGCGCTTCCTCCCGTCGCACGTCGCGTCCGATCGTTGCAGCTGGCGTACTTACAGCCGTCGCAACTGCGGGTTCTACCGTCCCGGCTTATGCCGAGGACGTTGAGACCATGATCAAGGAGATGGAAGATGTCTCCCACCAGGCCACCGAGAAGGCCGAAGAGGTCAAGGAGATCGAGGACCAGATCGTCAAAGGCGATAAGGAAGTCAAGACGCTGCAGAGGCAAGCTGATGATGCAAAGCGTGAAGCAGAACGCGCGGTAGGCGCTCGGTCGGGCGCGCAGCAGGAGGTCGACGGCCACGCGCGTACGCAGTACCGCAACGTCTCTAACGACGCTCGACTTAATGCCCTCGATGCAATGAATCCGCAGGAGGCTATTGACCGCGCTTCCTACCTCGGTTCTCTGAGCCGCTCCGCGCAGCGCACCCTGGATAACTCCACCCAGTTGAACAAGCAAGCAGCCCAGCGGGCCACCGACGCTAACATTGCCGTGGCTGTGGCCAACTACCGCAAGGCGGAGCTGGAGGGCAAGCGCGACAAGCTGGAGAAGGAGCGCAAAGACCTGGACGCCAAGGTCAAGGAAGTCGAGCGTCGCGTGGATGCGTTCACCCCGGAGCAGCGCGCCGCGTGGGAGGCGAAGAACGGACCGGTAGCTCTCAACGTCCCGGCATCCGCCCATGGTGACGGCGTGGTGGGTGCAGCCTTGTCCAAGATTGGTTCACCGTACGGCTGGGGCGCAGCTGGCCCGAACCAGTTCGATTGCTCCGGCTTGATGTACTGGTCCTACGCTCAGAACGGCAAGACCATCCCGCGCACCTCACAGGCGCAGCTGGCTGGCGGCACGCCGGTGCCTTTGTCTGAGCTGCAGCCGGGCGACATCATCGGTTACTACCCGGGAATTACTCACGTGGGCATGTACATCGGTGACGGCCAGGTTGTGCACGCCTCCGATTACGGTATTCCGGTCCAGGTCGTGCCGTTGAACTCGATGCCTGTTCAGGGCGCTGTCCGCTACTAAGCGCTAAGGCATCTGCGCCATTAAGGTTCTCCTGGTCACCAACGACTTCCCGCCTACTTTCGGCGGGATTCAGTCGTATTTGCGAGATTTCACCGACGCTGTCGCTGCTACATGCGGTGCGGAGTCCATCGTTGTTTTCGCATCGACGCAGGATCATGAGCAAGCATCGCTTTACGACGCTTCTTCTGCCACCCCTGTCTTTCGCTGGCCGAAGCTCGTCATGCTGCCTACCCCTCGAACCGCTGAACGCATGAGCCAGATCATTCGAGAACAGGGCATTGACACCGTGTGGTTCGGCGCCGCCGCCCCGTTGGGGTTGATGGCCGGGGTCGCGCGCAAGGCGGGTGCGAAGAGAATTGTCGCAAGCACCCACGGCCATGAAGTCGGGTGGTCGATGCTCCCAGGGCCGCGCCAGGCACTACGGCGGATTGGAAACTCCTCCGACGTGGTGACTTACGTGTCGGACTACACCCGCAGGAGGTTCTCACGCGCCTTCGGGAAGCACCCGGAGTATGTCGCGTTGCCGTCGGGCGTGGATACGGACTTCTTCCGCCCAGCTTCAGAGTCGCAGCGGCGCTCAGCACGGCAGCGTTACGGCTACGGGGCAGACCCGTTGGTGGTTGTTCCGTCTCGGCTCGTCGCGCGCAAAGGACAGGACATGTTGATTCGCGTTTGGCCAAGTATCCGGCAGGTCTTTCCGGATGCGAAGCTCGCGATCATCGGGCAGGGACCTTATGAAGACACGCTGCGCAAGCTGGCCGATAGAAACGCCGTCACAGACTCAGTGCGTTTCCATGGCCGCCTGGAGCGTGAGGACATGCGTGATCTTCTCGCTGCGGCCGACGTCATGGCAATGCCGGCCCGGACACGCGGCTGGGGGCTAGACGTCGAAGGCTTAGGCATCGTCTACCTGGAAGCCCAAGCGTGCGGTATCCCCGTTGTGGCGGGGGACTCTGGCGGAGCGCCGGAGACGGTGACACCGGAGAGCGGCATTGTCGTGGACGGGCATTCAGAGAAAGAGATCACCACGGCCGTGCTCACTTTGCTTGCGGACCCGGAAAGGCGTCGACGCATGGGGCGCGCAGGCCGCGAGCACGTAAGCCAGGCTTTCTCGTGGGAGATGCTGACGAGCAGGCTCGTCCGTGTGTTGGGTCTAGAATGATCTGTCATGGTCACAATCGGATTCGACATTGGCGGGACGAATACGCGCGCTGGTGTCGTCGATAAGCACGGCGACATCGTGGACGTGGAGGAAACTCATACTCCCCACGACGCGGACGGACTGACTCACGCCATCGTCGAACTGGTGGAAGTTTTGCGCCGCAGGCATTCCATCGGCGCTGTCGGTCTCGCCGTCGCCGGTTTCTTGGATCCGGACTGTGAAGTGGTCCGTTTCGCTCCGCACCTACCGTGGCAGGACAACGCGCCAGTGAAGCAGCTGCTGGAAGAAGAGCTGGAGTTGCCGGTATGCCTGGAGCATGATGCGAACGCCGCGGCGTGGGGCGAATACCGCTACGGTGCCGCCCAGGACGCAGACACGTGGGTGTTCTTTGCCGTGGGTACAGGCATTGGTGCAACACTCATGCATCACGGTGAGATCTACCGCGGTTCTTTTGGTACCGCACCCGAATTCGGTCACATCACCGTCGTCCAAGGTGGGCGTGCATGCTCCTGCGGGAAACAAGGGTGCTTGGAGCGCTATGCCTCTGGCACTGCGCTGGTGGACACCGCCGTTGAGATTGCTACGAAGGGTGGATTTGAACCCTGCACGCTGTACCGCAGGGCCGTCGATAAGCGCGCGACTGGCAACGATGTTGTCGCTGCCGCACGCAACGGCGATGCGCTGGCGCTAGCAACAATGGATGACTTTGCGTGCTGGCTCGGACAGGGTCTTTCCATCGTGAGCGACGTGCTCGACCCGGAGTTGATCGTGCTGGGCGGGGGAGTGAGCGCGGATGCTGACCTGTTCCTCGATGCTGCGCACGAAGCCATGCGTCGCAACATGGTCGGATCCGGCTTCCGCCCGATTCCACGTCTGCAAACTGCGGACCTTGGACCGCAGGCAGGTATGATTGGCGTTGCTGATTTGGCCCGCAAACTTCTTTAGGGGAAAACATGAACAACAAGTGGTACAAGTTTTTCAAGTACATCTTGATTGGTCCCTGGCTGCGGTTGTGGAACCGGCCTGAAACGCACGGCCTGGACAACATTCCGCCCGAAGGAACTCCCGCGCTAATGGTGTCCAACCACCAGGCCGTGATGGACTCCTTCTACTTTCCCCTGGTGTGCCCGCGCCAGCTGGTGCACCCCGCAAAGAAGGAGTACTTTACCGCTCCGGGATTGGTCGGGCGCATCCAGAAATTCTTCTTCACTTCCGTGGGACAGGTTCCCATCGACCGATCTGCGAAAGATGCCGGCGACAACTTGCTCAAAGTGACCAAGGAAGTCTTCGACAACGGCGACCTGTTCTGCATCTACCCGGAGGGCACTCGTTCCCCGGACGGCCGCATTTACAAGGGCAAGACTGGCATGGCGCGAATCGCGATGGAAACTGGTGTGCCTTGCATCCCAGTGGCCATGATTGACACCCGTGAGGCAAACCCGATTGGCACCTGGATTCCGCGTCCGGTCAAGGTGACCATCAAAGTCGGTGAGCCCATCGACCCGCACCAGTGGGCCCGCGACAACGGCTACGACCCGTCTGACTCCGCCGTGTGGCGCCCGTTCACGGACTTCTTCATGGAGCAACTCGAGGAACTGTCCGGCTACCCCTACTGCGACGCCTACGCGGCGGCCGTGAAGAAGTCGCTCGAAGCTGGCAACGGGTACCCGGAGGGCACCGAGCCGCCGTGGGGTTGGCTGCAGTAAAGCGTGCGGTACTTCTATGACACGGAGTTCATCGAAGATGGCTCCACCATCGAACTGATCTCCATCGGCATCGTGGCTGAGGACGGACGCGAGTATTACGCAGTGTCCACGGATTTCAACGGTTCACGCGCCAACCCTTGGGTGCGTGAGAACGTTCTAGAGAAACTCCCGAACCCGTCCAGTCCGGAATGGAAGCCTCTGGCGCGCATCCGTGAAGAAGTGCATGCCTTTCTCACCCCAAACGGCACGAGGCCTGAGCTGTGGGCGTGGGTGGGTGCCTATGATCATGTGGTTTTCGCGCAGATGTGGGGCGACATGACGAAGCTGCCTAAGGACTTGCCGCGGTTCACCCGCGAGCTCAAGCAGTACTGGGAGATGGCTGGCCGCCCGAAGATTCCTCCTGCTCCGAAAGATGCCCACGACGCGCTTGTGGACGCTCGACACAACCTGATCAAGTTCCGCGCCTGCAACGACGTTCTGCCATTGGACCGCCGTGGAAGAATTACCCGCCCTGAGTAGGAGAAACGTCTCGGGCGTGCTACAAGTTATAGGGTGAGTTGGACTGTAGACATCCCCAAAGAAGTACTGCCCGATCTACCGCCGTTGCCCGGCGATATCAATGAGGAATTCCAGAAGGTTCTGGGCCTCGAAGCGAAACAGCAGCCGACATGGGATGAGAACGCGGCCGTATACGTCCGCAAGATCCTCGAATCGGTCCCGCCGGTGGTGGTTGCACCCGAGATCCACAAGCTGAAGAGCCAGCTAGCAGACGTCGCTGAGGGCAATGCGTTCCTCCTGCAGGGCGGCGACTGCGCTGAGACATTCGAGTCCAACACTGAGCCGCACATCCGCGCCAACATCAAGACGCTGCTGCAGATGGCCGTCGTGCTCACCTACGGAGCGTCCACCCCGGTGGTGAAACTGGCCCGCATTGCTGGCCAGTACGCCAAGCCGCGTTCCTCGGACTTGGACGAGAACGGTCTGCCGAACTACCGCGGTGACATTGTCAACGGTGTGGAACCCACCGAAGAGTCCCGCAAGCACGACCCGGCACGCATGGTCCGCGCTTACGCCAACTCCTCTGCCGCCATGAACTTGGTGCGCGCTCTGACTACCTCCGGTACCGCTGACCTGTACCGCGTTGAGGCATGGAACCGTGAGTTCGTGGCTAACTCCGCTGCCGGCGCCCGTTACGAGGCCCTGTCACGCGAGATCACCCGCTCCCTGCACTTCATGGATGCCTGCGGCGTGAATGACCGTGAGCTGCGCACCTCCGAGATCTACGCTTCCCACGAGGCGTTGCTGGTGGATTACGAGCGTGCCATGCTGCGCCTCGCCGAAGACGAGAACGGCGAGACCAAGCTCTACGATCTGTCTGCTCACCAGCTCTGGATCGGCGAGCGCACCCGCGGCCTCGACGACTTCCACGTGAACTTCGCGGCGCTGATCAACAACCCGATCGGCCTGAAACTCGGCCCGTCCACCACCCCGGAGGAAGCCGTCGCTTACGCCGCGAAGCTGGACCCGAACCGCGAACCCGGCCGCCTCACCTTTGTCGCCCGCATGGGCCACGACAAGGTGCGTGATGTCCTTCCGGGCATTGTGGATGCTGTTGAGCGCGAGGGACACAAGGTCATTTGGCAGTCCGACCCGATGCACGGCAACACCTTCACCGCGTCCAATGGATACAAGACCCGCCACTTCGACAAGATCATCGACGAAGTGCAGGGCTTCTTCGAGGTCCACCGCCACCTGGGCACCCACCCGGGCGGCATTCACATCGAGCTGACCGGCGAGCATGTCACGGAGTGCCTCGGCGGTGCCCAGGACATCACCGACATCGACCTGCCGGGCCGTTATGAGTCCGCGTGCGACCCGCGCCTGAACACCGAGCAGGCTCTGGAGCTCGCGTTTCTCGTCGCGGAGATGCTCCGCAACTAAGTTGCGCTTAGTAGTACTCCGGCATCCGGATGATCTCGGGGATCTCCCCGTACCATCCGGAGCCGTACCACCAGCCACCGACGGCGACAGCCGCGGTGGCTGTAATCATGAGTAGCACCATGACGGCTGTTGCCGCTGCGGAGCGGTTCGTCTCCGGTTCGGGGATGCGCGGAGCTTCAGGTTCGCGCACCGGTGCCTGTGCTGGAACGGGCGGGTGCGCAGGTGCATGCGCTGGCACTGGCGCAGGGGCTTGCGGCCGATACGGCTGCTGGTGGTCCTGGTGATACAGCGCAGGCGATGGTTCGCGTACTGGTTCTTGCAGGTGCTCGCGCTCTGGTTCGTATACCGGCTGGTGGTCAAAGCGCGTTTCGGGCGCAAGCTCGGGTTCCTCTGCCCCGTCCTGTTCGATCTGCGTCACCCCGGTCGGAATGGCGGCCACACGGTGGGCGGCCGACTGGGTCGGTGCCGGAACGGTGAAGTCGGGCAAGTCCAAGTCGGCGGAAACGTCTTCGAGGGCGTCGAGGAATTCGTCTGCGTCAGCGAAGCGGTCGCGGGGGTGGCGGGCAGTGGCGGTGGCCACGAGCTCGTCGAAAAGCATGGGCACCCCCGCGATGCGTGAGGATGGCGGCGGCACATCCCTGTGCAACCGCGCCATCGCGTGCGCCAGTGAGGTGTCGCCGGAAAACGGCTGGGTACCGGTGAGCAGTTCAAAGAGCACGATGCCGGCGGAGTAGACGTCCGAAGCTTGGGTGAGCTCGGAACCGTCGACTTGCTCCGGGGAGAGATAGGCGACGGTGCCCACGATCTGGTCGGTGGAACGCTGGGATTCGCTGGCTGCGCGAACCAAGCCGAAGTCTGCGAGCTTCACCGAATTGTCGCCGTTAATGAGGATGTTGTCCGGTTTGATGTCGCGATGGACCAACCCGCGGCGGTGCGCCACAGACAGCCCGGTGAGCATCGAACGCATGACTTCAGCAGCGGCATGCGGGGGCATGGGACCTCGCTCGGCCAAAAGCTCGCGCAGCGTGCCGCCGGTGATGAGCTCCATGATGAGGAAGACATCCTCGCCGTGGGACGAGAAGTCGTAGACGTTGACTAAGTTCGGGTGGCTCATCTGCGCCATGGCGCGAGCTTCGCGTTGGAAGCGGTCGAGAAACAGCGGATCGTCGACATAGCGCGGGTGCATGACCTTGGCGGCGACTTCGCGGTCGAGACGAGTATCCAGGCAGCGGTAGACCGTGGACATGCCACCGCGGGCAATGGGGCGGTCCACGGCGTAACGTCCTTCCAATACGTCGCCAGCTGCAAGGTCACTCATGGCATATAAGTATGGCCGACGAGGCTGGGGAAGTGCTAGCAGCGCGCGTACAGTGAAGAGCGTGAGCGATATCGAATATGACCTTGACACCCTTCTTGAGGGCGAAACGCTGCTGTCTTTCCCTGAGGTGGCGGACCGTCTCGGTGTCCCAGTGACCAAGGTCCACGATTACGTTGGTGCGGGAAAACTCGTTGCGCACAAGGCTGACGGTGTGAAGTACATTCCAGAGGCGCTTCTGAGCGGTGATGAGCTATCCAAGTTCGTTGGTGGCGCGATCACGGTGCTTCTCGACGGCGGATACCGCCCCGACGAAATCCTCGCCTACCTCTTCACTGACGACGACAGTCTGCCTGGCCGCCCCATCGATGCGTTGCATGGGCATGGTGCCCGCGAAGTAATCAGGCGCGCGCAGGCAATGGCGTTTTAACGCTCCGGGCTGCAAGCCAGCCGAGAAGGAAGACCGCCAGCATCCACCAGCCGACGTAAAAGCGGTGGTTTCCGCTGCCCATGAACGACAGCGCGACAATGACTGACGCAGCGACGGTCACCTTCACCAGCCAGCGCGGCGGTGCGAACGTTCCCGCAACGCTGATCGACGATGCGTAGTACCACGGCAGCGTCACCGCGTTGAACACGAACGCCACTAGGTACGCCAGTGCTACGCCCTTGACGGCGCGGCGCTGCGACTGGCGGTAGAGGACCCACACCACGACGAGACCAACCAGCATGAGCACAGACCCGATGGTGCGGGTGAAGTCGAGGACAGTGTTGTAAGGGAATTCCTCATCCACCAGCCACACGAGCGGAGTGACCAAGTCTGTGATGAGTGTGGCGCCGGAGAGGGGATTGACCACCTTCGAGTTGCCCGAGATCTCCGCTAGCCAACCCCACGATGTGCCGGATGCCCAGGTAACTGCGGCGACGACGGCGATGGACAGCGCGACGACGCTTACTCCCGTGGCCAGGAAGACGGTGACTCGGCGGCCGTAACGCTGCATCGCGATCCACACGACAAACGGCAGTGCAATGGCCGCCGTCGCCTTGAGCGACACCGCCACGGAGATGAGCACGATCCCCACAAAGAAGCGGCTATGCAGGCAGGCGAGCAAGCCGATGCTGACCAGGCCGACCATCACAGACTCGTTATGCATGCCGCCGACCATGTGGATGATCATCACTGGGTTGGCCACGCCGAGCCACAGCGCCAATGCAGGATCGCCACCCAGCTCACGCGCGATGCGCGGGACTGCCCACGCGATAGCGGCGAAACCGGCGAAGGAGATGAATTTGTAGACAATGATGCCGGCCATGACGTTGTCGCCGACAGCAGTGGTCACTCCTTCGCCGATCCACAAGTGCAGCGGGCCATAAGGGGTGGTCGTATTCCGCCAGTCGTGCGAGACCTCCAGCAAGTACGGCCCTGGGTTGACGGCCGCGCCCTCGTCGTAAGGGTTGAAGCCGTCGCGCACCATGGCGCCCTGCATGAGGTAGGAGTACACGTCGCGCGACATCAGCGGTGCCGCGAGCAGCAGGGGAGCGGTCCACCCCCATACCGCAGCGCGGACCTGTTCCACGTGAGCTCCCTGCAGCATGACCCACGCGAAAACGAGGAGAAAAAGCCCGGCAGTGAGAGCGACGTCGGCAAGCCCGCGCGCGTGGCCGTAGGACAGGAAGGCCCATCCGAAGTAGTCGAGCATTCCGCCGCGGTTGCGGGTGGCGCCCGCGCCGAAAGAACCGAGCGCGATAAGCGTGGTACCGGCAACGCCGAGCGGAACTACGACACGGGGAGACATGGTGCGGAGCTTACATGCGCCGCGCGGTGGCATTGACCGCCAGGGTCTCGAGTGTCTCCACCGCCTCGGGCGACAACGCGGCACCACGGACATGTGCAAGGCCGGATTCGGTCAACTCGTCGATACGCTTTTCGACGTCTTCTACCGCCCCCGTCTCACGAATGATCCCCGAGAGTTCGGCGATCTCGTCGGGGGTCAGGGCCGTACCAATGCCGTCCCGGAGGCGCTGCGCTGCCGCCGGGTCACGCTCATCGGCTGCCTGGAGCGCACGGGAATACAGCACAGTGCGCTTGCCTTCCCGCAGGTCGTCTCCGGCGGGTTTTCCAGTGACCTCAGGATCGCCGAAGACGCCGAGAATGTCGTCGCGAAGCTGGAAAGCGATCCCGATGTCGTGGCCGTAACGCCGCAGAGCAGCAATCGTGTCATCGTCCGCACCCGCGATTGCTGCGCCCAAGTGGAGGGGGCGCTCGATGGTGTATGCGGCAGTTTTGAAACGATTGACTGCATTTGCAAGCTCTTCGCTTTCGCAGCCGGCGGCTTCGAGCGAAATATCCAGAATCTGGCCGCCGATGACCTCCGTGCGCATGCCTCGCCAGGGCTCGGAAGCGCGGAGAAGAGCCGCATGGCTCAGGCCGGAGTGGTGCCACATGTCGTCTGCCCACACGAGCGCCAAATCACCGACCAAAATGGCGAGGCTTTCCCCGAACTTGTCGGAATCTCCGAGCCAGTTGTGTTCGCGGTGACTGTGCGCAGCGGCGACGTGCACGGTCGGGTTTCCGCGCCGGGTCGCAGATGCATCGATAATGTCATCATGGATGAGTGCGCATGCCTGAATGAATTCCAAGGAACTCACCGCGCAGAGCACAGCTGCCGGATCCTCCTCCGTATTCTCCAGCCCGTTCGCACCGACAAACCCGACCCATCCGAATGTGGGGCGAATGCGCTTACCACCCCCGAGAACGAAGGTGCGAAGGTGCTCTACCGCCTCCGATACCGGCGGACCGATGACGTCCACTGAAGGGCCGTGCTCGGTGAAGAACTTTTCCAGTTCCCGTTGCACAGCCGCGGGGATCTGTGCAGTAGTCGGGACATCGGCCTTATCGGGATGGGTCACCATAGCGGCCACTCTACAGACTGGGAGCCCAGCGGTAGCGTGCGTCCGAGCACCGCAAAGGGACGGGAATCTCCCGCGTAGAGGAAGTTGCGTAGGACATCTTTGAATCCGAGTGAGCGGTAGAGACCGAAAGCGGCATTTGCTTCCGCCGGGACTTCAGGCGTTGACAGCAGGACGTACTTGCGACCTATATCTACTAGCAGCTCGTGAATCAGGGCGTGTCCAACGCCCTGTCCCTGTAGGTCAGGCGCAACGTGGATCTCCGCTAGCTCGAAGTAATGCGATGTCAACTCGCGCCGTATGTGGTCGGGGATGCTCTGTTGCTGCAAACCCAGACGAAGTTGCTGGTCCCACCATCTGTCGGGCGTGCCGTTGAAACCGTAGGCGACACCGGCGAGCGCTCCGGTCTCTGTGAATGCCGCCACGGCAGTGAAACCCGGATGTGAGGTCTCACGGCGCCATACCCCGATTCGCTGTTCGCGGAGGGTGCGCGGGTACTTCATGGCAGTGATATAGAGATCAACCAGGTCCGGAGCCATGCGGGCAAAGTCAAAACCGGACAACCTGCGGATAGTGAAGGTCACGTCTTAATCGAATCACGTCGGGGTTAGTGCGGGGCCATTTTTGGGGTTCGAATGTGCGTTCGATTGGGTAGCCCGGTTTGTCGGGTGGGGGTCCTAGGTTGTTACTCAACAAAACGAACTGCCGACAGGCGAGACGGCCAGCCAAAGGAGGCCCCTCATGAACAGCGTTATCTCTGCAACCACTGGCACGGTGTACGGAACGGTTCCAGCTGCCTCCCGGAGTGAGAATTTTCTCGGCACCGCTCGAGCTCTGCTGGATGAGTCGTATGCGCACCTTGGCGCCGGCCGGTCCGATCTTGCGCTGGAGAGCGCCTACCGCGCAGCACTGCGAACGGCAGGCGCAGTCGTGGCGGATTCGGCGGTGATTGCTAAAAGGAAGAGGTTGCCAACCAGTGCGTGGGCAAAGCTCAAGCTGACCGGTGTCCGCGGCGGCTATTGGGCGGAAGTGTTCGAGGGCTACTCGCGATTGCGCGGGCGGGTCGCCTCGGGCATCGAGCTAAAGCCTGATGGTGCACTAGTCGCGGAGCTGGTTGACCGGGCCGCCGCGTTCTATGCGGAGGTAGCGGGGGAGGGGCCGGGTATGGCGGCGGCGTAGCATGTCCAGGCGTGTGCAGGCGCTATGATGATGTGAGCGTCCAGGGAACAATGCCGTGTAGTTGAGCGTTGTACTCACATAGTGGACACCGACCAAACATGGCTGGGAGGAAAAGTGGCTCTTTCAGAGCAAGAACAGAAGTTACTCCGTGAGATTGAGGAGTCGCTTCTCGCTGACGACCCTAAATTTGGGTCGACGGTGGCTTCCTCGGCGGGGTACGGGGCTGAGCAGCCGGCCGGCAAGCTGACGATTCGCTCTTTCGCCATCATCGTTTTGGGTCTGCTGCTGCTCATCGGTGGTGTTGCTTTGGCTACGCAGAGCATCTGGTTTGTCATCATCAGCATCGTTGGCTTCGTCGTGATGTTCGCCGGTGGCATGTGGGCGTTGCAGACGCCGAACGAGTCCGCTTCGCCGGCGCAAGAAACGCGCCAAGGTAGTCAGGCGCAGCGCAATGGCATGAGCTCGCGCATGGAAGAAAACTTCCGCCGCCGTTTCGAAGATAGATGACGCTTAACCGCTGACCCCTCGCGCCGCTATCAACGGCGGTACTCAACCCTCCAGGAATTGATGTTCTTGGAGGGTTTTCTTGTATGCGCGATGTCTGCCACTTTGCCCCACCTCGTCCACCCACTTTGCCCCACACGGGCTCATTGGCTCTTGCGAACTGGGATATTGCCGATATTCCAGGTGGTGCCATTGTGATTAAAGAGATGTATTTAGGTTAAAGTCATTCATGTTTCGTGCATTTTGACCGTTTTTGGGGCTGGGTGCGGGAGATTCTGCCACTGTATTCAAGCGGTGTGACCTGCAGTGAAGTAACTTTATTAAGAAAACACGCCGCGGAAACTAGCGTTTGTGGGACGAAGTGGGTTAAAGTGGGGCCAGCGAAACGCGATGTGTCGTGTGGAGCTGCATAAAAGTTCACAACCGGAGTCGTTGAGTGAAGGAAGGTAGGGCGCCGGATGTTTCTGGGCACCTATACTCCCAAGCTGGACGACAAGGGACGCCTGACACTGCCAGCGAAATTCCGTGAGGGACTCGCTGACGGTCTGATGGTGACCAAGGGGCAAGACCACTCTCTGGCGGTCTATCCCCGCGAGGAGTTCGCGGCCCGCGCTCGTAAGGCGGCAGCGGTCTCCCGTACGAATCCGAAGGCGCGTGCTTTCATCCGTAACTTGGCAGCAAGTGCGGACGAGCAAGCGCTCGATGGTTCGGGTCGCATCACTCTGTCGCCGGCGCACCGCGATTACGCGAACCTCTCAAAGGAATGCGTGGTCATCGGGTCAGTGGATTTCTTGGAGATCTGGGACGCGGAGTCCTGGGAGAAATACCAAGAAAATACCGAGGCTGCCTTCTCGGCGGCTGATGAGGACGACATTCTCTCGGGTCTGCTCTAACAGGGCAGGCGAGTGGAGAGCGTGTACGAACTCTGCTCGGGGCGCGAGTCGTTCTGGTGTACTTCCCCGATATCAGAATGACCGCCCCGGGCAGGGCTCTATACGTTCCCCGCGGCAACAACTGCAGGTACTTCAAACCCAGGGCGCTCCAAGGGGGTGGACTCGATGGCACAGGAAACAGCAACCGACAACGGCCACGGCCACATCCCCGTCATGCGCGACCGCATGGGAGAACTCCTTCGCCCTGCGGTAGAGCGCTTCGGGCCCCACGCTGTCATCGTCGACGGCACGCTCGGTGCCGGTGGACACACGGAGTACTTCCTGGACACCTTTCCGGAGGCATCAGTCATCGGCATTGACCGTGACGGTGCTGCGCTTGCCCAAGCGGGCGAGCGTCTCGCGCGATTCGGTGACCGTTTCGCGCCGGTGCGGGGCCGCTTTGATTGCCTCGCGGAATCGCTGCGCGACGGTACCGGGCCGGTCTTTGAGACCGTACGCGCGCATGGCTTAGCCGGGGCATTTTTCGACCTCGGTGTCTCATCAATGCAGCTCGACCAGGAAGAGCGCGGCTTCGCTTACCGCGTGGACGCCCCGCTGGACATGCGCATGGACCCGTCGGCAGGTATTACTGCGGCCGATGTGCTGAACACCTACAGCCACGGTGACCTCGCGCATGTGCTCAAGGCGTACGGCGACGAGCGTTTCGCCGGTAAGATCGCCAGCGCTGTCCTCGACGAACGGGAGAAAGCTCCCTTCGACACGTCCGCACGCCTGGTGGAGTTGCTCTACCGGGTGATTCCGGCCGCCACCCGCCGCACCGGCGGCCACCCGGCGAAGCGGACATTCCAGGCGCTTCGCGTGGAAGTCAACCGCGAACTGGACGCACTCACCAACGTGCTGCCGATGGTCGCCGAAGCCCTCGGCCCCGGTGGCCGGGCGGTGTTCATGAGTTACCAATCGCATGAAGACAAGCTGGTCAAGCGCGCGTTCACGGAGTGGACAACGTCCAAAACGCCCGCCGGTTTACCGACCGAACTGCCGGGCATGGCCGCCGAATTCCGCATGGTCACCCACGGTGCAGAGAAGGCGTCGGTGGCGGAAGTGGAAGTCAACAGGCGTGCGGCGCCAGTGCGTGTACGAGCCGTCGAAAAACTGGAACAACAGTGAAGGGAACAACAATGGGAGCAAGCCGAGACCTCACCGCCGGATCGACGGCGCTGTTGGAGCGTACGACAAAGACCGCTCCGGCCCGCCCGAAGACGACTGGGCTGAAGCCGCACTTGCCTCGCGGCCCACGACGCTTGGGTTCGAAGCAGGTTGTGTCTGTCCGTGGACGCCGCGTGGTCAACACCACGGCGGCAAAGCGAACGTTTTCCAAGCTGTCCATTCTGTCGCTGCCGCTGCTCATTTTGGGCATCTTTGGTGCCATGATGCTCTCCGCTCTGTCCACTCAGCAGACGTTCACCATTCAGCAACTCCAGAATGAGGAACGCACGCTGAGCAACGAAATTGAGACCCTCAACCGCAACCTGGAGGATGCGCGCGCAGCCGCAGACATCGCCGCGAAGGCGGACGCGGCCGGTCTCGTTGTTCCCGAACAACCGGGAATTATTGCCGTGAATGAGAAGGGCGAAGCCCACGAGACGCGCGAGGCCGACCCGGAGAAAACCGGCCAGGTCGTGGACGTCAACGGAGAGACTATTCGCGTCGACCGCGCAACGAGCGACCGTGACGCGACGAGCGATGTTGCCGACAATCTGTCTGCTTTACCGCAAACGTCTAACGGCGCACCGACTGGACCGCCCGCGCCAGCTGCTCCACCCGCAGCGGGCGGGGCCCCGGCAGCGCTGCCGAGCATTCCTGGCGCTCGGTAAAAACGTAAAGGCGTGGCGGTCATCACCTAGCCCCCGTCGCGGGGCAAGATGAGACCCTGAAGTTATTGGGCGTGAGCGAGGTAGGTGACACAAGCGCCGTGAGCAGATTGGACCCGCAACGGCGGAGAATGCCGCACCCGCGGCGGCGCCCGCCGGCAGCGCCAGCACAAAAGGTCATTACCACCAGCCGGATGCGGATTCTCACGGCTATTTTCCTGGTCCTTGCCCTCGTGCTCATTGGGCGTTTGGCATGGGTGCAGCTCAAGTGGGGGCCGGAACTGCAAACCGTCGCTGCGGACCAGCGCACCCGGACCTTCACCGATCCCGCTCGTCGCGGTGAGATCGTGGACCGGGAAGGCAATTATCTTGCCTACACGATGCAGGCGCGCTCCCTGACTGTTTCGCCCGTGATCCTGCGCAAAGAACTTGGCGAGCTCGTGCGCAACGAGATGTATGAAGAGGGTGCCTCCCGTGCGGAAGCCGAAGCTCAGCAGGATGCTCGCGTAGAGGATTATCTGCGCCAGATGGCTAATGAGATTCCCGTCATGGTCGGGGAGGATCCGAAAGCCATCGAGCGTGAGAACGCGGACGACAACGCCGAAAAAGACAAAGACAACAAGGACAGTAAGGACAACAAGGACGCAAAAGGTAAATACGAGAAGAAACTCGAGACTCCGCGCGTGAGCTCCAAAGACATCCTGGAAAAGCTCCACGCGGACACAGATTATGAGGTTCTCGTCCGCAATGTCGACCCAGATGTCGCTGCTGAGGTTGCACAGAAGTTCCACGGTGTTGCAGCTGACCACCAAGACATCCGCGAATACCCCAACGGTGCAATCGGGGAGAACATTATTGGCCGCGTCTCCATGGACGGGCAGGGCCAGTTCGGGCTCGAAGCCTCTAGCGACGCGATTCTGACGGGCATCAACGGCCGCTCCACCGAAGATGTCTCTGCCAACGGCCAAGTCATCCCCGGCACGTTGCGCGACGTTGTGCCGGCAGTGAACGGATCGCGCGTTGAGCTGACTATTGATCTGGATCTGCAGGCCTACGTGCAGCAGCTGTTGGAGCAAGCGAAGGCGAACTCGAAGGCCAAGGACGCCGAGGCTGTGGTCTTGGATGCTGCCACCGGCGAGGTGCTCGCCATGGCCAACACGTCCACGATCGACCCGAACGGCGACTTGGAGAAGCAACTGTCGCAGGGCCGCAGCTTTGATAACCCGTCGATTTCCCACCCCTTCGAACCTGGCTCGGTGGCCAAGATCATCACGGCTACCGCGGCCATTGAAGAGGGCATCACCACCCCGGATGAAGTGCACACAGTTCCGGGACGAATCGAAATGTCCGGCGTCACTGTCGCAGACGCGTGGGAGCACGGTGATGCGCCGTACACCACGACAGGAATCTTCGGTAAGTCCTCGAACGTTGGCACGCTCATGCTCGCTCAGGAGGTGGGCGAGGAGCGTTTCGACGACTACTTGCAGCGCTTCGGAATCGGGCAGGGCACCGGCATTGAACTCCCGAACGAATCCCCTGGTCTCGTGCCGTCCCGCGAGCAGTGGTCGGGTGGCACCTTTGCCAACCTGCCCATCGGTCAAGGCATGTCCCTGACCACCCTCCAACTCGCCAGCGTGTACCAGGCCTTGGCGAACGACGGTGAACGCATCGAGCCGCGCATCGTCAAAAAGGTTGTGCAGCAGTCCGGGGAGGAGCTGCCGCAAGACGAGCCCCGCCGCTCCCGTGTCGCCAGCGAAGAGACCGCACAGACAGTTGTGAATATGTTCCGCTCTCCGTTCCAGGATGATCCGAATGGTGTCCAGAATGGTACTGCTGCCGGCAACGAGATCCCCGGCTACCAGCTCGCCGGCAAGACCGGTACTGCCCAGCAGGTCAACCCCGAAACGGGCGCATACTCTAACTCGGATTACTGGATCACTTTCGCCGGTATTGCTCCGGCGGATGATCCTCGCTTCGTCGTCGCGGTTATGCTGGACGACCCGGAGCGGGGTCCGCTCGAAGGCGGCGCTGGCGGCCAGTCGGCGGCACCGGTGTTCACCGAGATTGCGAACTGGTTAATCAACCGCGAGAACATCGGTCAGAGCCCCGACCCAGGTGAGCCGTTCGTGCTGGAAGCGCGTTAGAAAAGGGAGTGCATAACCATGGCTAAGGTTTCGCTGGAGAATCTGGCGGAGATCGCAGGCGCGCGCGTGGAGAACGCGCCGGAGAGTTCGCTATCCGTCAGCGCAATCAGCCTTGATTCGAATGCCGTGAAAAGCGGTGCGATGTTCGCTGCGCTTCCGGGCACCCGAGTGCACGGCGCCACCTTCGCGCACGCGTCGGACGCCTCTGCGGTGCTGACCGATGATGCCGGGTGGGACATCCTGCGTGAGACGGGATTTGAGCGCCCAGTACTCGTCGTTGAGCGTGTGCGCGACATCCTCGGTGATGTCGCTGCCGAAATCTACGGACACCCGACTGAGCACCTGACGGTGATCGGAGTGACGGGAACGTCGGGAAAAACGACCACGACGTACTTGCTCGAATCCGGGTTGACCGCCGCCGGTTGCGCCGTCGGGTTGATCGGCACGACGGGCACCCGCATCAAAGGTGAGGATGTGCCCACATCGTTGACCACTCCTGAAGCTCCGAAACTTCAAGAGCTGTTCGCGGACATGGTCTCCCGCGGCGTGACGCACGTGGTCATGGAGGTTTCCTCTCACGCGCTCGTGCTGGGCCGCGTCGATGGCACGAAGTTTGCGGCGGCCGGGTTTACCAACCTCTCCCAGGACCACCTGGACTTCCACCCCACGATGGAGGACTACTTCGAGGCCAAGGCCATCCTCTTCGACCGGGCAGAGAAAGCCGTCGTGTGCATTGACGACGAATGGGGCCAGAAGATGACGCAGCGCGCCCACTCACCTGTCACCGTGGGGGTGCATAACACCAGCGCCGATTGCACGGCGCGGCTGGATAGTGTGACTGAGTCCGGTGCGCAGGACATCACTGTGCGCATCGGCGGGCAGGACATTTCCACGCGCATCCCGCTGCCGGGGGCGTTCAACATCGCTAACACTGCGCTGGCGACAGCTCTCGCCGATTCGGTGGGCATCGATCCGAAGGTCTTCCTGCAGGGGCTGGACGCGGCCCGAGTCCCGGGGCGCATGGAACGCGTGAGCGTTGGGCAGCCGTTCGTTGCTGTTGTCGACTACGCCCACAAGCCCGCTGCTGTCGCAGCTGCGCTGGACAGCTTGCGCGAGCAGGTTGACGGTCGGATCGGTGTCGTTGTCGGTGCCGGTGGTGACCGCGACCATTCGAAGCGCCCGCTCATGGGTGCAGAGGCAGCAACACGGGCAGACCTGGTGATCATCACCGACGACAACCCCCGCACCGAGGACCCGGCAGCAATCCGTGCGGCTGTAAAGCAGGGTGCTGAAAGCGTCATCGACGGTGCCGCGACGGACATTCGCGAGGTCGCCTCCCGTGCACAGGCAATCGCGGACCTGGTTGCATGGGCAGAACCCGGAGATGCCATTATCGTCGTGGGTAAAGGGCACGAAGTCGGGCAGATCATTGGGGAGACCACGCACCACTTCGATGATCGTGAAGAAGTCGCGTTCGCCCTGGCGCGTCGAGAGGGCAAGGAGGTCAAGGAATGATCGAGATAACACTCGCCGACATTGCCCGCGTTACAGGTGGGCAGTTGAGCCCGGGCGCAGATCCAGAGGCCACCGTCACTGGTTATGTTGAGTTCGATTCGCGGAAGATCACCGAAGGCGGGTTGTTCGTCGCACTTCCCGGTGCGAACGTGGACGGCCACGACTTCGCGCAGTCCGCGATCGACCGCGGTGCTGTGGGAGCCCTGGTTGCCCGCGACGTAGGGGTGCCCGCTGTCATTCTTCCGCCCGTCGAGCAGATCGAGGGTGATAATTCGGACTTGGCCGCTAATGATCCGGATGGTTCCGCCCGCGCAGTTGTCGCGGGGATGGCGAAGTTGGCGGCGCATGTGGCGACGACGCTCGTCGATAAGCATCAGCTGCGCATCACGGGCATCACTGGTTCTGCTGGAAAGACCTCCACTAAAGACCTCATTGCCAGCGTGCTTGCGGATGCCGGCGAAACGGTTGCACCGCCCGGTTCTTTTAACAATGAGATCGGTTTGCCCTACACCGTTTTGCGCTGTACGGAGGACACGGACTTCCTTGTCGCGGAGATGTCCGCTCGCGGGATCGGGCACATCGCGCAACTCACTCACGTCGCGCCGCCGCAGATCGGCGTGGTACTCAATGTCGGTAGCGCCCACCTCGGCGAATTCGGCTCCCGCGAAAACATCGCGCAGGCGAAGGGCGAGCTCGTCGAAGCGCTTCCAGCCGACGGCATCGCGATCCTCAATGCCGACGACGAGCTAGTTGCCGGCATGGCGTCTCGCACGAAAGCGCGCGTCGTGTGCTTTTCCACTGACCCGCGCTCCAACGCGGAGTATGTCGCCGAGGGCATCACGCTTGACGACGTCGCACGTGCCTCCTTCACCATGCATTCGCCCAACAGCGAACCCCAGCAGGTGAGATTGAAAGTGTTCGGGGCCCACCAAGTCTCCAATGCCCTGGCCACAGCAGCGGTGGGGATGGAAGCCGGCATGGATGCCGCCACCGTTGCCCGCGCTTTGTCTAACGCACATAGTTTGTCCGTTAACCGCATGGACGTGAATACCCGCGCCGACGGCGTGACCGTGATCAACGATGCGTACAACGCTAACCCGGACTCCATGCGCGCTGGCATCGCCGCCCTGGGGTACACTGCTGCGGGCCGCCCCGGCGTCCGCTCCATCGCGGTGCTGGGGGAGATGGGTGAGCTCGGCGAGGACTCGGTGGAAGCACACACCGCGTTGGGCAATGAGCTCGCCCGCTATCGTGTGACGCACCTCGTTGTCGTCGGCGAGAGCGCTGAAACGGCCGCCCTGCTCAGCCGCGCTGCGGAGCGGGGAATTGAAAGTGTCAGCGCCCTCGACATCGAGGACGCAACGGAACGGGTCAGTGAGATCCTGCGCACGGTACCGCTCGGCGAGGAGAACTGGCGCGACCGTCCCGACCGCGACGTTGTGTTGGTGAAAGCCTCCAACGCTGCCGGTCTGTGGAGGGTAGCGGAACGACTGTTAGACGGAGGAAAGCAATAGTGACGCAGATCATCATGTCGGGGGTCATTAGCTTCCTCGTAGCCATCTTCACCACCCCGCTGCTCATCCGCTACTTCACCAACCACGGCCAGGGCCAGGAAATCCGTGAGGACGGTCCGAAGTCGCACATCCGCAAACGCGGCACACCCACGATGGGTGGCATCGCCATTTTGCTGGGCATTGTCGCGGCCTATGTAATTGTGGGCATCTGGGGTTCTGTCACCGGCAAGGGCGGTTTCACGGCCTCGGGTTTGCTCGTCCTTGGCCTGACTATGGGCCTGGGCCTCCTCGGTTTCGCCGATGACGGCATGAAGCTCTTTTTCAACCGCAACCTTGGGCTGAACAAGAAGGCCAAGCTTGCCGGCCAGCTCGCCATTGCCCTGATCTTCGGGTACTTGCTGCTCCAGTTTGAAAATGACAGTGGACTGACTCCGGGCTCGACGCACCTGAGCTTCATCCGCGACATTGAGACCTTCGACATTGCGATCGGTGGAGCGGTCGTGGGCACGATCCTTTTCCTCGTGTTCATCTACTTCCTCATCGCGGCATGGTCTAACGCTGTCAACCTCACTGATGGTCTCGACGGTTTGGCGGCGGGTTCTACAGCGCTGGTCATGTTCGGCTACATGGTGATCACGTTCTGGCAGTTCCGGAACTCGTGCTCCGTGACTCCAGGACCGGGGTGCTACGACGTCCGCGATCCGCTCGACCTTGCCATCTTGTGTGCCGCAGGAATGGGCGCGTGCGCCGGTTTCCTGTGGTGGAACGCCGCCCCGGCGAAGATTTTCATGGGTGACACCGGTTCGCTCGCACTCGGTGGACTCGTGGCTGGCGTGTCCATCAGTAGCCACACCGAGGTGCTCATGGTGATCATCGGCGCTCTCTTCGTCATGGAAGCCACTTCCGTGGTCATCCAGGTTGCTGCCTTCAAGACCACCGGTAAGCGTGTGTTCCGCATGGCCCCGTTCCACCACCACTTTGAAAATGGTGGCTGGGCTGAGACAACGGTGGTCATCCGCTTCTGGCTGATCTGCGGTATCGCCGTGGTCATCGGTCTGGCGGTCTTTTACGCCGAGTGGCTCACGGCAACCGGAGTGACCTTGGCATGAGCGTAAACATGCAGGCCGGCGACCCTTTCACCCCCATGCTCTCTGGCGGAGTACTCGTGGCTGGGGCTGGTGTCTCGGGGCTCGGCACTGCGAAGCTGCTCCGCGCTGCGGGAGTGGACTTCGCTGTCGCCGACGATGATGCGACTAAGCGTGCCGCTGTGCAGGAAAAAACAGGCTGCGCCACCATGGACACGGCGGAAGCTGCGCAGCGCGCGACCGAGTTTCCCCTTGTGGTGACATCCCCGGGATGGCGCCCGGATTCGCCGCTCCTCGTCGCCGCCAGCGATGTCAATTGCACCGTCATTGGTGATGTGGAGCTGTGCTACTTACTCGATCAGCACCGTTTCTTCGGCCCGTCACGTGATTGGCTCGTGGTCACTGGAACGAATGGCAAGACCACCACGACAGGCATGCTCGCCGCGATCATGGAAGAGGCGTCTTCCTATTCAGGTAAACGCGCGGCCGCGTGCGGCAACATCGGCATCGCCGTCGCCGACGCACTCATGCAGACACCACGCATCGACGTGCTTGTCGCCGAGCTATCGAGCTTCCAGCTCCACTGGTCTCACGAACTCACCCCAGACGCCGGAGTGCTACTCAACCTGGCTGACGACCACATCGATTGGCACGGCAGCTTCGACGCGTACGCTGAGGCAAAAGCGAAAGTCTTCAGCGCCTCCACCGCGGTCGCCGGTATCGACGATGAGCAGGTTGCCCGTTATGCCGCTCAGACCAACCGCAGTGACATCATCGGCTTCACGCTGAACGCGCCGGACGACAACCAGGTCGGTGTCATTGACGGAAACATCGTGTCCCGCATCGGGGATACGCCCACGCGCATTTCGCTTATCGACGGCATCGAGCCCGCCGGCGAAGCCGGCATCCTCGACGCACTTGCCGCCACGGCCGTCGCTGTCACCCGTGGGGCAAGCCCGGAGCAGATTGACCGGGCGCTGCACTCATATCAAGTCTCCGGCCACAGGGGAGCAGTGGTTCACCGGGCAGGCGGTGTCGCCTGGATCGACAACTCTAAGGCGACAAACCCTCACGCGGCTGATTCCGCCCTCAACGGCACGGCAGGCAAGATCGTATGGATCGCCGGCGGTCAACTCAAGGGTGCGGATGTCGATCAGCTCGTGCGCGACCACGCCCACCAATTCAGAGCGGTCGCTCTGTTGGGGGTGGATCGGGATGTGATTGCTGGGGCCGTCGATAAACATGCGCCTGATGTGAATGTGTTCGTGACGGACTCGAGCGACCCTGTTACCGCCATGAATGATGTCGTCCGTTTTGCCTCTGAGCAGGCAAAAGAAGGCGACAGTGTCATCCTCGCTCCCGCCGCGGCGAGCCTGGATATGTACTCCGGCATGGCTCAACGCGGAAATCTTTTCGCGGACGCTGCGCGCGCCCTCGCCGAAAACGGCTAGCCGTAAGGCAATGTGAAAATTGTGACGATGACGAGGCCTGCCGCGAACAAGCGGCCACCGCAGCAAAAGAAGCCGAGCCAGTACTCCTCCGGCATGGCTCGTCGCTTGGCGCGCCTGAACGAATGGATGGATGCCCGGCCGTTGCTGGACTACACCATGACGCGCACCATCGTGCTCGTTCTTGCGGGACTGGGCGTGATCATGGTGACCAGCTCGTCGATGACGTGGTCCGTTCTCGATGACTCCTCTGTGTGGGCGCAGCCTCTCAAGCAGGGCATCGTCGTGGCGCTTGGTTTGCTCGCGTTCTGGATCGCGCTGCAGATTTCGCCTGAGCGCTTCCGTAGTTGCGCCTCGCTGCTCATGGTGGGCTCGGTACTGCTGCTGGTTGCGGTGCTTGTTCCCGGCATCGGAACCGGCCGTGAGGAAGTGGGCTCACAGTCGTGGATCTACATTGGCGGATTCCAACTTCAGCCGTCGGAAATCGCCCGCGTAGCTATCTGTGTGTGGGGCGCCTCGATTCTGGCGAACAAGAATCCGCGGAGGATGTTCGAACTCACCAACGGGTACGTTCCGTTCATTTGCGTCGCTGCGCTGTGCATGTTCCTCATTGGCGCCCAGGGCGACCTAGGCATGATGGTGTCGTTGGCGATCGTTGTCGCTTTCATCCTTGTCTTTGCAGGTGTGCCGTGGAAGATCATCAGCGTCGCAGCCGGTTTCGGCGCGGTACTGCTCGTCGCGGTTATGGCAGCCGGCGGTTACCGTTCGCAGCGTTTCCATGTCTACTTCGACGCGCTCTTCGGCCACTTCGAGGACACGCGCGGCACGGCGTTCCAGTCCTACCAAGGCTTCCTGTCGCTTGCCGACGGCTCTCTCTTCGGTGTGGGCCTGGGCCAGTCCCGCGCGAAGTGGTTCTACCTGCCGGAAGCGAAAAACGACTTCATCTTCGCTGTCATTGGTGAAGAACTCGGCCTGTGGGGCGGGGCACTGGTGATCACCCTGTTCACAATGTTGCTTTTCTTCGGTCTGCGCACGGCCCGCCGTGCCCAGAACCAGTACCAAGCTCTTCTGGCAGCGGCGATTACCACCGGGATCGTCTCCCAGGCCTTCATCAACATCGGCTACGTTGTCGGCCTGTTGCCGGTGACTGGTATTCAGCTGCCGATGATCTCCGCCGGCGGCACCTCCGCCGTGATCACCCTGGGCGCGATGGGCTTGGTCGCCTCGGTCGCCCGCCATGAACCGGACGCAGTATCGGCGATGCAGAACTACGGCCGCCCGATGTTCGACCGGGTCTTCTTCCTCCGCGAACCGCGCGTTGTCGGAAACGCCGCCGGAACCACGAACCAGCGCAACATCCGCCGCCAGGACCGCCGCGAACGCGACTACGGAACCCCGGTTACCGCACGTCCGGCACCGCAGCGCCGACCAGCCCCGCAGCGCCGCCCGGCCGCGCGTTACGATGGCCGAGAAGAAGTTCGTCGCGCTAGTTAACAAGGCGGTGCACTGCACAATATGAACGATAATGATGCCCCGGTGAATATCGTTGTGGCCGGTGGTGGAACTGCCGGCCACATCGAGCCGGCTCTTGCTGTCGCGGAGGTGCTGCGCGACAATCACGGCGCTGTAGTCTCCGCGCTTGGTACGGAGAAGGGCCTGGAGACGTCTATCGTCCCTGCCCGTGATTTTCCCCTCCACTTGGTGGACCCTGTTCCGATTCCGCGCAAGCAGCCGCTCAAGCTGCTCGGCGTGCCGGGCAAGCTGATGAAATCGGTCAACCAGACCCGTGCAGTCCTGAAGGAGACTCAGGCTGACGCCGTTTTGGGCACAGGTGGCTACGTTGCCGCTTCCGCTTACCTGGCGGCGAAAAGCCTGGGCATTCCGTTCTTCGTCCTGGAGACCAACGCTCTGGCAGGCATGGCGAACAAGCTGGGCACTCGTCTCGGCGGCACGGGCATTAACGCCGTGCCGAACTCAGGCATGCCTGGTGATGTCCTGGGCATTCCCGTGCGTCCTGGTGTCGGCCAAGATCCGGACGGCGTGAAAGCTGAGCGCGGATACAAGATGTGGAACCTGGACCCGGCCCGCGACACCATCCTGGTCACTGGAGGCTCCCAAGGTGCCCAGAGCATCAACCAGGCTCTCGCTGGCGCGGTGGGCAGGATGACAGCGTCCGGCTACCAAGTCCTTCATGCGTATGGCAGGAAGAACGACGCGCCTGATTCGCACGAGCACTACACGGCCGTCCCGTACATCGACGACATGGAAGCGGCCTATGCAGTCGCAGACGTGGTGATTTGCCGCTCTGGTGCAATGACCGTCGCTGAGAACGCCGCAGCCGGAGTACCGGCGATATATATCCCGCTGCCACACGGAAATGGTGAGCAGGGATTGAACTCTGCCCACCTCGTCGAGGCAGGTGCAGCAAAGCGTATCGACGACGCTGATCTGACCGCCGACGCCCTTGTCGGCGCCGTCGTGGAGATTCTCGGCGATGCCGGGGTGAAAGAACAGATGCGCGCCATTCTTCAGGGGTCCGGCGCCGGTAATGCCGCCGAAGAAATTGCCCGTCGGATTGTCGCAGCTGCAGGAAGGAAGTCATGAGCATTGATCTCTCCCGCGTCCACTTGATCGGTATCGGTGGATCCGGAATGTCTGGCGTAGCCCGCATTCTGCTCGACCGTGGCAGCGTGGTCACGGGGTCCGACGTGAAGGATTCCCGCCCAGTGCGGGCACTGCAAGCCCAAGGCGCACACATTGCCATCGGCCACGCGGCCGAGAACCTCGAGCTGGCCGGTGAACTGCCCACGGTCGTGGTGACCAGTTTCGCGGCCATCCCGAAGGACAACCCGGAACTTGTCGGTGCCGCCGAACACGGTATTCCTGTCATCCGCCGCTCCGACCTGCTGGGTGAGCTGATGGAGGGCTACACCCAAATGCTCTTCGCCGGCACCCACGGTAAGACTTCGACGACGTCGATGGCTGTCGTGGCGCTCCAAGCCGCAGGGGAGGACCCCTCCTTCGCCATCGGCGGCCAGCTCAACCGCGCGGGCACCAATGCCCACCACGGCAGCGGCGCTGTCTTCGTGGCGGAAGCGGACGAGTCCGACGGGTCGCTGTTGCGCTACCGGCCCGACATCGCCGTGATCACGAACATTGAGCCGGACCACCTCGACTACTTCGGCGATGCCGAGACCTACTACAAGGTCTTCGACGATTTCGCTGACCGAATCACCGACACCGGCACCTTGATTGTGTGCCTTGATGATGAATCCGCCGCCGAATGCGGCGTGCGCGCCTTGGAGCGGGGTGTGACTGTCGTCGGTTACGGCACCATGACTCACCCTTCCATCCCGAACGCGGCACATGTCGTGGACTGGCGCACGGAGAACGACCTTAGCGTGGTCAAGGTCAACCTCAACGGCACGGAGATGACGTACCACCTGTCCATCCCCGGAAAGCACATGGTGCTCAACTCTGTCGCAGCTCTGGTAGCTGGCGTGACGGCCGGTGCGGATCCGTTCGCGCTCGCCGAGGGGTTGAGCGGTTTCACCGGTGTGCGCCGCCGGTTCGAGCTGCGCGGTGAGTTGTCGGACGGCACGCGTGTCTACGACGACTATGCCCACCACCCGACGGAGGTCGATGCAGTTCTCAAAGCTGCGAAGGGGACCGGTGCGCGCGTTGTTGTGTGTTTCCAGCCGCACCTGTACTCACGCACGCAGGAATTCGCCGGCGAGTTCGCGGACGCGTTGTCGCTTGCCGACGCCGCTGTTGTCCTCGACATCTTCGGCGCCCGCGAAACTCCGGTGGAGGGGCTCGACTCGCGCATCATTACGGACCACATGTCCATCACAGATGTCGTGTACGAGCCGAACTTCTCTGCGGCGCCGGCAGCCGTCGCAAAGCTTGTGCGCCCTGGTGACCTGGTATTGACGATGGGCGCGGGGTCGGTGACGATGCTCGCCGACCCGATTCTGGACGCACTCGCGGGAGCATGAGAGCAATGCCTGTGAAGAGAATCGCCGGCGCCATTGCGGCCCTCCTTGTCCTCGTCGCCGTAGCGTGGGCGATCATCTACTTCACCCCTGTGATGACGGTGAAGAACGTGGTGGCCGATGGCAACCAGCACGTCTCAGACGAAGACATCGCCTCCGCGACCGGGGTGGAGCCAGGAATCCCGCTCGCGCAGGTGAATACACGGGAGGCAGCGTCCGGGGTCGCTTCCTTGCCGTGGGTGAAGTCGGCGACGGCCTCACGTAGTTGGCCCAGCACGCTCAAGATCAAGGTCGAGGAAAACGTCGCAGTCGCGTTCATGAAGGGCTCGCAGGGTGCCACGCTTATCGACGCTGAAGGCCGCGAATTCGCCGTCGACACTCCGCCCGACAACGCTGTAGAGCTCACAGGCGGTATGAACGACGAGAACGTCCGGAAGGATGCCGTCGATATTGTCGCTAGCTTGAGTGAGAAGGCTAAAGGTGCCGTGGACTCGATTGAGGCGCGGTCGAAGTACGACTTCGTGCTGCATCTCAAAGACAAAACTGTGGTGTGGGGCGCGTCTGAGGACAACGAGAACAAGTCTTTAGCTCTGGACACAGTTCTGCAGCGCGAGGGTGGCGAATTCAACGTGAGCAACCCGCAGCAAATCACCTCTAAATAGCATAACTCCAGGTCACAAACCCTAAAGTAGAGGTTGAGGGTACCGACACGCCGGAAAAATTCGCCGATTTTCGCGGTAGGTTGGTCATGATGGAAAGCGTCTTGTGAAACCCGATTCCCCGTTACCCCTGAAAGGCGAGACCACACCAATGACCTCTCCCAGCAACTACCTCGCCATGATCCGCGTCGTCGGAGTCGGCGGCGGCGGTGTCAACGCAGTTAACCGCATGATCGAAGAGGGCCTCAAGGGTGTTGAGTTCGTTGCCATCAACACCGACTCCCAGGCACTTCTGTTCACCGACGCTGACACCAAGCTCGACATCGGCCGCGAGGCCACCCGAGGCCTGGGTGCCGGCGCCAACCCCGAGGTCGGCCGCACCTCCGCAGAGGACCACAAGCAGGAGATCGAAGAGTCCCTGAAGGGCTCTGACATGGTGTTCGTCACCGCAGGTGAGGGTGGCGGTACCGGTACTGGTGCCGCTCCGGTCGTCGCCGGCATCGCCAAGAAGATGGGCGCGCTGACCATCGGTGTTGTCACCCGCCCATTCTCCTTCGAGGGCAAGCGCCGCACCCGCCAGGCCCTGGAGGGCATCGAGGCGCTCAAGGAAGTCTGCGACACCGTGATCGTCATCCCGAACGACCGTCTGCTGCAGCTTGGTGACGCTGAGCTGTCCATGATGGAAGCGTTCCGCGCCGCTGACGAGGTGCTCTACAACGGTGTCCAAGGGATCACCAACCTGATCACCATTCCGGGCATGATCAACGTCGACTTCGCCGACGTTCGCTCCGTCATGGCTGATGCCGGCTCCGCCCTGATGGGTGTCGGCTCCGCCCGGGGAGAGAACCGTGTCATGGCCGCCACCGAGCAGGCGATCAACTCCCCGCTGCTGGAAACGACCATGGAGGGCGCGAAGGGCGTTCTCATCTCCGTCGCCGGTGGCTCCGACCTGGGACTGATGGAGGTCAACAACGCCGCATCGATCGTCGAGGAGAAGGCTGACGACGACGCCAACATCATCTTCGGCACGATCATCGACGACAACCTGGGCGACGAGGTGCGCGTGACCATCATCGCGACCGGCTTCGACGAGAAGGCCAACGCCCGCCCGGACCGCACCGGTGCCCCGGAGCAGGTAGTCGTCGAGGCCGAACCGGCGCAGGAGACCCCGACCCCGGCCCCGTCCTCGAGCTCCCTGTTTGAACCGCGCGGGGAGACCCGCGACTACGACAGTGAGCCCGTCCAGTCTGCCCAGCCAGCTCAGCCGGTCGAGCCGGCAGAGCCCCAGTACGAGGCCCCCGCTCCGCGCCACCGCTACGACGATGACCGCGGCGGGCTGTTCACCGACTCCCGGACCAGCCGCAGCCGTGAGGAGTACCGCCCGCGCCGCCGTGAGGAGCGTCTGGACGACGACCTCGACGTGCCGGACTTCCTCCGCTAAGTCGAGCGAATAACAGGAGTACTCTGGGGTGTCATGATTGACACCACTTCCCGCCCCGTCCGCATGGTCTTCACAGGCCGAGCGGCCGGGGACTTGTCTTTGGAGGACACCCGCCGCACCCTGGGGGAGAAGCTCGGCATCGAGCGTCAGGTGTGGATGGAGCAGCTCCACACCAATACCGTCACCGTGGTGGACGGCGCCACGGCTTCCCCGGTTGAAGCGACTGACGCGATTGTCACCACGACCCCGAAACTGGCGCTGTGCGTGAAAGTCGCCGACTGCGTGCCTGTTTTGCTCGCCGACCATGCCGCTGGCGTGATCGCCGCTGCGCACGCGGGCCGCATGGGTGCGCGCAACGGGATCGTCCGCAACACAGTGGAGACAATGGTCGAACTCGGCGCGACCCCGGCGAATATCCAGGCTCTTCTCGGACCGGCTGCGGCAGGGGAATCCTACGAGGTTCCGCAGGATATGGCTGATGACGTCGAAAAGCACTTGCCTGGCTCGCGCACCCGCACAAAGCAGGGCACACCGGGCATTGACGTGCGCGCAGGCCTGGTGCGCCAGTTGCTTGGCCTCGGCGTGACACACATTGACGCTGATCCGCGCGACACCATCACCGACCCCGACTTCTTTTCCTACCGCCGCGAAGGGCAAACCGGCCGCCAAGCCGGCATCATCTGGCTGACGGGAGCATGATGACACGCAAAGACGAACTAGCCGCCAATCTGGAAGGACTCCGTAAGGATGTCCGCGCCGCTGAACGTTCGGCCGGGCGCGAAGACGGCAGCGTAGCCATTCTCCCGGTGACGAAGTTCCACCCCGCATCTGATGTGGCGCTGCTTGCGGAACTCGGCATCGCCACCGTCGGTGAGAACCGGGAACAGGAAGCGAAGCAGAAGGCGGCGGAGCTGCCCAACATGCGGTTCGCCATGATCGGTCAAATCCAGACGAAGAAGGCGAACTCGGTCGCGCGGTGGGCCAGCGAAGTCCACTCACTCGACTCCGTCAAACTCGCCCGCGCGCTGGATAGCGGTGTGGCGCTTGCGCTCGAGCGCGGCGACAGGACGAGCGATCAGCTGCCCTGCCTCATTCAGCTCTCCTTCGACGAAGATGAAAACAGGGGAGGGGTGCGCGAATCCGACCTCGCGGAACTCGTCGCGGAAGCCGAGCAATTAGAGCATGTGCTTGTCGACGGCTTCATGGTCGTGCCTCCCATCGATGCAGACCCTGCGCGGGTTTTTGAGGCGTCGAGAAGCATCGCGGATGACTACGCTGGGCGCTTGGGTCGCCCAATGTTGCTATCTGCCGGGATGTCACATGATTTTGAGCAGGCAATTACCTGTGGATCCGACATCGTGCGTGTCGGAACACGGCTGCTGGGACAGCGGCCCGTAGGCTGACGGACAACGCATCAACAATCCTCAAAACCGCCCGCGAACAGGAGACTTAAGCCATGTCTTTCTCGAACAGCCTGAAGGAATTCTTCGGCCTCGGCCAGTACGATCCGGCCGTCGACCCGTACTACGATGACCCGGCTTACGAGGAAGCTGGCTCCACGTCCTACAGCGCCCGCGGCTACGTAGAGCGCGACTACGAACAGCGCGACTACACCGCAGCCATCATCAGCGTCCGCCCGCGCAACTACAACGACGCCAAGGAGATCGGCGAGCCGTTCCGTGACGGCGACGCAGTGGTGATGGACCTCTCCGCCGTGGACAAGCCGACCGCGATGCGGCTGATCGACTTTGCCGCAGGCCTGTGCTTCGCTGCCCGCGGCAAGATGCACAAGCTCTCCCGCACTGGTGATGAGCACCTGGTTTTCGCTATCGTTCCGGAGAACGCCCGCACCACCGTAGGCGAGCTGGAGCGCGCAGCACACCTGCGTTAGGGTTTAGTGCCGTGACTATGATCGGCGCCATTCTCTATGCACTTGTGGGTTTGTACACCCTCATGGTGATCGTCCGGCTCATCATCGAGATGATCCAGTCTTTCGCTAAACACTTCGATCCTCCGTCGTGGTTCATGGTCGCTGCGGAGGTCTTTTTTGTCACCACAGACCCGCCGATCCGCTTCCTGCGCCGTTATATTCCGCCACTTCCGCTCGGTGGGGTGGCCTTGGATGTCAGCGTAATTGTGCTGTTCATAGGCCTAATGATCCTTTCTGCGTTGATCGTCACCATCTTCGGGATTTAATCAATCATTGCGCGTTAATACTTACCCTCTGGTAAAGATTGAGGGTACAAGTAACGTGGGTTATTATTTACCTCGGTAAACCAAAACCCCCGGACCATTAACTCGAAGGGAACGCAAATGCCGCTGACACCAGCAGACGTGCACAATGTCGCTTTCAGCAAGCCGCCGATTGGGAAGCGTGGATACAACGAGGACGAGGTCGACCAGTTCCTGGACCTCGTCGAGGACACACTCGCCCAGCTGCAGGATGAGAACGACGATCTGCGCGCTCGTCTCGAGGAGGGCGGCTCCGCCCCGGCTCAGGGTGCCCCGCAGGCAGATGAAGGCGCGATCCGCCGCCGGATCGAGCAGGAGCTGCGCCAAGAGTACGAAGGCCGTCTCCGCGAGGCTCAGCAGGCTCGCGAGCGCGCAGAGAACGAGGCACGCACCGCCCGCGAAGGTGCTGCCGCATCTGCGTCCACCAAGATCGACCCGTCGGCACAGGCCACCGAAGAAGCCAACGTGCAGGCAGCACGCGTTCTGGGCTTGGCTCAGGAAACCGCCGAGCGCGTTACCCGCGAGGCCGAGGAAGAATCCCGCCGCCTGCTCGAGGAAGCACGCACCAGCGCTAGCCAGCAGGTCGGCGAGGCTGAGAGCCGTGCTGCAGCAACCACCCAGGCTGCCGAGCAGCGCGCCAACCAGCTTGTCAGCGACGCAGAGCGTCGCGCCGAGGAAACCACCAACGAAGCAAACTCCCGTGCCGAGGCTCAGATCCGCCAGGCAGAGGAGAAGGCAGCCCAGCTGCAGGCAGATGCCGAGCGCAAGCACACCGAGATCATGAACACGGTGAAGCAACAGCAGTCCGCACTGGAGGCTCGCATCGCCGAGCTGCGCACCTTCGAGCGCGAGTACCGTACCCGCCTCAAGACCCTGCTCGAGTCCCAGCTCGAGGAGCTGGAGACGCGCGGTTCTTCCGCACCGTCCGGCGAAAACTAAAGCCCTGCACTAGGGCTCCATCCCCGCGCACCATTCGGTGGCGCGGGGTTTCGTCGCGCGCACGGCTGGCTTCGGCTTGGCGGGGGTCTGAGCGGTCCGTGCGGAAAAGTTGATATCCCGGTTTCTGCGACCTGGGTTTATTGCGTTCCCGGTCAGCCAAAATGTCAACTTTTCCGCACAGCCCCCCAGCGGCACCACTAAATAGGCCCACACAATTGCGCACATCTTCTTGTGGGTGGCTACAATGAGCGCCAGAAAGAGACACGCAATGATCCGGCCATCACCGGGGAGCGTTCCGGAAGAACGGCCGCGGCTACTAAAGCTCGCAGCTCACTAGACCCGGACTTCACCACAAACGAAGAGGGAGTCCGTACATGGGTTCCAAGCGGGGTGGTACCGCGCAGTGATTCAGTGAACTGCGTCCCCGCACGGCAGCAACAGTGTGAGTGAAGGATCGGATTATGAGCAGCAACACCGCCGGCCGTGCGTACCCCAAGGTGGATATGACCGGGGGATCCAACAAGTTCCCCGACATGGAGCGCATCGTTCTGGAGTATTGGCAGAAGGACTCCACCTTCCAAGCCAGCCTGGACAACAGGGAAAACTGCGAGGAGTACGTCTTCAACGACGGGCCCCCGTTTGCCAACGGTCTACCGCACTACGGCCACTTGCTCACCGGGTACGTCAAGGACATCGTTCCGCGTTTCCGCACGATGACCGGCTACCACGTGCCGCGCGTCTTCGGCTGGGATTGCCACGGTTTGCCCGCTGAGCTCGAGGCGGAGAAGCAGCTGGGCATCACTGACAAGGCCCAGATCGAAGATATGGGCTTGGCTAAGTTCAACGAGTACTGCGGCCAGTCCGTCATGCACTATGCGGGCGAGTGGGAGGACTACGTCACCCGCCAGGCGCGCTGGGTGGACTTTGAGAATGGCTACAAGACGATGGACATCGAGTACATGGAGTCCGTCATGTGGGCGTTCAAGGAGCTCTATGACAAAGGCCTGATCTACCAGGGCTTCCGTGTCCTGCCGTACTCCTGGGCTGAGCACACACCGCTGTCGAACCAGGAGACGCGTCTCGACGATTCTTACAAGGAACGCCAGGATCCCACCGTCACTGTCACGCTGCCCATCACCGGTGCACGCGCGGGCTTCAAGGCGGAGCAGACGCTTGCTGAGCACCCAGAGCTTATCGACGCCAACGCGCTCGCCTGGACCACCACCCCCTGGACCCTGCCCTCGAACCTCGCGTTGGCTGTCGGCCCGGAAATCGAATACGCACTGTGTGTCGCACACGGCGACACACAGAAAGAAAAGTACCTCATCGCGACCTCGCTCATCGGCTCGTATACAAAGGAACTGGGGGAGGACCCGGAGGTCCTCGCAACGTTCAAGGGCGCTGAGCTCGAGGGGCTGGAGTACACCCCGGTCTTCGACTACTTCGCCGATCAGCCGAACGCGTTCATGATCCTCGTTGCGGACTACGTCTCCACCGAGGACGGCACGGGCATCGTCCACCAGGCCCCGGCCTTCGGTGAGGACGATATGATCACCTGCGAGAAGTACGGCATCGGCCTGGTCATCCCCGTTGACGCCGACGGCAAGTTCACCAGCCAGGTGCCCGAGTACGAGGGCCAGCTCGTTTTCGACGCCAACCGTGACATCATCCGCGACCTGAAGGCTCGCGGCCGCGTCTTCCAGGACAAGGTGATCGTCCACTCCTACCCGCACTCCTGGCGCTCCGGTGAGCCTCTGATCTACATGGCGCTGCCTGCGTGGTTTGTGAAGGTCACCGACATCCGTGACCGCATGGTGGAGCTGAACCAGACCATCGAATGGATCCCGGAGCACGTCCGCGACGGCCAGTTCGGTAAATGGCTGGAAGGCGCACGCGACTGGAACATCTCCCGTACCCGTTACTGGGGCTCCCCGGTGCCCGCCTGGGTCTCGGACAACCCGGACTACCCGCGTGTGGACGTTTATGGCTCCCTCGATGAGTTGGAGGCGGACTTCGGCATGCGCCCCGAGTCGCTGCACCGCCCGTACATCGACGAACTGACCCGCCCGAACCCGGACGACCCGACAGGCCAGTCCACGATGCGTCGCGTACCGGATGTGCTCGACTGCTGGTTCGAATCTGGCTCCATGCCGTTTGCGCAGTACCACTACCCGTTCGAGAACGTTGAAGAGTTCGACACCCGCCAGCCGGCCGACTTCATCGTCGAATACTCCGGCCAGAGCCGCGGCTGGTTTTACGTCCAGCACGTGCTGTCTACCGCACTGTTTGATCAAGTCGCGTTCAAACAGGTCGTTGCGCACGGCATCGTGTTGGGCGACGACGGACAGAAAATGTCCAAGTCGAAAGGCAATTACCCGAACATCTACGAGGTCTTCGACCGCGACGGCTCTGACGCCATGCGCTGGTTCCTCATGTCCTCGCCGATTCTGCGCGGCGGCAACCTCATTGTCACCGAGCAAGGGATCCGTGACGGCGTGCGCCAGGCAATCCTGCCGATCTGGAACGCCTACACCTTCCTCCAGCTCTACTCTGATCGGGAGACGCAGTGGGACACCAGCTCGGATAACGTGCTGGACCGCTACATCCTGGCCAAGCTCCACGACATGGTGGGCAACGTGCGCGCAGCGCTTGACGCAACGGACATCTCTGGCGCGTGCGATGAGGTCCGCGTCTTCGCCGACACCTTGACCAATTGGTACGTCCGTCGCTCCCGCGACCGTTTCTGGGCGGGCCAGGACGAGCACCCGGAGGCATTCAACACGCTCTACACGGTGCTGGAGGTCCTGTGCCGGGCAGCTGCCCCGCTTTTGCCGTACATCACGGAGGTCATGTGGCGCGGTCTCACGGGCGAGCGTTCGGTCCACCTCACCGACTACCCGGACGCGGACCAGTTCCCGGCCGATGCCGAGCTCGTTGCTGCAATGGACGCGACGCGCTCGGTGTGCTCGGCGGCGTCGTCGCTACGCAAGGCGAAGAAGCTGCGCAACCGCCTGCCGCTGCCTGCGCTGAAGGTGGCGCTACCGGAGGCGAAGTCCTTGGAGCCGTTCACTGATGTGATCCGCGACGAAGTCAACGTGAAGAACGTCGAGCTGACCACGGACGTCGACTCTGCAGGCTCGTTCGAAGTCGTCGTGAACGCCAAGGTGGCGGGCCCGACCTTGGGCAAGGATGTGCAACGCGCGATCAAGAACGTCAAGGCCGGCAATTACGTTCACGACGGCGCAAACGTCGTTGTCGACGGCGATATCGTGCTCACTCCAGAGCTCTACACCGAGCGTCTTGTTGCTGCGGACCCGGATTCGACCGCACGCATCGAGGGCAAGGACGGGCTCGTGGTGCTGGATGACACGGTCACGGAAGAGCTCGAGGCCGAAGGCTGGGCTGCTGACGTGATCCGTGGCCTGCAGGATGCCCGCAAGAAGGAGGGACTGGACGTTTCCGACCGGATCACCGTCACGCTCTACGTTCCGGCCGCTAAGGAGCAGTGGGCGAACCAGCACGCCGATCACATTGCGGCAGAGACCTTGGCCACGCAGTTGTCTGTCGCTACCGACGGTGCCGGTGCCCACGAGGTGCTCGACGGCGTCACAGCATCGGTGGCTAAGAACGGCTAAGTGACCGCGGCGAGCCATGAGCGGGCTGAATTCTGCTTGAATGGCGGCATGGGTAGGTCTCCGTCTTTGTTCGTGGTCAACCTCCCGGACGACGCGCGGGCCCACAAGGATCTCCAGTGGGCGCGCAAGCATTCGGTGCTCGGTTTCACCAGCCGCTTTCGGGATCAGCCCGAGGCGGGTGACATCCTCATGCTGTGCACCGGTGTGAAGACGGGCAAACGGAAGGCTGTCGGCCACGTTCTCTTGGCCGTCGTTGTCAGCGCGCCGTTCCACCCCGATAAGGAAATTCCGCCAGTCAACCTGTCATGGCCGTCTGAGGTGGAGGAGCGCAAGCGCAAGTACATCCGCCGGGTTCCTGTGTCCTTCTTCGCGGAGCAACAGGACAATGATGCAGCCAAGCTCGCGCCGCTTTTCGACGCTTTGCGCCGCTCCGGCAAAAACGGCACCCCGCGCAAAGTCGAGGCGTCACCGGAGGATCTTGACACCATTGCACGAAACTTCTGGTTTGGCAGCTGGGCGGAGTTGGAGCGCGCTACGTCCTTCCCGTTTCGCGCGATCGACACGCTGGTGGCCCGCGCAGAGGACTCAGCCCGGGCACATTTCGAATCGGAGGGATGGGACGTCATTCACGTCGGCCACCCGCACAACTTCCTGTGCCGAAGGGGCGGGGAGGAAAAGCGCGTCACGGTCAAAGTGTCCGACACCGCTTCGATCCGTCTCGACCCTTCAGAGCTGGCCAGCGCGCGCCAGCAGACCACCGATCTCGTCGTTGTCAGCTCCGACGACGACTTGCGCATCCTGCCGGACTGGCACCCGCTGGATGCAGACCTCACCACTTCCGAATTCGAGTACCACCTGCCTGAAGGATGACAGAACTTACCCGTTGGGTCCTCCATATCGACATGGACGCGTTCTACGCGTCCTGCGAGCAACTGACCCGCCCCACACTCAAGGGCCGCCCTGTCCTCGTCGCTGGCGTGACAGGTAGGGGAGTTGTCGCCGGAGCGAGCTATGAAGCCCGGAAATTCGGGGCGCGCTCTGCCATGCCCACATACCGTGCCACTCGGCTCGTCGGTCCGCAGGCAGTCCTGGTCACCCCGCGTAGAAAGGTCTACACCACCGCGTCGCGGCGCGTGTTCGAGATCATCGCCCGCCATGTCGACGTGGTGGAACAGCTCTCGATCGATGAGGCCTTCATGGAGCCGCACGAGCTCCAAGGCGCGACCGCCGACGAGGTCCGCGACTGGGCGAACACCCTGCGCGACCAGATCCGTGAGGAGACGGGTCTGCCCAGTTCCATCGGTGCAGGCAGTGGCAAGCAGTACGCCAAGATCGGCTCCGGGTTGGCCAAGCCCGATGGCACCTACATCATTCCGAAAGCTCAGCAAACGGACATTCTCCATCCCCTGCCCGTCAAGGAACTGTGGGGTGTTGGGCCGGTGACAGGGGCGAAACTCACAGGCGCTGGAATCGAGACCATCGGCGACTTTGCGGCGATGACGGAGAGGGAAGTGGATATTGCGTTGGGGGGAGTCGTCGGCAAGCAATTGTGGATGCTCGCACGCGGCATCGACGAACGTGAGGTGAAACCCCGCGCCGAGTCGAAGCAAATTTCCGCGGAGCACACATATCCGCAGGATTTGACCACGACAGCAGATGTCGAGGCTGCCATCAGGCGCGCGGCATCCGAGGCGCACCGCCGGTTGCTTATCGACGGCCGCGGCGCCCGAACCGCCACCGTCAAACTGAAAATGGCCGACTTTCGTATTGAGTCCCGCTCAACAACATTGCCGTACGCGACCGATGACCTCGAGACCCTCATCGCCGCCGCGTTCCGGATTGCCCGCTACCCAGATGAGGTCGGCCCGGTCCGCTTGGTGGGGGTGGGGTTCTCGGGCCTCGAAGACGTCATGCAGGACACCCTGTTTCCGGAGTTGGACCAGGCCATCACCCCGCACCGCGTCATTCCGGAGGAAACCGGCGTGAGCGAGCTGGCGGATGAACCTCTGCCGACGTTCTCGCACACCGAGCAGTCCGGGTGGGCCGCCACCCAAGACGTGTTCCACCCCGAGCACGGCCATGGGTGGATCCAAGGAGCAGGTCATGGGTTTGTCACAGTCCGGTTTGAAACCCGGGCCACGGGTCCGGGGAAGGTGCGCAACTTCCGTGCCGACGACCCTGACCTCGTCCCGGCCGACCCAGTCGACTCTCTGGCCTGGGACGACTGGCTCGAGAAACAGGACGACTAGGCTCAGCCGAACACGGTCTTAGGGTCGAGCCCCGCCCGCAGCGCTACCGCCAGAGCCATCCGAGCTTGTCCTGCCCGCAGCGGCCCGGATGGGATCGCGCCGAGCGCACCTAGGGTGCTGCCGCCGCCGGGGCCGCCATAGGCGAACTCGACGGTGCCGCAGGGCACAGACGTGGTGACCACCACCGGCACTGTCTGCAGGGCGGCCTCAATCGCTGTGCCCATCGCATCCGAGACGTTGCCGGCGCCGAGTGCCTCCACCACGATCCCGTCCGCGCCGGAGCGCACCGCAAAGTCGATGAGCTCACCACCCGCGCCGGGCCACGCGCGGATGATCGGGATGTGCACGCCCGCAAGTGTCACTGGTGCAACCGGTTCGGGCCGCGACGATGGGTTGGCGGAGAACGGCGACATCTCCGCGGTGTCGCGCTTGAACAGCCCCCGCGCCGGGAGCACATCGCCCACGCACACGAGGACCCCGCCAGCGCTGTTGTCAGGATCGTGTGCGAGTTCGATCGCCCGCCTCAGGTTGCCCGCCCCGTCTTCGGTGCCCATCGCGCCCGTCACCACGACCGGCTTGGCCGAAGTGTGGAAGAGGTCCAGCACGAGCGCTGTGTCTGCCAGGGAATCTGTGCCGTGGGTGACCACTACGCCGGTAACGGAGTCGTCGTCAAGCTGGGCGTGAACCTCCGCGACGAGATTGTCCACATCCGCCAACGTCATGGAGGAGGAGTCAACAGACTGCACGTCCACAGGGCGGCAGGGCACCCCGGGCGCGGCCCGCTCGATAAGGTCTGCAGCGGTCAGTTGCGGTACCAAGGCGCCGGTGTCGTCCGGGACGCAGGCGATCGTCCCGCCGGTGGCAATCACAGCAATTGTGCTCATATCTCAAGGTTGCCACAGGCGTGCCAATTTGAGCTGGCATGCACAAGCGGTAACGTTGACCCAGTTAAGGGAACAGAAGGAGAGATAGTGAAAGCACGCAAACTTATCGCCGTCACCGCCGCGTTCGGTGCAGCGTTGAGCCTGGCCGCCTGCTCCGACGAGGAGAACGGCGCAGAAGAAACTGCCGTGGCCACCGAAACCAACGTGGCCACCGAGCAGGCCGCTCCTGCCGAGATGCCCAATGCTGCGCAGCTCAACGAGATCCTGGCCCGCGCCACCGACCCGAACCTTCCGATGGAGGAGCGCACCCGCACCGTCCAGGGCGGCGAGAACGCTGTCGAGCTGTTCGACGTCATGACGAAGGCCAAGCAGGAGTCCGGCGCCGACTTCCAGGTCGTCGAGCCGATTCTACCCGGCTACACCCCGAACGAAGTTCTCGCAGCCGTGAACTTCACCCAGCCGGAGCAAGGCCCCTCCGTCGCAGAGAACGTGTCCTTCGTCTACGAGGGCGGGGCTTGGAAGCTGTCCCAGTCGTGGGCGTGCATCCTGATCCGCAACACCGTGGCCCCGGAACAGGTCCCGCAGATGTGCGAGGCAACTCCGGAGGGTGAGGGCGTTGCTCCCGCACCTGCACCCGAGGGTGCGCCTGCACCTGCTCCGGAGGGCGCTCCGGCACCCGCACCAGGCGGCGCACCGGCACCTGCTCCCGAGGGTGCCCCGGCACCGGCTCCTGAAGGTGCTCCGGCACCGGCACCTGCTCCCGGCGGTGCACCGGCACCGGCCCTCTAAGCTTCCGGGTTTTCTTCGCGCCACACCTCTTCCGTCCACAGCGTGGACAGGGTGAGGATCGTGGCGCGATTGTCTTTCTGCTCAATGCGCCGCCGCCAGTTGCGGCGGACCCACCGGTCGTGGGAGGTCATGATGACTGTGCCCTCGAAATCCAGCAATGCCTCTTCGAGTTCTTCGGCGAGGACGAGGGAGAGGTGGTTGGTCGGCTCGTCGAGAAGCAGTAGATCCGGCGGGTTGGACAGGATCAGGCCCAGCGAAACACGGCGGCGTTGACCTAAGGACAAGTCGTCGAGGGGTTGTGCGGCCTGCTCTTCCGTCATCAATCCCATCTCGACGATGCTCGGCAGAATGTCGGCGGGGGTGCGCGACAGATCGGTCCAGTCGTCGTCCTGCTCCAGGCGTGCAACAGTCATTTCATCGGGCATGATGATTTCGCCGTTGTAGTCGGTGAGTTCGCCGTCGATGATTTTCAGCAGCGTCGACTTGCCCGACCCGTTCGGGCCTTCGACAAGTAGCTGCTGGCCCGGCTGAACTTTGATGCTCAGCGGAGCGAGCCGGTCCGGGACGGAGAGGTTCTTCGTCACTACGGCAGGGACTCCCAGCGATGTCGCGGTGTGCTCCGGCAGGCCCTGGAAGCGCAGCCGCTTCGGCGGTGCCGGGATTTGGTAGCGCTCGAGTTTCTCCAGCCGCGATTCGGCTGCTTTTCGTCGGTTTCCCACCGTTTTCGCAGCCTTGTCAGCGTAGTACTTCGCGGCACTGCGGGTTTCCGTCTTAGCTTCATGCGAGTGGAACACGTCGTCCTCGGTTTGGTGGGCGGCCTTTTCCAGCCGCTCACGCTCGTGTTCCTGAGCTGCGTAGTCGGTGGCCCAGCGGGCGCGGCGCTTCTCGCGGGCCTCGAGGTAATCGGAGAAGGAGCCGGAGAATTTCGCTCCCTGCTTTGTCTCTTCACCCATACCGCCTTCAGGGCCGAGCCCAGGGTCGAGATCGACCAAGCTGTCACAGGCGGTGTCCAGGAAGTAGCGGTCGTGGGAAGCAGCCAGCACAGGCCCTTTGAATGAGGTGAGCTCGTCGACGAGGAAGTCCACTGCTTCGTCATCGAAGTGGTTCGTTGGCTCGTCGAGAACCATGGCGTCCACCGGGCGCAGCAGCAATGTGGCCAGCGCGAAGCGGCGTCGCTGCCCGCCGGACATCTCGCCGAGCGGAGTCGCCAGATCTACCCCTGCCAGACCTAAACCGGCCAGCACGGTGGCAATGCGCGCATCCAGTTCCCACACGCCGGAATTCTCCGCCCGTGTCAGAGCCACATCGAAGCGTTCCGCCAGTCCGGCATCAGCGGGGTTGTCCGCCATTTGCTCCGACAAGGCTCCGATCTCGCGCTCAACGCCGCGGAGTTCGTCCACGGCGGCGTCGATAAGCTCCGACGCGGGGGATGTGAACGGCAGTGAAGTCTCTTGGGCGATGAACCCCGTCACAGGCGGCGTGATGATCGTGCCTGCGGTCGGCTTGTTATCGCCGGCGATAAGGGAGAGCAACGTCGACTTGCCGGAGCCGTTCTCGCCGATCAGCCCCGTGACAGAACCGGGCGGCACGGCAAAGGAGATATCGGTGAGTACGCGGTGGCCGTCGGGGTAGGAAAAGGAGACTCCGTCAAGTCCGATGTGCAGCGGGGCAGGCATGTTATTTCCCGTAGGTCGTTGCGGTGGTCACGTCCTGGACCACTTTGAAATCGGGGTTGGGGCCGTTGTAGACGGTGCGGGTCGTCGCGGCGTTCTGGCCCTGCGTGGGCAGCGGTTTCGTGAGGTCCACTGTGATGGTCGCGTCGGACGTGGTCGACCACTCGTCAGCCGTCAACGTGCCGCCGGCCTGGGTGTCGTCGATGGTGAGCTCTGTCTCCGTCGGCTCGTCTTCGATGTCGAGGGACAGGACGACGGTGTCACCATCGAGGGAGTCCACGGTGTAGCGCGTTGTGCGCAGCATGCGGGCACCACCGATCGTGCGCGTCTGCACAGTCCACGTCGCCCCCTCGCCGACGGGCTCAATGGGAAAGACGGGCTGGGCGGCAAGAACCTGGAGCAGAGCACTCTCAACAATGGCGCGCCCTTCGTCCGAGCTGCCCTCCGGTGGAAGCAACTTGATGTCCTGGATATTGCCGTGGACGTCATGGCGCCACCGCATGCGGAAGTCCTCCGCGGTGAGGGCATCCGTGCCGGCATCAAGGTTCGAATACTTCGGCTCACCGACCCTCGCCTCGGAGGCATCGTCTGCGATGTAGATAGTCAACGGCAGCGTGACCTTGTCCACGTCACCGCCGGCGGGGGCCTCGGGGTCGACGCTGTCGGTGGCTACAGCGCCTTGAGCGACGCCGTAGGAGACCTCAACGGTCGTGGTTTGCTCCCCGCCTGAATACACCAGCTTACGCTTCTCACCGTCGCCCTGGTCCTCCAGAGTCACGGTGGCGGTATCGACCTCGAAGGCTGGGACATCGTCCATCGGGTCGGTTTTCGCGCATGCGCTCAGCCCGAGCGATGCGGCAAGCAGCAGGGAAAGGAACCGATATCTCACACATCGAACCTACCGCACTGCCATGCGACTACAGTAAGGCGACGATGACCACAGAAAGCCGAGCTACCCGCACCCGCCCTTATGTTCCGCTCATCGTGAGCGTCATGGCCGCGGTCGGTGTGATCGATCAAATCCTCAAACAGACCATGGTCACGGTGCTCACCCCGGGTGAGCCGGTGTATCTCATCGGCGACTGGTTCCGTCTTTACCTGCTGTTCAACCCCGGCGCGGCCTTCTCCATGGGCCAGAACTCCACGTGGATCTTCACCACGATCCAGCTCGTCTTCGTCGTCGGCGCGCTCCTTGTGGCCCCGCGGATCCGGGATAAGTGGGAGGCGCTGGGCATCGCGCTCATCGCCGGCGGCGCGCTGGGCAACCTCATCGACCGCCTGTTCCGCGATCCGGGATTCTGGTTCGGGCACGTGGTGGATTACATCTCCATCGGCAGCTTCGCGGTGTTCAACGTCGCGGACATCGCCATCAACGTTGGAGTGGCGGTCTTTGTGCTCTCCTTGTTCCTGGGGGACAACAATGAAGAGGACAAAGACGGGGGCAGCAATGAGTAGGTACCGTTCGCTCGTTGTTCCGGAGGGGCTCGACAGCATGCGTGTCGACGCTGCCGTGGCCAAAGCATTCGGTCTGTCGCGCACTGTCGCGGCTGAGCTCATTGAAGCGGGCGAGGTGCTTATCGACGGCTCCCGCGTGACCAAATCCGACCGCGTCTCCACCGGGCATAGCCTCGAGGTGACCTTGCCGGAGCCGAAGCAGGCGCCGATGCCGAAGGAGGAGATCGTTGAAGGTCTGACGGTGCTGTACGACGATGATGACGTCATTGTCGTGGACAAGCCCGTCGGCGTCGCCGCGCACCCGACGCTGGGTTGGGACGGCCCCACGGTGGTGGGCGGGCTGCAAGCCATGGGCTACCAGTTGCCTGATGCAGGCCCGCCGGAGCGTAAAGGTATTGTGCAGCGGCTCGACGTGGGTACCTCGGGTGTCATGGTCGTGGCCAACTCGATCCCGGGATACTCGGTGCTCAAGCGCGCGTTCAAAGAGCGCACGGTGGAGAAGACTTATCACGCCGTCGTGCAGGGTTTGCCCGATCCGATCGTGGGAACGATCGACGCGCCGATTGGCCGGCACCCGTCGTCGGGGTGGAAGTTCGCCGTCACCGCAGACGGGCGTCACTCAGTCACCCATTACGAGGTTCTCGAGGCGTTCCGGGAAGCAAGCCTGCTGGAAGTCCACTTGGAAACGGGACGCACGCACCAGATCCGCGTCCACATGTCCTCGGTGGGCCACCCCTGCGTGGGGGACCCGATGTACGGCTCCGACCCGAACTTGGGCAAGCGGCTGGGGCTGATCCGGCAGTGGTTGCACGCCACTGCACTCGGTTTCGTCCACCCCGGCACCGGAGCGTGGATGGAAGTGGAGTCACCCTATCCACCCGACCTTCAGCACGCAGTGGACGTGCTGCGGGCATGAGAAAGTTCCCCACTGCACTGACCGCCGTCATCGGGGTGCTCGCTGTCTCGGTGGTTCTCATCACCGGGATCTGGCTGTTGGGAACCCGTACCGGATTTGAACCGGCGCCCCAAGGCGACCAGCTCGGTCCAGACGCGGGGGAGAGTGCGCAGGAATATGCGCAGCGAGCGTCGATAAGCATGCGCAGCGCTCCGGGCGACGAACCTGCCTTTGCCCTGGTCACGTTCTCACCGGCTTTGAGCGCGGAAGAGGCCGCGGATGTCTTGGAGCCCATTGGTCGAGTGAACGCGATTCTGCCGCCCGAGTCGCATCCGCTGCCTGTCGGGGAGGGCGACCGCGCGCACAATTTCACCGTGGCAACCGAAGAAGACCTTGCCGGAGTAGTCGTGTGGGACACCGGCGATGCGTTGCGCCAGATCGCCGACAACGAGCGGGTGTGGTCCGTCGAGGCGCTTCCTCCCGATGCCGTGTGGGGGGCTTTTGCCATTCGCCCCGTCGATACTCTCGGGGTGAACTGTGAGGGTGACGGTGTAATGTTAAGAAGAGCTTGAAGCCCAAGCCCCTGTTTGATCGATGATCAGGAGATGACATTGCCTTCTTTCCGCACCGCCCGTAAAACGGGAGTGTCCCTGGCTGCTGCCTCGACCCTATTTTTTGCCTCGGCCTGCGGCATGGGCGGCGGGGGAGATGCCGCCTCCGGTGACCTCGGCTCCGGCGACTACCAGGTCGTTGCGAAAGAAGGCGTGGTCAACAGCATTGTCGTCGACGGGTCCGTCGCGCCGATCAAGCAGGCTGGCATCTCCTCCGCTATGGCAGCACCCGTTGAGAAAATTCACGTGCAGCTGGGCGACAAGGTGAAAAAGGGCCAGCTCCTGGTCACCATGGACACCTCTGCCGGCCCGCAGCTGCAAAGCCAGGGTGCTGGGGCGGAAGCGCTTGAAATGGATGCTGCGGGCAGCCTGCACGAGACCCTCTTGGATGCCGGCAGTGCCATCGAGAACTGCCTGAAACCGTTACTGCCGGGCCACCCGAAACCCGGTAAACCGTGCGCCCCGCCTCCGCCCCCGCAGGGACAGCCGGCAGAGCCGGGCAATTCTGGTCCGAGCAGGGAAGAGGTCGAGCGTGCGCTGGGTGAAGCCCACGCGCAAGGCCGCGAGCAGGGGCAGCGCGAAGCACAGCAGGCCATTGAGCAGCAGATGATGGACGCGCAGGGTGCTCCGGGTGCCCCAGGTGCCCCAGGCGCCCCGGGCGTTCCTGACCCAGGAATGGGTGATCCGGCAGCTGATCCGGCCACACAAGAAATGCTCATGCAGCAGCAGGCTCAGGCGCAGGCCGAAGAAAGCATCCAGGAATACGAGACACCAGATCCGGAAATCTACGCCCCCATGGACGGCGTGGTGACCAAGATCGAGGCGGAGGAGGGATCGCCGGCCGCGGGCGGCCTGATGACCGTGTCCGATACCTCGCGCTTCCTCGTCCGCGCCAACGTGCGCGAGTCCGATGTGGCCAACGTGCGCGAAGGAAACCGCGTCACCTTCACCACCCCGGTGACCGATGACAAGGAGTTTGAGGGCCGCGTGCGCCGCGTTGCCCCCATGGCTGACGGTGATCCCGCTGGAGCCGGCGCTGAAGCCGCCGCGCGCGCGATGCAGGGCCAGGGCGGCGACAAGAAGGACACCGGTGTCACCTTCCCGGTGGAGATCGAGGTGACCGGCGATACCAAAGACCTGCGCTTGGGAGCGTCCGCGCGTGTGGAGATCATCACCGACGAAAGCCCGGACGGCTTGAGCATCCCGCGCGACGCGGTGTTCGACGGCAACAAGGTGCTCGTGTTCGCCCGCGAGAACGAGGACGCCACCACGGGCAAGATCGAAGAGCGCACCGTGGAAACTGGGGTGAAGAACGACACCGACATCGCTGTCACCGGTGGAGACCTGAAAGAGGGCGACACGGTCATCGCCTGGCCGGATGATTATCGCGATCGCATCGGTGAAGAAGTGACCATCGCCGATGACACATCCGCTGACAAGTCCGGTGACAAACCCGCCGATAAGTCCGCGCAGGAGTAACCACCGTGACGGAAACTCCCGCAGCTGACCAGCCGCAGCTGGTCAAGATTGATCCTGACCAGCTCATTTTCATGCGCGGCATCATCAAGAAGTACAACGAAGGCAAAGACACCGAGCTCACGGTGCTTCACAGCATCGACTTCGACACCAAACAGGGTGAGTTCGTCTCCATTGTGGGCCCGTCCGGTTGCGGTAAATCGACCCTGATGAACCTCATCGGCATGCTGGATAAGCCCACCCACGGCGGTTACGCCTTCAACGGTGAAGATGTCTTCCAGAAAAACGACACGGAACTGGCGACGTACCGCTCCCAAAACATCGGCTTCATCTTTCAGAACTTCAATTTGATCGGCCGCATCAATGCGCTGCAAAACGTTGCGATGCCGATGATGTACGCGGGCGTCGGCAAGCGTGAGCGCGAAGAACGCGCCGCAGAGCTGCTCGAGATTGTCGGCATGGGTGACCGCCTCACGCATGAACCGAATGAGCTTTCCGGTGGTCAGAAGCAGCGCGTGGCTATTGCCCGCAGTCTGGCGAACGACCCGGATCTGCTGCTTGCGGACGAACCGACGGGCGCCCTGGACTCCCAAACCGGACGCATGGTCATGGATCTTTTCCACCGTCTCAATCAGGACTACGGCAAAGCCATCGTCTTCATCACCCACAACCCAGACCTGGTTGAAGAAACGCAGCGGATTGTGGAAATGAAGGACGGCCACGTTGTAGATGTGCGCGCAGGAGGTGCCCATGGAGCTGCGTGAATCAATCAACCTGGCCACAAGTAGCCTGCGCACGAATAAACTGCGCTCCATTTTGACCCTGCTGGGCATCATCATCGGCATCATGGCCGTGATCATCATCATGACGCTCGGCCGCGGCCTGCAGAACCAGGTGATGAGTGGTCTGGAAGACATCGGCGCGTCCCGGCACGTGGTGATGATCGCCCAAACTCCAGACGAAGAAGAAGCGATGCCGGAAGATGAGTTCTCCGGCGGCATGGACATGCCGGTCGATGATGAGTCCGACATGGTCTCTATCGACGATCTCGGCGAGATCCGGGAGCATTTCGGTGAGCGGGTCATCGGAACGGATATCTCCGAGATGGTTCCTGCGGAGACGAAATACGGTGAGAAGACAGCGTCTGCCGATATCAATCCGGTGCTTGCGGATTCCTTGGGCGTTCGCGCCATCAACGTTGAATTCGGTCGGGGAGTGACCCAACAGGACATTGATACCGAGCGTCCCGTCGCGGTGATTTCGCAGGAGCTTGTCGACGCATTCTTTGACGGCGACGCAGCCGCCGCCCTCGGTGAGCGCATCGATATCGAAGGCGATTCCACCGGGGTGTTCACCGTGATCGGTGTCGCCGAAGCCGAGGAAGAAAGTGCCGATAGCTTCGGTCAGATGCAGGCCTATGGCCAGATCTATATCCCGTTGAGCTCGCTCGAGCGGATCGCCGAACCCATTGACAGCGTCAACATGTTCATCGTGCAGACGACGGGTGATGAGGACCCGGCTGAGTTCCGTAACGAACTGCAAAGCTACATGGACCGCCAGTACGCGCACAACGACAACGCCGAAGCGCAAGTCATCGACATGGAGTCGTCCCTCGAGGGATTCACGGCCATCTTCGGCGCCATTAGCACGGTGATCGCGTCCATCGGTGGTATTTCTCTGCTCGTCGGCGGCATCGGCGTGATGAACGTCATGCTCATCACCGTCACCGAACGCACCCGGGAAATCGGTGTGCGTAAGGCGCTCGGCGCGACCCGCCGCGACATCCGCACCCAGTTCATCGTTGAGGCAGTCATGGTGTGTCTGCTCGGTGGAATCATTGGCGTGCTACTCGGCGGCCTCATCGGCGTGTTGTCGAGCGGCTTGCTCGGCTTCATTGAAGGTGACTCCTACGGCCCGGTGGCATTCCCACCGATCGGGGCAGTGGTGTTCTCGCTGTTGTTCTCAATGGGTATCGGCGTCTTCTTCGGTTTCTACCCGGCAAACAAGGCTGCCAAGATGCAACCGATCGACGCTTTGCGCTACGAGTAGACTCTCCTCATGGCCAAAAAATCCTCCTTTGTCCACCTGCACAACCACACCGAGTTCTCCATGCTCGACGGCATGGCCAAGGTGGATCTGCTGGCGGAGGAGGTCTCCCGCCAGGGCATGCCCGCAGTCGGCATGACCGACCACGGCAACATGTTCGGGTCGAATGCGTTTTACCGCCGGATGACAGACGCGGGCATCAAGCCCATCATTGGTATCGAGGCCTACATGGCACCCGAGTCGCGCTTCAATAAGAAGCGCGTGCTGTGGGGCACTCCGGACCAGAAGGGCGATGACGTTTCCGCCTCCGGTGCGTACCTGCACCAGACCATGTTGGCGGAGAACGCGACAGGGTTGCGCAACCTGTTCCGCTTGAGCTCGCTGGCATCTTACGAAGGTCAGCTAGGTAAGTGGCCGCGTATGGATGCGGAGCTCATCGCCGAGCATGCCGACGGCATTATCGCCACGACGGGGTGCCCGTCCGGTGATGTGCAAACGCGCCTGCGATTGGGCCAGTACGACCAGGCACTCGAGGCCGCTGCGATGTGGCAGGACATCTACGGCAAGGACAACTACTTCCTCGAGCTCATGGACCACGGTCTGACCATTGAACGCCGCGTCCGTGAGGATTTGCTGCGCATCGGCGAAGCTCTAGACCTGCCGCCGTTGGTTACCAACGACTGCCACTACGTGCTGGAATCCCAGGCACCCGCCCACGAGGCGATGCTGTGTGTCCAGACTGGTAAGACGCTGCTGGACCCGGACCGGTTCAAGTTCGACGGCACCGGCTACTACATCAAGTCCGCCGAGCAGATGCGCAACGATTGGGACGACATGGTGCCCGACGGTTGCGACAACACTCTCTGGGTCGCTGAGCGCGTCGGTGACTACGGCGAGTTGTGGGAGGAGCACCCGCACGACCGCATGCCGATTGCCACCGTGCCGGAGGGGGAGACCCCGACGACGTGGCTGCGCAAGGAAGTGCACCGCGGCCTGGATGAGCGGTTCGAGGGCAAGGAGGTGCCGGAGGACTACCGCACCCGCGCCGACTACGAGATCGACGTCATCGACATGAAGGGCTACCCGTCCTACTTCCTGATCGTCGCTGAGCTGATCAAGCACGCCCGTTCCATCGGTATCCGCGTTGGTCCGGGCCGTGGTTCCGCAGCAGGTGCCCTGGTCGCGTACGCGCTGACCATCACCAATATCGATCCGATGGAGCACGGCCTGCTCTTCGAGCGTTTCTTGAACCCCGAGCGTCCGTCCGCACCCGATATCGATATTGACTTCGACGACCGCCGCCGCGGCGAGATGCTCACCTATGCAGCAGAGAACTGGGGCGAGGACAAGATCGCCCAGGTGATCACCTTCGGCACCGTGAAGACGAAGCAGGCGATCAAGGACTCCGCCAAGGTCAACTTTGGCCAGGAAGGTTTCCAGAAAGCCGACCGGATCAACGCTGCACTCCCACCGGCGATCATGGCGAAGGACATCCCGCTGTCTGGTATTACCGACCCGGAGCACGACCGCTACTCCGAGGCCACTGAAGTCCGCTCGATGATTGAGACCGACCCAGACGTGGCGAAGATTTATGAGACGGCGCGGGGTCTGGAAGGCGTCGTCAGGCAAGCGGGCGTGCACGCGTGTGCCGTGATTATGGCGTCGGTGCCGCTTATGGACCACATCCCGATGTGGAAGAGGCCTGCCGACGGCGCACTGATCACCGGTTGGGACTACCCCGCGTGTGAGGCCATCGGTCTGCTGAAGATGGATTTCCTGGGGCTGCGTAACCTCACGGTGATCGGTGACGCCATCGAGAACATTGAGAAGAACCGCGGCGAGACCATTGATCTTGAGGCATTGGACACGGACAATGAAGCGGTCTACGAGCTGCTGTCCCGTGGTGACACACTCGGTGTGTTCCAGCTCGACGGCGGCGGCATGCAGGAGCTGCTCAAGCGCATGAAGCCGACCGGCTTCAACGATATTGTCGCCTCGTTGGCGCTCTACCGTCCCGGCCCGATGGGTGTGAACGCGCACTGGGATTACGCGGACCGCAAGAACGGCCGCAAGCCGATCACTCCGATCCACCCGGAGCTGGAGGAGCCGCTCAAGGAGATTCTCGACGAGACGTACGGTCTGATCGTTTACCAAGAGCAGATCATGAACATCTCCCAGAAGGTGGCCAACTACACCGCCGGCCAAGCAGACGGCTTCCGTAAGGCGATGGGTAAGAAGAAGCCCGAGGTGCTCGCCCAGGAATACGAGAAGTTTTCCCAGGGCATGTTCGACAACGGTTACTCTAAGGCTGCTGTCGACGCTCTGTGGGGCACGATCGAGCCGTTCGCGTCCTACGCGTTCAACAAGTCCCACGCCGCTGGTTACGCGCTCGTGTCTTACTGGACGGCCTACCTGAAGGCGAACTACGCCGCGGAATACATGGCCGCTCTGCTGACCTCCGTCGGTGACAAGAAGGACAAGTCCGCGATCTACCTGGCTGACTGCAGGCACCTGGGCATCTCGGTGCTCCCGCCGGACATTAATGAGTCTGAAGAGACTTTCATGGCTGTGGACAAGGACATCCGTTACGGCCTTGCCGCGATCCGCAATGTCGGTGCAGAAGTGGTGGAGTCCATCATGGAGTCCCGCCGCACCAAGGGCGCCTTCACGAACTTCTCCGATTACCTGGACAAGGTCGATCTGCTGCCGTGCAACAAGCGCATCACTGAGTCGCTGATCAAGGCGGGCGCGTTCGACTCCCTCGGCCACCCGCGCAAGGGTCTGTTGCTGGTGTCTGACGACGCCGTCGACTCCGTGCTGACCACCAAGAAAGCCGCAGACAAGGGGCAGTTCGACCTGTTCTCTACCTTCGGTGGGGAGCAGGAGGCATCGAACGCGTTCTCCATTGAGGTGCCTGACGACGAGTGGGAGAAGAAGCACAAGCTCGCGCTCGAGCGCGAGATGCTTGGTTTGTACGTCTCGGGCCACCCGCTCGACGGTTTCGAGGAAGCCATTGACGCCCAGACCGACACTCCGCTGCCGAAGATCCTAGAAGGAGAGATGCGCCACGGTGATGAAGTGACCATCGGCGGCATTATTTCCGGCGTGGATCGGCGGTACTCGAAAAAGGACGGTTCCCCATGGGCCATCGTCACCCTCGAGGACCACCACGGTGCGCAGGTCGAAGTGCTACTGTTCAACAAGGTGTACGCGCTGGTGGCGCCGCAGATCGTGGAAGACAACATCATTCTGGTCAAGGCGCACGTGTCCATCCGCGACGACCGGATGAGCCTATTCGGCGACGACGTGAAGGTACCGGAACTCGGACCCGGCAACGGTGCGGGTTTGCCGCTGCGCCTGACTCTGAAGACTGAGCAGTGCACGATGGACAACATCCGCAAGCTCAAGCAGGTTCTGTCGAATAACCCGGGTGACTCGGATGTTTACTTGAACCTGGTCAACGGCGACCAATCCCAGCTCATGATCTTGGGAGACCACCTGAGAGTGGAACGATCCGGCAGCCTCATGGGTGACCTGAAGGCCGCCATGGGTGCCGGAGTCCTGGGATAGAAAAAGCTGGCGAGCGCATCTGCTCGCCAGCTTTAGTGCTCTGGATAACTAGCTCATCTAACTATCCAGCATGTTTCTACTTCTTGAACAGAGCCTCGAACTGCGCCTTGGCAGCCGGGTTGATCTGGATGATCAGTGCGGCGAGCTGGGTCGCCACCGTGACCACGCCTGCGAGAGCTGCGACGATGGTGGAGATGGACTCGAAGTGGTTGGAATTCAAGTACGCCTCGAGGCGGTTCAGGCCGGAAGAGCCCTCGGGGAAGCTGCCCTCCCATGGCCCCTCACTGGATGCACCGTTCTTATCCCAAGGGTCCTTATCTTCGGTTTTTTCTTCCTTCTTGCCGTCGGTGGACTCCTCGGTGTTCACCCTGGTCTGCTGCTCTGCGACTTTATCCTCCGCAGCAAAAGCGGGAGTGACGGAACTGAAGATCAGGGTGGTAGACAGGGCGGCGGCGACCAGGCCAGTGCGCTTCTTCACGGGGAAAGACTCCTTCAAAAAGTACGCGTGGAACGTACATGCAATGTGCAGTAAGTGGATTAGAAACCGCGAAGAAGTTTAGTCGCTTTCCGGGCAAAATCCAAGGGGTCTAAGATGATCTTCTATGACTTCCGCGCCTGATTTCACGCCCGTGCACGCTGCCGATATCCAGGGTGCGCAGGCTGGAATTTCCAGCGTCATTGCGCCCACCCCGTTGCAGTACTGCCCGCGTCTGTCGCAGCAGCACGGGGTGGAGGTGTACCTGAAGCGGGAAGACCTCCAGGACGTGCGGTCGTACAAGATCCGCGGCGCCTATTACAACATTTCCAACTTGAGCGATGAGGAGAAAGCGGCTGGGGTCGTCGCAGCGTCGGCAGGCAATCATGCGCAAGGGGTGGCGTACGCGTGCCGGGCGATGGGCATTGACGGAAAGATTTTCGTGCCCAAGCGGACCCCGAAGCAGAAACGCGACCGGATCATGGTCCACGGCGGGGACAGCGTGGAACTGGTGCTCGTGGGCAACAACTTCGACGAAGCCGCGGAAGCAGCGCGCCGAGATGCGGAAGAACGCGGTGCCACCCTCGTGGAGCCTTTCAACGCGCGTGACACCGTCATCGGTCAGGGCACCGTTGCGGCAGAAGTGCTCACGCAGCTGACCGGTTTCGGCAAATCGCTCGACTCCATCTTCGTCCCCGTTGGCGGTGGAGGTCTGATCGGAGGAATCGCCGCCTACCTCGCCGACATGTCGCCACGCACGGCCATCATCGGAACTGAGCCGGCAGGGGCAGCGTCCCTGGCAGCCGCGATGAACGCGGGCGGGCCGGTCACGCTCGAGGCGATTGATCCGTTCGTCGATGGGGCCGCGGTCAAGCGCATCGGCGACGTCAACTACCGCATCATCGAAGAAAACCAGGGACGCATTCACATCGTCGACGTCGATGAAGGCGCTGTGTGCACGAACATGCTGGACCTGTACCAGAACGAGGGCATCATCGCGGAGCCTGCGGGCGCGCTGTCGGTCACCGCGCTCGATGAGGTCAAGCTCGCACCAGGCAGCACGGTCGTCTGCGTCATCTCCGGCGGCAACAATGACGTGCTGCGGTACGCGGAGATCATGGAGCGCTCCCTAGTCCACCGCGGGTTGAAGCACTACTTCCTGGTCAACTTTGCTCAGGAGCCGGGCCAGCTACGCCGTTTCCTCAACGATGTGCTGGGCCCGGACGACGATATTTCGCTGTTCGAATACCTGAAGAAGAACAACCGGGAGACCGGTGCCGCGCTCGTCGGCATCGAACTGGCTCGCGCGACGGATCTCGATCCGCTGCTTGCGCGCATGGAGGATGCCTCCTTCGACTGTCAGCGCCTCATGCCGGGCACACCGGAGTACGAATTCATCGTCACCGGTTAGCGCGAGTCAGCGCGGGGCTAGCGTGCGATGATCGCGAACTCCCATGCGCCCAGCACGGTCTGCTGCTTATCGACGCGCGGCGAGCCGTACGAGTACACCAACTCACCACCCGCGGGCACTGTGACCTCCTCGTCGGAAAAGTTGGCGGCGAGGAAGACGTCGTCGTACCCCATGGTCAACCACTTCTCGCCGTCTGCTCCGTGATCGACCCGGAGCTCGCGCAGGTCGTCTTTGGCCAGTCCGAGCCGGCGGCGCAGCGTGAGCAGATCCTTGTAGGTTTCGTACATCTTCACGTTGTCGCCGGCGAAGTTCCAGTCGAGTTTCGCCGACTCGAAGGTCTCGGGGTCGACCGGGTCGGGCACATGGTCGAAGTTCCAGCCGTAGCGGGCGAATTCGTGCGCGCGGCCTTCGCGGGTGAGCCGCTGCAAGTCCTCGTCAGTGTGGGAGACGAAGAAAGGGAACGGGGTTTGGGCGAAGAACTCCTCGCCCATGAAGATCATCGGTGTGAACGGGCTGAAGAAGATCACTGCCGCCTTCAACGCGTGCTGCGCCATCGTCAGGTTTTGCGACGGCCGGTCGCCCGCTGCGCGGTTGCCTACCTGGTCGTGCGTGGTGGTGTAGGTGATCAGCTTCCACGGGGCGATCTGCTCTAGGTTCAGTGCGCGCCCGTGCGTGCGTCCGCGGAAGTTGGACCAGTCTCTGCGGAAGCGGTAGCCGTGGCGGAGGCTGTCGGCGAGGATTTCCACCGTTCCGAAGTCCTCGTAGTAAGCGATGTTTTCGCCGGTGATGACGGTGTGGAGGGCGTGGTGGACGTCGTCAAGCCACTGCGCGTCCAGCCCGTACCCGCCGTGGGCGTAGTCGGCGATGATGCGCGGATCATTCAAGTCGCTCTCTGCGATGATGATCGGGTTCGGGCCGTTCTTCACCTCGATCTCGTCGGCGAGCATGTTGATCTCCTCCATGATGGAGTACGCTGCGCGGTCGTCGTAGGAGTGCACGGCGTCGAGTCGCAGCCCGTCGATGTGGAACTCGTCGAGCCACTGCCGGACAGAATCAAGCACGTAGGCGCGCACCTCGTCCGAGTTGGCCCCGGAGAGGTTGACCACATCGCCCCAGCCTGTCGAGCCGGCGGTGGTGTAGGGGCCGAACATGCCGTTGTAGTTGCCGTCGGGGCCGAAGTGGTTGTACACCACGTCGAGGAAGACGCCCACGCCACGGTGGTGGGCAGCATCGACAAGCCGCTTCAGGCCCTCCGGTCCGCCGTAGGACTCCTGAACTGCAAACCAGTCGACACCGTCATACCCCCAGTTGCGCTCGCCGCCGAACGGCTGGACAGGCATGAGTTCAATCGTGGTCACACCGAGTTCAACGAGGTAATCAAGCTTATCGACGATCGCATCGAACGTTCCCTCCGGCGTGAACGTGCCCACGTGAAGCTCGTAGATGACTTGGCCCTGCAACTCGTAGTTGACCCAGTGGTCGTCGGTCCACGGGAAGTCTGTACTGACGACTTCCGAGAGTCCGTGAATGCCGTCCGGCTGGCGCCGGGAGCGCGGATCGGGGAGGGGTTTGGACCAGTCGTTGCCGTCGAAAAGCGTGAAGCCGTAGCGCTGGCCAGGAACCTGCTCGACATCGCTGGTCCACCACCCGCGGCGGCTGTCATCGCGGCGCATATCGTGCTCGGTGTCGTCGACGATGAGACGAACATCGTGCGCGTGCGGGGCCCAGACTTCAAACCTCATGTCTCCCACACTAAGTAATATCTGAAACTCATGCTGACGACATTCACCCTTCCTCCGCCAGGCGACCCGGTGGTCAACGAGATAGTGATCAAGAAATCTCGCTTCATCACCTGGATCGCCCGCGCTGAATCCGAGGAGGAAGCCCGCGACGTGATCGCGCGTGCCCGCGCCGAGTTCCCCGACGCGCGGCACCACTGCACCGCCTTCATCGCGGACCCGGAAGGACGCATCGAGCGTTCTTCCGACGACGGCGAACCGTCCGGCACAGCTGGCAAACCAATGCTCGACGCGCTGCGCGGGTCGGGGCTGCGCTGTGCGGTCGCTGTGGTCACCCGCTATTTCGGCGGCGTGAAGCTCGGCGCGGGAGGTCTCGTCCACGCGTACTCGGAATCGGTGTCGCAGGCGCTGGAGCTGGTGGAACCCGTCGAAAAACGAATGCGCGAACTCACCCGCGTCGACTTGCCGCATGCTGACGCAGGCAGAGTGGAGGCGGACCTGCGTGCTGCAGGAGTGGACGTGGTCGATGTCGAATACGGCGCTCAGGCCGCCTACACCCTCGCCGTTGCGCCGGGTGGTGTGGAGGAGTTGAACGAGCTGCTGGCGGCTCTGACTCAGGGCACGAGCGAAGCACGCACGGTGGGGCAGACGTGGGTGGAGCGTGCGTTAGACTGAACCCCATGACGATCCAGCCCCGCCCGAATAACCCGATCGAAGCACGCAAGCAGGCCGTGCGCCGCTATTCCCGCAATGGCGCGTTGTGGGTCGGCGGAGGTGTTGTGGGCGGTGTCGCACTGGCACTTCTGACCCAAACGTGGTCGCTTATCGTGCTCGGTTTCGTAGTTGCCGTTGTCGGCGGAATGGTCAACTACAGCAAGGTTCAGAAGATCATCAACCACCGGGACCAGTACTAGTGCCAGACGGATCCGCCGTCCGCATCGACGTGTGGGTGTGGGCGGTGCGCATGTATAAAACCCGCACAGAGGCCGCGAACGCTGTGCGCGCCGGGCACGTGAAACTCAACGGCAATGCGGTCAAACCCTCAGCTCAAGTTGTGCCGGGGGACCGCGTCAAAGCCTGGAAGGATTACCGCGACCTGGATTACGAAGTCGTCGACACGCCGCGGAAACGCGTCGGCGCACCCATTGCGCGGCAGTGCTACATCGACCACTCTCCGCCGCCACCGCCGAAGGAGTACTTCTACTCCATGCCGAAGCGTGACCGCGGCGCTGGCCGGCCGACGAAGAAAGAACGCCGCGAGCTGGACAAACTGCGCGGCAGGAGCGGCTAAGAGTGGAGCGGGAAGCGCCGCCAAGGGGAGTTCGGGTCAGTCAACGCCTCCGTGAGAATGTGGTCAAACACCTGGAGTTCACCCTGCATATCGTCCGCGTTGTCGCGGATGGTGTCAGCTGACCAAATCGCGCGGCCCCACCAGAAGCTCGCGGCGGCATCCGCCCAGGACATGAAGTGCTTCTGTAGCTCAGCGACGGCGCGGGCGGCGTAGCTGGAGTACTCCTCCGGGGTGATGATCCCGACGAGGGCGGCCGTCGCAGCAGTCATCTCCACGCGCATGATGTCCCAGGCGCGGGTCGTTGCCGGGGCCGACGGCGCATTGACGTTCGCAAACGACGGGTGGGTGCGCACTGCGAGCCAGTGGTCGAAGTCTGTCCAGAGCTGCTTCGGATCCATCCAGTTGGAGATAGCCAGGTGCTCCAGGAAGATCTCCATTGTGCGGCGGCGCTCGGCGAAATCCTGCGAACGCCATTCCTGCGGTGCGAACTCGCCCGTGAGCATCTCGGCGGTGTGCAGCACCGCATCTGACGAGGCTGTGTGCACGTCACCGGCGATGAGCCTCTCCGTCATCTGACGAGTTTCCTCGGCGGAAGTGATACCCCACCACTGCTCGAGCATGCGCTTGTACTGCACGCGGTCCTTCTTCACGGGCACCGTGGGAGTGTCCACGGGCCGGTCATGCCCGACCCGGTACGGCAGCGCGAAGGAGGCTTCCAGCACTGTCTGACGGTCCGGCTGCGGGGTGCTCCATTCCCACAGGTCAACGGCAACATCCTCAGCCTTAGCGCGGGGGCGTTCAAACCGTGCAGCAGTGATGGCGGTCATCGGGGGATTCCTTCCTCAAACAGCGGACTCAAACCTCAGCTCACTCAGATTTCGCTGCATAGATTCTAAGTCCATTTTCACGCAACGCACATGATAACCTGCCGTATGTGGTGAATGAGAACGAGTTTGCGCGTAAAGCTTTAGAGCGCTGCGGCGACACCCAAATCGCACCGGCCGTCGTGAACGACGTCATGCAGGTGCTCGGTCCTGGAGAGGAAATCCTGGAGGTTGCACTCACGAGTGCTCCCGGGTTCACGTCGGCGTGCGTGTGCACCTCCTCGCGGCTGTTCCTGGGCACTGCACCGGGCCAAGTGACAGTGATCGACCACGCATGGCTCACCGGGTTCTGCGGCCGCCCGTACGGGCCGGCTGAAGAGTTGACACTTACCCTCAAAGCCGTGGACGGGGAAGTGAACTGGATCGGATTCAACCGCACCGGACTAATGCGCATCCTGCATGCCCTGGATTTCGCGATGCAGAGCCCTGCACCGGAAGCGACCATCCCCGAACTGTTCAATAAGTGGATTGATGTCCACCAAGAAGCGAACAACGTCGACATGACCCCCGAGCAGTTCGAACTGAGCATCCGCGAAGCGATCGGAGAACGCCAGTGGCTGACCTAAACACCTACCCGGAGCCGAGTGCCACCTTCTCTGGCGACGCATTCTTGCCAGATCCACCACCGAACCGGCCCCAGCCGAACTACGGCCCGCCGGCCCCGGCGGCGAACAACGCGAAGAAGGACGACCCCTACGGCGAGAACTACGAGTTCTGGAAGCAAGGCCTGTCGCCCGTGAAGGTCTCCTACACCACCCAGCTGATCCTGGCCGTGATCGTAGTCACCATCGTGGTGACCCTCGTGCTCATCTTCGCCTAGCCATTTTCCGCCTAGCTGTCCCAGCGGGCGGAGTCGAGGTGGTGGCTGACTAAAAGTGCGGTGGGCAGAACGTCGAGAAGCTCTGCGCACGGGATCGTGCCCTCGTAGGTTCTCCCGGTGAGGCGGTCTGTCCACTGTCCCTCGGGGAGGGTGACGGTGGTGTCGCCCCATCCGCCACTGTCTTCGAGAATAAGGGGCCGGCGCACAGCCAAGCCGATCACGGAGAGGCTGGCCGAATCTGCTCCGCGCGCGATCCCCACAACATGGTTATCGGCCTCGCCGACAGCGAAGACTGCCTGATAGTCACCACCCAGGAAGATGTCCGGGTACTGGCGGCGCAGCATCGCGCCTTCGTGGACAACTGCCTGCTTCGCGCGGTCCGCCACGTCTTCTAGGTGCGGGTAGAGGCCAGTGCCGTCAGCATTATCGCGGGCGAAGCAGAGATCTGCGTAGTGGTCCTCGCTCTCCTTGAACTGGGAGAGCGTTTGTTCGCGGTTGACGTAATCAACAAAGCGGCGGTTATCCGGATCCACCAGGGATAGGTCGATGAACTCCTGGCCCTGGTAGGTGTCCGGGATACCCGGCCCCACGAGTTGAAGCAGCTTCCTGCCGAGGGAGACCTGGACAGCACCCTGATGGATTTCCTTGACAAAGTCGGTGATCATGCCACTTGCCGGCCCCTCCACGACAGCGTCGACCCAGTCGGTGATGGCCTTTTCGAAGTCGTGGGCGTTGTCGAACCAGGAGGTATGCACACCCGCCTCGCGCACCGCCTTGACGGCATAATCGCGCAGGCGCTGCTGAACATCCTCGGTGATCCCGTCAGCCGGCCACACCCCGATAATGTTCTGGATCAGGAAGTGCGCGGTGGCCTGATCTGGTGCGGGAACGAGCGCCGTGACTTGCGCGATGAGTTCAGCGAATGTCTTCGGGCGTTCTGTCAGCTCAATGATCCGCGCGCGGGTGTCCTCGCTGCGCTTCGTGTCATGGGTGGTCAGCGCCGTCATGGCGTGCGGCCACAAGTTATTGCGCTCTTGCTGGAGCAGGTGGAATTCAGCCGCCGAGACACCGAACCGTCCAGGTGCCCCGCCCACTTCCTGCAAGGCGACAAGGCGGCAGGCGCGGTAGAACAGCGTGTCCTCCACACCCTTGGCCATGACGGCACCACAGACCTGCGCGAAACGCGTCTTCGCCTCACCGTTGGCCAGCAACGCCGCGGAGATCAGGTCAAGGGCAGCGCGCCGGGACGGGAAACGGCGCACCATGTCGGCCACGACAGTAGAAGTCTGACGTGACAGCGAGATGTAGTCAGCGCGGTACACCGGCATGGCAGCAATGAGGTCGATCACCGTCTTGGTCAAGTCTTCTTCAGAGACATTGGAGCCGGCGGTGGAGAAGTTGTCGCGGCGGATGGCGCGTGTCAGACGGCGGATCTCTGCGGCGAGCTCGGACTCGGCGACGTCGCGCTTGAGCTGGTGCTCTGCGGCCTCGATGGCGGGCTCATCCCAGGTAGACCCGGACTGGCGCAAAGACAGCATGCTCATGGAGTCTTCGGCTTCGCGGTTGATGAAGATCCCGTCGAGTTCGCGCAACGCGTCGTAGCCGGTCGTGCCATCGACCGCCAGGCGTGGATCGAGCGGCTCGGTGACTCCGAGGATTTTCTCTGCGACCAGCCAGCGGTCATCCCCAATGAGGTCACGAAGTCGGTTGAGATACGTGAACGGATCGGCCAGACCGTCCGGGTGGTCGACGCGAATGCCGTCGATGAGATCTTCAGCAATGAGCTGACGCAGCACCCGGTGCGTGTGCTCGAAAACGAGCGGATCTTCCTGGCGGATACCGGCCAGCCCGTTGACGGAGAAGAAACGGCGGTAGGAAATGACACCGTCGCGCCAGTACATCAGCCGGTAGCTCTGGCGTTCGTAGACTTCACGCGGATCGTCGTCAAGCGACTCGAAGGACCCAGGCCTGAGCGGGAAGTAGTTCTCGTAATACTTCAGGACCGGCTCATCGATCTCGTCGAGAAGCGTCAGCTCGAACTTGTCTTCGTCGCCAGGCTGCCCCAGCACCGGGAGCCCCAGTTTGCCGCCAGCGCCATTGTCTTCGTGCCAGTCGATGTCGAAGTAGGACTCGTACTCCGAGTCTTGGCCGTTCTTGAGCACATCCCACCACCACTTGTTCTTCTGCGGTGTCTCCACACCCAGGTGGTTGGGCACGATGTCCAGGATCAGACCCAGTCCCGCTTCGTGTGCCGTATGAGCCAGCGCTCGTAATCCCTCCAAACCTCCGAGCTCTGGGTTGACCACCGTTGGGTCGGTGACGTCATAGTTGTGGTTCGACTCCGGGTACGAAGTGAACACGGGAGAGAGGTACAGGTGGGAAATGCCCAGCGATTTCAGGTAGGGGACCTGGGCTTCCGCGTCCGCGAAACCGAAGCCGCGGCCCGACGGATCAGCCTGCGTCCCCCGCAACTGCAGACGGTAAGTGGACGTAATCGGGCGGTGCATGCTTCGCTCCTTAAATGGTGGGTACCCCTCACACCCTAGTCACGACAGGGAAACCAAGGGAGTACGTCATGACGGTCGCCTGCGGTACAGCCTTCGCAGCAGCCTCGATTGTGGTGTCCAGCACGAACAGGTCGCGCTGGTCGCGGGTGACGTACACGAGTCCGGTTTTCGGAACGAGCACTTCGAGAAAGTGCTGGTGCAGCATTTGAAACGTTTTCGGGTGCGACAGCCACGCCACTGCAGGCACATCAAAGGGGGCGATTTCGAATCCGCGTGGCGCAGTAGTGCCGAGTGCGCATGAAGCGTTGCGTACCTGGAACTCGACGCGGTGAGAATTCTGGCGCTCCAACAAGGTGTAGGCGGCAGAATCCCACGCCTGTTTCACGCTGAGGCCCCTGTCCCACAGGTCAATCTGGGACAGTAAGTGCCCGGTTTCGGAGATGAGCACTGCCACGACGTTGGGGGAGAGGTTGAGATACGCGGGCGAGTCCCCGCGCTCGCCCCAGGGTCGCTTTTCGACGACTTCCGCCCGCACCGGCAACGCGACGAACCCGGTGACAGGAAGCAGATCGGTAGAGCATGTGGTGGTCATGCCCTAGTTAGACTGCGCCACCGCCCCGTCTGGTTCCCGGTGCCGGACGGAAAAGGCTAGAAGGGAGGTTCCTCGTCGAGACCGAGCACGTTGAGTAGCTTCTCTGCTGGCCAAATGTCAATGTCTTGGCCTTTATCCATCAATTCCCGGGCCCTTTTTTCCTTTGACGTCATGGTGGCCCACTCGCCGGTGACCAGGATGGTTGTCTTCTTGGTCACGTTCTTTCCTACTTGGCCGCCCTGGTTGGCGATGCCATCCCAGAGCTGTCCTTTATCGAAAGGATCGAACTCTCCGGTGAGGGTGACGTTTTGCCCGTACAGGGGCGAGTTCGGGTCCGCATCGACTGCCGGATCCGGGATGGTGTCCGGGGTAGCCACAGATTGCCACGGCGCGGGACCCCTGTTGTTGCCCTGCTGCTCTTTTTTCGGGGTGTCTTTCTCAGCCTTGCTGGCCTTCTGGATGCTCGAGGCTGCACCGGAGAAGTCGCGCAACACAGGAATAACGCGGTCAGCGCTGACAGTGCCCATGGCGAAGCCGCTTGCGTGGACGAAGTCTTCCAGAGAGCCAGTGTGCTTGGCGTGCCGGGCGAGAGCATTCATCACCGATGCCGGGTCGGCGTCCACTCCGAAGAAGTCGGCGAGGGTGTCCAGCTTGTGGTTGGGCACGTCAAGTTCAGCTGCGCGAGCCTGCGTGAGCACACACGCGAAGGTGAGATCGGAAACAAGGCCTGCATAGTGCAGGGCAGATGCGTCGAAGTATCCGTTGTAGCCGACGAGGGGGCTATCGCCAATGAAGTCAGCTAACGCCTCCTTCGTCGGTGGTTCGAGGCTGAATCGCTCGGTGACCTCGCCGTCGGTGACGCGGGCGAGGTCCACTCGGTCCACAGAGCCCCAGTCCTGGCTGGCGGTGTGCACAGCCACGGCAACAAAGGAGAAACCGGTGATGGTGTCGACGTTGACGGACTCCCCGGTCAGCAACGCACACAGCTGCTGCGGGCCTTCCGTATCTCCGGGGGCAAAGCGCACCGTGACGGTTTCACCGCCGGATTCGATCGCGACCGTGCTTTCATCCCACGAGTCCCCGGAGCGAACCTCGGTGTTCGTGATGTCGTCGAGGTTGATCACCGTCGGTTCCGACGAGCCACGAAGCGCGGCCTCTAACTCCTCCGGGTGAATTTCCGCAGCAGCGCCGGTGACGACGACGCGCGTGCCGAGAGCTGAGATCATGACTCGGGGTTCACCCGGGTCGAACCGCCACCAACAACAGCGCCCTCTTCCGCTGCGTCCTGCTCTGCCTCATCGTCGCCGTCCTCGAAGACCGGCGGCTCGATCTGCCGCAGGACGAGGGTGGAGCGTGCCGGAACGTTCGCGGTACCTTGCGCCTCAATCTCCTCCTTCTCCGCCGGGTACCCGAGCGGCTCAGTGGTGTCGATGAGGACTTCCCACTTCGCGCCCATGTTCTTCGGCGGCAGGGTGAATTCGATGTCCTCGTGGTAGGCGTTGAACATCAACACGAAGGAATCGTCCACGACTTGCTGGCCACGGGAATCAGGCTCAGCAATCATGTTGCCGTTGAAGTAGACCTGCAGGGCCTTGCCAAAGGCGAAGCCCCAGTCATCATTGGTCATCATCTGACCGTCGGGAGCCAGCCACGCAATGTCGCGGTCCTGAGCGTCCATGCCCAGCGGACCGCCGGCCAGGAAGCGGCGACGGCGGAAGACAGGGTGCTCTTTACGGATGCTGATCAAACGGCGGGTGAAGTCGTGCAGTTCCTCCGACTCGTCCAGCCTGTTCCAGTCCATCCAGGCCAGCTCGTTGTCTTGGCAGTAGACGTTGTTGTTGCCGTTTTGCGTGCGGGCGAACTCGTCGCCGTGGGCGATCATCGGGGTCCCCTGGGAAAGCAACAACGTGGTCAGGAAGTTGCGGCGCTGGCGCGAACGCAGCTCCTGGATCTCCGGATCGTCGGTGGGGCCTTCTTCACCGTGGTTCCAGGAACGGTTGTGAGATTCACCGTCGCGGTTTTCCTCACCGTTGTCCCAGTTGTGCTTCTCGTTGTAACTGACCAGATCGTTGAGTGTGAAGCCGTCGTGGGCGGTGATGAAGTTGATCGACGCCGTCGGGCGGCGGCCGTTGTGGTTGTACAAGTCCGACGAACCGGTGAGTCGCGAAGCGAACTCGCCCAGGGTGGAGGGCTCACCGCGCCAAAAATCGCGGACGGTGTCGCGGTACTTACCGTTCCATTCGCTCCACAGCGGCGGGAAGTTGCCCACCTGGTAACCGTTCTCACCGACATCCCACGGTTCAGCGATGAGCTTGACCTGAGAGACGACTGGGTCCTGCTGGACCAAGTCGAAGAAGGTAGCCAAGCGGTCTACGTCGGAGAACTCACGCGCCAGAGTGGAAGCGAGGTCGAAACGGAAGCCGTCGACGTGCATCTCGGAGACCCAGTAGCGCAGAGAGTCCATGATGAGCTGCAGTGAGTGCGGGTCGCGGACGTTGAGGGAGTTACCGGTGCCGGTGTAGTCCATGTAGTGGAAGGCGTCACCGTCGACAAGCCTGTAGTACGCCTCGTTGTCGATGCCGCGGAACGCAATGGTGGGGCCTAGGTGGTTGCCCTCGGCGGTGTGGTTGTACACGACGTCGAGGATGATCTCCATGCCGGCCTCGTGGTAGGCGCGGACCATGCCCTTGAACTCGGCGACGGCATCGCCCGGCTTCTCGCTGGCGGCGTAATCCTGGTGCGGCGCGAAGAAGCCGAAGGTGTTGTAGCCCCAGTAGTTGCGCAGGCCCAAGTCCCGCAGGCGGTCATCCTGAAGGAACTGGTGGACGGGCATGAGCTCGACAGAGGTGACCCCCAAGTCTTGGAGGTACGCGATCACGCTCGGGTGCGCCATGCCGGCATAGGTGCCTCGCAAGTTCTCCGGGACATCGGGGTGCAGCTGCGTCATGCCCTTGACGTGGGTCTCATAAATGACAGTGTCATTATCCGGGATGCGCGGAGAACGGTCGTCGCCCCAGTCGAAGAACGGGTTGATCACCACGGACTTCATGGTGTGACCGAGCGAGTCTTCCTCGTTGCGGCCGGTGCCGGGTTCCTCGGCGTGAATGTCGTAGGAGAACAGGGAAGAATCTCCATCGAACTCGCCGTCGAATGCGCGGGCATACGGGTCGACGAGCAGTTTGGACGGGTCGCAGCGCTTGCCGTTTTCAGGGTCCCACGGGCCGTGGACCCGGTAGCCGTATCGCTGTCCCGGCAGGACGCCAGGAAGGTAGGCGTGCCAGACGTGGTTGTCTACCTCTTCGAGGGGAATACGCGTCTCGTTCTCCTCGCGGTCGAGCAGGCACAGCTCAACCTTCTCGGCGACGTTGGAGAAAAGGGCGAAGTTAGTGCCCGCACCGTCGTAGGTGGAGCCCAATGGGTAGGAGGATCCAGGCCAAACTTGGGTCTGCGCGTTCTCGCTAGGAGTTGTCATGAGACTCGATAGTAATAGCTCTAGCTCACTGTGCGTCGAGGCCCGCGAGCAGAAGGTCAATTGCCTGCTCAACGTGTTCTACGCTGCCGCGGGGAGCCGTGGCAGCCGAGGTTTGGCGGGCAGCTTCGTTGAACTGAACGCCGGCCTGGTGCATGTTCGCCGCTCCGAGAGTGAGATAGAGCAACCCGGTCGCGGTCGCGTCGATAAGCGCCGCGCGCTCGCTGTCTGCCGAGGGCCCGTCGCTGAGCGTCGCTTTGACTGCATCCAGGAGGTGCGCGTGAATGTCCGCGCCGGGTAGTGCTGCGGCTGTGGCGACCACGTCCGCGCCGTCGCGGTGGGAGAGAACAGCTCCGCGCAGGGCGGCGCAAGCTTCACGCGGCCCGGCATAAGTGCGCTCGAGGACTGGGGCGATAATGATTTCTGCCATCGCGCAAATGAGTTCCTGCTTGTTGTCCACATGCCAGTACAAGGCTCCAGGCGCGACGTCAAGCGACGCGGCGACCCGACGCATGGACACGTCAGCAAGGCCGTACTCGTCTAGGATGCCCACCGCCGCTTGTGCGATAGTGGACTGGGACAGCTGCATAACACGCAAGGGTACACCCGATATTCACAGCTACTTCACTGGTACTTCCCTGCGCAACAATTGAGTAACTGAAGCTTGACGCTGCTAGAGTGTCGGGAGCAGTTCTCGAAAACCTAGAGGAGAGTTCCGATTCATGTCTAACTCGAAGAAGGCCGTCGCCCTCGCTACCGCCGTCTTGGTTGCCCCCCTCGCACTAGCTGCGTGCGGCTCCGGCGAGGATCAGAGCGACGTCGTGTCCGAGGTGGCTACCGAAACCAACCAGGTCACCGCTGGCGCGGAGGTCGATCCGCTGGCTGATGAAAAGAAAGAGGACGACAAGGATAAGCCGGAGGGTGAGGGCGAGAACGCTGACGATCCTCAGGCACAGGGCGCTCCGAACCCGGGTGCTGGCGTGGTCAACCCCTTCGAGGACGGTACGCTGCCGACGCCTGACATTCAGCCGATCGAGAACGGGCAGCCCGCAAGCGAGGCTGACGTGCGGGCCATGACCGACACCATGAACCGCATTTACAACCCGGGCGATTTCGTTTCCTGGACCCGCGTGATCATGGACAACTCCTGCAAGAAGGTGGTCGACCAGACCAACCAGCAGCTGGCTAGCCAGGGCACCAGCCTGGAGAAGACCGAGCGCGAAATGCAGCTCGCAGTCGATGCTGCTAAGGCGCAGGGTCGTCCGATTCCGCCGGTCCCGGCGACGCAGACATCGCTTTCCGACGTGCGTGTGAACGGCGACACTGCTTCCGCCAACGTGACGGTGAACACCAACGGCCAGACCGAGTCCGGCGTGCAGCGCTTCGCTCGTGAGAACGGCCAGTGGAAGGTGTGCAACTAAAGCTTCGCTGGGGAGCGGGGGTCGTCGCACTCGGGGTCATCCTCGGGTGCGTCATCGGTGTCATATGGGGGTTCCTGCGCCCCGGCTATGTTGCCGAGGTTGTTGACGGCGGAGTTCAGATCAACCATGTGTTGAGTCCTGACAGCGTCGAATTCGCATCCTTCGGTTGGTTTGTCATCCTTTCTACTCTCCTCGGGCTGGCTGTCGGCCTTGTGGCGTACGGGACGGGGGAGCGGGAAAGCAACCTTTCCCGCATGGTTTTCGCCGCATGCGTGGCGTTGTTTTCTAGCTGGGCGCTGCACGTTCTCGGCCAATGGTCAGCTAATCTTGCCAACCCTCCGCACGCGGCAGCGGAGTCTGACACATTCACTTTGGTGCCCGCGTTCCAACCCGGCATCGCGTGGTGTGCTGCGCCGTTCATGGCGAGTCTGGCTTATTGGCTGGGGCTGGTCAGCACAGCCGCATTCGAAGGCGGACGGGGGAGTGTCCAAGTGGGTGAATAGGATGTACTTCAACAAGGTTTGAAGGAGATTCTCCCATGCTGAAAGTGACTGATCTGCGGGGCCAAACCCCGTCGAGCGCGCAGCTGCGCCGCATCCTGCCGCGTGGCGGGATGGATGTGGCGTCCGTCCTGCCCACTGTCACACCGATCATTGATGCGGTGAAGACCGGCGGTGCGCCAGCGGCTCTGGACTACGGTGAGCAATTTGACCGTGTGCGCCCTGCGTCCGTGCGTGTCCCGGCGGATGTCATGGCCGCTGCCGCAGACAATCTCGATGACTCTCTTCGCGCCGCTGTGCAGGAAGCGATTCGGAGGATCCGTACGGTCCACGCTGCGCAGAAGCCGCAGGAGCAGTCGACTGACGTCGCTCCCGGTGCGACTGTCACAGAAGTCTTCCTGCCGGTCCCGCGCGTGGGCCTGTACGTCCCGGGTGGTAAAGCTGTCTACCCGTCGTCGGTGCTCATGAACGTTATCCCGGCCCAGGAGGCGGGTGCAGAATCCCTCGTGGTGTGCAGCCCGCCGCAGGCAGAGTTCGGCGGGTGGCCGCACCCGACGATCCTGGCCGCCTGCTCAATGCTCGGTGTCGATGAGGTGTGGGCCGTCGGCGGTGCGCAGGCAGTCGCATTGCTCGCCTACGGCGACGATGAGGCGCAGCTTGAGCCGGTGGACATGATCACCGGTCCGGGAAACATTTTCGTCGCAGCCGCCAAGCGGGTAGTCAACGGTGTCGTGGGCATCGACGCGGAAGCCGGCCCGTCCGAGATCGCGGTGCTGGCAGACGACACCGCAGATCCGCTCTACGTCGCCGCCGACCTGATCTCCCAGGCCGAACACGATGAGAATGCTGCATCAGTGCTGATTACGTATTCGCCAGAGGTGGCGGAAGCCGTCGATATGCTTATCGACGAGCGTGCCACCGCAACCCTCAACGCCGACCGCGCGGGCACTGCTTTAGGCGGGCCGCAGTCGGGCATTGTGCTCGTTGATGATCTGGAGGCAGGCATTGCCGTCGCTGATGCCTATGCCGCTGAGCACCTAGAAATCCACACCCGCAACGCCGCGGACGTGGCCCGGCGCATCAAGCACGCCGGTGCGATTTTCATCGGCCCATTCTCCCCGGTGCCGCTGGGTGACTACATCGCTGGCTCCAACCACGTGCTGCCCACGTCTGGCACGGCGCGCTTCACTCCGGGCCTGACCACGCACACCTTCCTGCGGCCGGTCAATCTCATCGAGTACACCGAGGATGCGCTCGCCGAGGTTGCACCGCACATCATCACCCTGTCCACCGACGAACAACTGCCCGCCCACGGCGAGGCAATCAAGGCGCGAACGGAGGCGCAATAATGGCCGAGCTTTCTGATCTTCCGCTGCGCGAAGAACTGCGTGGCAAGTCCGCCTACGGCGCGCCCCAACTTGAGGTTCCGTACGCGCTGAACACGAACGAGAACCCGTACCCGCCGTCGCAGGCGCTGATCAGCGATCTGCTGGAAGAGATCTCTCGCGTCGCCGGTAGCCTCAACCGCTACCCGGAGCGCGACGCCGTGGAGCTGCGAGCGGACCTCGCGGCGTACGTGAGTAAGCAGACCGGCGTGGCAGTGACCGTGGACAATGTGTGGGCCGCCAACGGCTCCAACGAAGTCCTCCAACAGCTGTTACAGGCATTCGGTGGGCCCGGACGGACTGCCATGGGCTTTGCGCCGTCCTACTCCATGCACCCGATCCTGAGTGCAGGAACGCAGACGGAGTTTATCGGCATTGACCGCGGCGCTGACTTCCGCATCGATATCGATCACGCCATCAGCGAAATCAACGCACAGCAGCCGGACGTTGTGTTCGTCACCACCCCGAACAACCCGACCGGTGATGTCACCTCGATCGATGACATCGAGCGAATCCTCGACGCTGCGCCCGGCATCGTGATTGTCGACGAAGCATACGCGGAATTCTCCCCCTCGCCATCCGCCGTGACGCTGGTGGAGAAATACCCGACCAAGCTGGTGGTCTCCCGCACGATGTCGAAGGCGTTCGACTTCGCCGGCGGTCGTCTCGGCTACTTCGTCGCTGATCCTGCCTTCATTGAGGCCGTCATGCTTGTCCGCCTGCCGTACCACCTGTCGGTCATTTCCCAGGCGGCTGCCCGTGTAGCGTTGCGGCATGCGGACGAGACGCTCGGAAACGTCGAAAAGCTCGCGAGCGAACGCAAGCACGTCCAAGATGCGCTCGCAGAGATGGGATACGAGGTCGTGCCGAGCGAGTCGAACTTCCTCTTCTTCGGGCACTTCGCCGACACCCACGCATCGTGGCAGCAGTTTCTGGACCGCGGTGTCTTGATCCGTGATATCGGCGTGCCGGGGTATCTTCGTGTGACAATTGGTTTGGACGAGGAGAATGACGCATTCTTGACCGCGGCGAAGGAGATTAAGAGCAATGACTGACCGCGTGGGTACAGCGACCCGCACCACCAGCGAGTCCGACATCTCGGTGGAAATCAACCTCGACGGCACGGGCAACGTCGACGTTGACACTGGACTGCCGTTCTTCGACCACATGCTCACGGCTTTCGGCACCCACGGGTCCTTCGATCTGACCATCAAGGCGCGCGGAGACATCGAGATTGACGCGCACCACACCATCGAGGACACCGCGATCACGCTGGGCTGGGCGCTGATCGACGCTGTGGGGGACAAGAAGGGCATCCGCCGCTTCGGCTCCATGGCACTGCCGATGGATGAGACCCTGGTCAGCGCCGTGGTGGACATCTCCAACCGGCCGTACTTTGTCATGAACGGTGAACCGGAGTCCATGGAATGGCAGATCATCGGCGGGCACTACGCCACTGTGATCAACCGCCACTTCTTTGAGACGCTCGCCTACAACGCGCGCATCACCCTGCACGTCAACGTCGAATACGGCCGCGATCCGCACCACATCACCGAGGCCGAGTACAAGGCTGTAGCGCGTGCTTTGCGTGCCGCCTACGAGATCGACCCCCGGGTCAGCGGCGTGCCGTCAACGAAGGGCGCGCTGTAATGGAGGTTGGTTCCAGCATCGCCGTGTGGATGCTGTTCATCCTGGCCGGCCTGTTGGTTGGCGGGACGTGGTCGTTCTACCAGCAGGGCAATAAGCCAGTGACGATCGTGCTGGGCATTCTGGCACTACTGTCACTTTCCGGTGCGCTCATCGTGCTGTTCGGGGCGATGCCGTGACATCTGTGGCACCCGTGTCACCTGGAACGCCCGGACAGCCCACCTCTGTGTGGGCTGTCCGCGGGTTTGTGCCAGCGCTTGTCGCCGTAGCCGCGGCCTTCGGCTCGTGGGGCATGCTGCTCCCGGTCGTTCCAGTGGCCGTGCTGGACTCCGGCGGATCGTCGGCGCTGGCGGGCGCGTCAACAGGCGTATTCATGCTCGCAACGGTGATCACGCAGGTGTTCATGCCCCGGTTACTGCGGCGCTTCACCTACCGATCCGCGATCGCGGTGTCCGCCGTGTTGCTCGGTGTGCCGGCCCTACTGTTCGAACTGTCGATGGCGCCGGCAATGGTCCTGGCCGTTTCCGTTGTGCGCGGTGTCGGCTTCGGTGCCATGACGGTGTCCGAATCCGCGATCATTCCAGAGCTCGTGCCCCGGAAAATGCTGGGTAAGGCCACGGGAGTGTTCGGTGCCTCTGGCGGCTTAGCGCAGATGCTCACGCTGCCGCTCGGTCTTTTCATCGGGGAACGCGTTGGCTACCTGCCGGTGTGGATCATCGCACTGGTCATTGCCGGCGCGGGGTTGGTGTCGTGCTTCTTTATTCCTGCGGTCAAGGGTGCCCCGGCCGCCCCCGTGATGGAAGGCGCGGTCTCCGCACCAACGTGGAAACTACTGCTCATCCCGGCGATGGCTCTGGCGGTCGGATCATTAGCATTCAGTCTCATCGCCAACTTCCTGCCCGCTGCGGCACGCGACATGGGCATCACATCCGGCACCGCACTGGGCGGCGTCTTGCTCGCCGTGGTGAACCTCGCCGTCATGCTGGCTCGCATCGGCGCCGGATCGGTGGCCGATCGCCGCGGTGAACCGGGAACCCTCATGATCCCCTTCCAGGTCTGTCTTGGCGCGAGCATGTTCCTTTTCGCCTGGTGCCTCGCCGCAGGGGCATCGGAGTGGTGGCTTGTCGTCGCGGCCCTGCTATTCGGTGCCGGATTCGGAGTGATTCAGAACGAATCCCTACTCACCATGTTCCATCGCCTGCCGCAGTCGAAGGTGAGCCATGCCTCCGCAGTGTGGAACATTTCCTTCGACGGTGGGCAAGGAATCGGGTCGTTCTTCTTCGGGCTGATCATCGCTGGCGTCGGCGCGACGGGGTCCTTCGTAGTCGGCGGGATGATCGTCATCGCCGGGATCATGCTGTCTGTTGCCGATTGGGCTGTGGGCAGGCGGCGCCACCCGTAAGTACCAATTTGGTACCATTTTGCTATGGCGCTCAACCTTAGGCTCACCCCAGAAGAAGACCAGCAACTCACCGCTCTCGCAGAGACCGCCGGCACCTCAAAACAAAAAGTGATCTCGCGTCTAATCCGGCAAGAGTGGGAGATTTCTGAAGCTAAGCGGGCCAATGAGCGGGATTTCTGGGAAATCATGGATGCGCGTTCCGAACTGATGGAACGGTTGAAGAACGCGTGACCATTCGACAGCGGTTCACACTCGAGGCTATCGAGCCAATTCTCGATGCGGCGGGATTTCGTGTTCGGGACATGGGGCTTCTGGCTGCTGCACTTGACCGGCCATGGGTGACGTTCGAGGGGAAGGAGCTGTACCCCGATCCGTGGTTGAAAGCGGGTGCGCTTATCCACAGCATTGAGTCAAGCCATCCGCTTGGCGACGGCAACAAGCGGTTAGGTGTCTTACTGGGTTCCATAGTTCTGCGAACCCACGGAATCGACGATATGCGCATCTCAGACGACCAATGGTTCGAGGTTGTCATTCGTACAGCCGCCGTCGATTCCACACCGGAGGGCATCGGGCATCAGCTGTACGTCGCCTGGCTAGAATCACGCCCATGAGTTCAGTTGTCGCCCTCCTTGATTACGGTGCCGGAAACTTGCGGTCTGCGCAGCGCGCCCTCGAGCACGTAGGTGCAAATGTGGTGGTCACCCGTGAACCCATGGTCGCCGTCGAGGCGGATGGCCTGGTCGTGCCGGGGGTGGGGGCGTACGACGCGTGCATGAAGGGCCTGCGCGAGGTTGCTGGGCCGCGGATCATCGGGAAACGCCTAGCGGGGGACCGGCCGGTGTTCGGCATCTGCGTGGGGTTGCAGGTCATGTTTGACCGCGGAGTTGAGCACGGGATTGAGACGGAAGGCTGCGGGGAGTGGCCAGGAGTCGTCGATAAGCTCTCTGCCCCCGTGTTGCCGCACATGGGCTGGAACACCGTCGATGTTGCCGATGGCTCCGACATGTTTGCGGGCCTAGAGGCGGAAACGCGGTTCTACTTCGTGCACTCCTACGGTGTGCAAACCTGGGAAATGCAGGAGGACGAGTTCATCGCGTACCCGAAGGTGTCGTGGTCCACGCACGGTGACTCCCGTTTTGTGGCAGCAGTGGAAAACGGGCCGTTGTGGGCGACTCAATTCCACCCGGAGAAGTCCGGTGACGCTGGGTTGCACCTGTTGGAGAACTGGGTCAAGACGATCGAGTAGAGGCGACGATCGACAGCCCCGTGGATGTGCTCATATGAATCTCAGTCTCTACTAGGATGTGCATATGGATTTCACTGTGCTGCCCGCTGTTGACGTTGTAGACGGCCAGGCTGTGCGCCTGGATCAAGGTGAGGCGGGCACGGAGAAGAGCTATGGTGCCCCGCTCGAAGCCGCGCTGCAGTGGCAGGAGCAGGGGGCTCAGTGGCTGCACTTTGTGGATCTGGATGCGGCGTTCGGCCGCGGATCCAATCATGAGCTCATGGCGGAGATCACCCGTGAGCTATCGATCAACGTGGAGTTGACCGGCGGGATCCGCGACGACGCGACGTTGGAGCGAGCGCTTGCCACCGGGGCGAAACGCGTGAACATCGGCACCGCGGCGCTGGAGAACCCGGATTGGGCGGCTGATGCCATTGCCCGTTATGGCGAGGCGATCGCGATCGACATCGCGGTGCGTGAGGAGGGCGGCCAATGGCGCACGAAGGGCCGTGGCTGGACGTCTGACGGCGGCGACCTGTGGGAGGTTCTCGAATTCTTTGATGCCGCCGCGTGCGCACGTTTTGTGGTGACTGACGTGAGCAAAGACGGCACGCTGACCGGGCCCAACGTTGATTTGCTTCGCGACGTCTCCGCCGCCACGGATGCCGCCGTGACCGCGTCAGGCGGAGTATCCACCTTGGATGACATTGCCGAGATTGTGCAGTACGCCGAAGAAGGCATCGACAGCGTCATCGTGGGCAAGGCGCTGTACGAAAACCGCTTCACGCTGCGCGAGGCACTGGAGTTGGTGAACCATGGGCATGGATGAGATTCACGAGTACCTGCGGATTGCGGAGGACGCAGCGGATCAAGCCCGCCGGATGTTCACCGAGGGCCTCGGTGCCGCTCCCGCCTTGCACAAGGGTGGCGGCGACTATGCCACCGAAATCGACTTGCAGATCGAGAGCATGCTGCGTGAGCAGCTTGCCTACACCACGGGCATTTCTGTCCTTGGTGAAGAAGAGGGCGGAGTGTTGCGCTCCGACGCGTCATGGGTCGTCGACCCGATCGACGGCACCGCGAACTTCGCCTCCGGAAACCCGAACTGTGCAGTGCTCATCTCCCTGGTTGTGGACAAGCAACCGGTGCTGTCCGTGACCGACATCCCGCTTCTGGATATGCGCCTCACTGCCCGGGAAGGGTCCCATGTGTGGCTCAACGACCGCCAGCTGCCGCGGTTGACGGACACCCCCATCGTGAGCAACCAAGTCGGTGTCGGAGCTGTCGGTTCCGACGACACAAACCGGATCCCGCCGGATAGCCGCCTGCGGTTGGTCAAGGAGCTCGAGCGGACAAACATGCGCCCCCGTATTAGCGGCTCGGTCGGGATCGACCTCGCGTTCGTCGCTCAAGGCATCTACGAGGCAGCGGTGAGTTTCTCTCCGCACCCATGGGACAACGCCGCCGGCGTGCTGCTCACCCGCTGCGCAGGGGCAGTAGTCACCGACATCGACGGGGAGCCGTGGACGCTGGACTCCATCGGTGTGATCGCCGGGTCACCCGGGGCGCACGAAAGGGTGCTCAGTACCATTAAGTCGATCCAGTAACCCCGACAACCCCCATGAAGGAGTGTCTGCAGTGACGGTGGCAACCCGTGTCATTCCGTGCCTGGACGTGGACAACGGCCGCGTGGTCAAAGGCGTCAACTTCGAGAATCTCCGCGACGCGGGTGATCCGGTTGAACTGGCGAAGCTGTACGGGCAGCAGGGGGCTGACGAGTTGACGTTCCTCGACGTGACCGCCTCGAAGGAAGGCCGCGGCACGATGCTGGAGGTTGTCCGCCGCACCGCGGAGCAGGTCTTCATCCCCCTGACGGTCGGCGGTGGGGTGCGCACAGCTGACGACGTCCGCGAGCTGCTGCGGGCGGGTGCTGACAAAGTTTCCGTCAACACGGCGGCTATCGCCCGGCCGGAACTTCTCGGTGAGTTATCGCGCCAGTTCGGCGCACAGTGCATCGTGCTGTCCGTCGATGCCCGCCGCGTTCCCGAAGGAGGCCAACCCCAACCCAGCGGTTTCGAGGTGACCACCCACGGCGGCACCCGCTCCGCCGGTATTGACGCGATCGAGTGGGCCCAGACCGGAGAAAAGCTCGGCGTCGGCGAAATCTTGCTCAACTCCATGGACGGTGATGGCACGAAGGCCGGATTCGACATTGAGCTCACCCAGCGGGTGCGCGAAGCTGTGTCCATCCCGATCATCGCCTCCGGCGGCGCCGGGGCAGCCGAGCACTTCCCGCCGGCCGTTCATGCTGGTGCGGACGCAGTGTTGGCGGCGTCTATCTTCCATTTCGGTGAAGTCTCCATCCCCGAGGTGAAGCAGGCGTTGGCGGATGCCGGATGCGAGGTGCGTCTGTGATTCCGGAAAAGCCAGAGGATGCAGTGCTTGATCCGCTCATCCGCGACCGCGTCCGCTTCAATGCCGACGGACTCGTCCCCGCGATCGTGCAGGCGTCGGGGACCGGCGAGGTGCTCATGATGGCGTGGATGGATGCGCCTGCGCTGGCCTACACCTTGGCCACTCGGCAGGGAACGTATTATTCGCGCTCCCGCGGTGAGTACTGGATCAAGGGTCTGACCAGCGGCCATACCCAGCATGTGGACGAGGTGCGGCTCGACTGCGACGGGGACACCGTGCTCCTTTCAGTCCAGCAAATCGGTGGCGCGTGCCACACCGGTGACCGTACGTGCTTCGAGGCGGACCTACTGCTGGGAGCGGACGATGAACGCTAGGCGTATAGGTCCGCTGCTCATGGGGCTGGGGGCGATTGTGCTCTGGCTCGCATCGCGGCTGACATGGATGACCGTCGCGTACGCTGATGACCGCACAGGTGATGGCCAGATAGGGGTTGCCGGCGGCGAGTGGTCGACGGAAGTCACAGCCGTTGTTCTCCTCTTGCTCGCCGCGACCGTGGCAGGGCTTGCGCTGACGAAGATCGGCCGCCGCATTGTCGGCGCCGTCGGGGCTGCCGCTGCGGCGCTGGTGACGGTGCCGCCGCTGACAGTGCTTGTCGCATCGCCGGATCCTGAACGCATCAAGGCTCTGCTCACCTACGGCGGGGAAGAGGGCGCAATCGGTTCCACGACGGGCCAGGCGGCCCTGCCGGAGTGGGCGCAGATCGTGGAGGTGACCACGCATGTCGCCGGCCCGCTGGTCGGATTGCTAGGCGCCCTGGCTGCGGCTGCAGGCGGAATTGCCCTGGCATTACGGCCCGGTGAGGACACAGCCACCAAGAATAAATACGAAAAGGCGTCGCAGCGTCGCGAGAAGATCGAGCAGGATCTGCAGGATGAACCCGAGTCGGGCCGCGTGCTGTGGGACGCTATCGACGCGGACATCGATCCGACTGATCAGGACGCTCAATTTCGCCGGGGCACGTAGACCCGATACTCTTTTGAAGTATGACCGCGGTGCAAGGTGAACGGAAGGTCAATCCCGTTGTGGCTGGTGTCCTAGCCGATGTCGCCGCCCGCGAAGCCAATATCCCCTTCAAAGAGATCAAGGCGCGCTCGCGTTCCCTGACCGACACCCGCGATGTCATGGGGGCACTCAAGGGACCGGGGTGCGGCGTGATCGTGGAGATCAAACGCACTTCACCCGTGCACGGCCCCACCGGCGCCAGTGACCTCCGGCAGCTCGCGGCCGACATTGAAGCCGGGGGAGCGGCACTGATCGCCTGCCAGACCGAGCGGTTGCGTTTCGACGGTTCCCTCCACGACATGCAGGAGGCCCGCCGGGCCACCGGACTGCCGATGGTCTGCCGAGACGTCATCGTCGACCCCTACCAAATCCACGAAGCCCGCTGCTTCGGCGCCGACATGGTGCCGCTGCAGGTCGGGCTTTTAGAACAAGCGCGCCTGGAAAGCCTGCTCGACCGCGTCGAGTCCCTGAACATGGTCGCCATGGCAGAGGTGCGCACGCCGGAAGAAGCGGACCGCGCGCTGAAGGCGGGAGCCACGGTGATCGGGGTCAACTCATGGACGTTCGACACGAACGAGGTCAACCGTGAAGCGTTCAGCGAGATCGAGCCCGGATTGCCGGAAAGCGTCTTCCGCATCAGTCTCGGTGGTGTGCGCAACGCCCGCGACCTCATGTCCGCAGCCTCCATTGGGGCTGACGCTGTCATTGCCGGTGAGGCCGTCATGTCGAGCGACGACATCACCGCGGCCACCCGCACACTGGTGGCCGCCGGCCAGCACCCGGCCTGCCCGTCGCGCCGCAGCAGCTAAGCTAAGTATCCGTGAGCACCCACATCCTTGCCAACATCCCCTCGCCGCCGCAGGGCGTCTGGTACCTCGGGCCGATCCCGATCCGCGCCTACGCGCTGTGCATCATTACCGGCATCATCGTCGCCATGGCGCTGACCTTGCGCCGCTATGAAGCCCGCGGCGGCAACCCGGACATGGTCTGGGACGCTGCAATTGTGGCTATCCCGACGGGCATCATCGGCGGCCGTGCCTACCACGTGATCACGCAGTACGACGATTACTTCGGCCCCGGCAAGGATCCGCTGCAAGTTTTCAATTTCTCTGCCGGCGGGCTAGGCATTATGGGAGCGGTGGCTCTGGGAACGCTCGCGGTATGGGGTTTGTTCAAATACCGCGGTGTGCCGCTGGCACCGTTCGCGGACTCAGTCGGTCCGACGATCATCCTGGCTCAAGCGATCGGCCGACTAGGCAATTACTTCAACCAGGAGCTCTACGGCCGCCCGACTGACGTCCCATGGGCGCTGGACATTTACTACCGCGTCGACGAGGCCGGCAACTTCGCTCCGCTGACAGGCCGGTCAACGGGCGAAGTCATCGCGAGTGTGCACCCCACGTTCCTCTACGAAATGATCTGGAACATCGCCGCCTTCTGCTTCCTGCTGTGGGCGGAGAAGCGCTTCAACTTGGGCCGCGGCCGCGTTTTCGTCCTGTACGTCGCCTCCTACACGCTCGGCCGCGTACTCATGGAGTTCATGCGCGCCGATGAAGCGCACCTGATCTTCGGCATCCGCATCAACATGTTCATCTCCGCGGTCATCTTCATCGCGGCCGTCATCGTGTTCATCCGGATGCGCTCCGGGCGTGAGACTCCCGAAGAAGTTGATCCTGGGTATCAGGCGGAAAAAGAGACTGCGGAAGGCGACGTCGATAAGCGGAAAGCACCTGAAAAGCGCTGAGTGCGCACACTGCGAACACTGCTCGGCGAAAGACGCTGTGTTTCGGTAGCGTGGGGCGCGTATCCAATCTCTCGCGAGAAAACCCACGAGATGAACCACGAGACGAAGTAGGAAATTGTGGATAGACGCACCAAGATCGTTTGCACTCTCGGACCAGCTGTAGCCAGCAAGGACGCCATTCTCGGACTCGTGAGCGACGGCATGGACGTTGCCCGGTTGAACTTCTCCCACGGCGACTACCCCGACCACGAGCAGAACTACCGCTGGGTGCGTGAGGCCACCGATGAGACCGGCCACGCAGTGGGTATTCTCGCCGACCTGCAGGGGCCGAAGATCCGTCTCGGCCGCTTTGAAGGTGACGGCAAGACCTACTGGGAGACCGGTGAGGAGGTCCGCATCACTGTCGACGACATTGAAGGCGCGCACGACCGTGTGTCGACGACCTACAAGAACCTCGCTGAAGATGCGCAGCCCGGCGACCGCTTGCTTGTCGACGACGGCAAGGTCGCCCTCGTCTGCAAAGAGGTCGAGGGAAACGATGTCGTCTGCGAAGTCGTTGAGGGCGGCCCCGTCTCCAACAACAAGGGTGTCTCCCTGCCGGGGATGGACATCTCCGTCCCGGCTCTGTCGGAGAAAGACAAGGCAGACCTGCGTTTCGCGCTGAACCTCGGGGTGGACTTCATCGCACTGTCGTTTGTGCGCTCACCGTCTGATGTCGACCTGGTTCACGAGATCATGGACGAGGTCGGCCGCCGCGTTCCGGTGATTGCAAAGCTGGAAAAACCGGAAGCTGTGGACTCGCTGGAGTCCATCATTCTCGCCTTCGACGCCATCATGGTTGCCCGTGGTGACCTCGGTGTGGAGATCGCCCTTGAGCAGGTGCCGCTGGTGCAGAAGCGCGCGATCCAGATTGCCCGCGAGAACGCCAAGCCGGTCATCGTGGCTACTCAGATGCTCGACTCGATGATTGACAATTCCCGCCCAACACGCGCGGAGGCTTCCGACGTTGCCAACGCCGTGCTCGACGGCACCGACGCCGTGATGCTCTCGGGCGAAACGTCGGTCGGTGCGGACCCGCACAATGTTGTGCGCACCATGGACCGCATCGTCCGCGTCGCCGAATCCATGGGGTCCGTGCCGCCGCTGAACCACATTCCGCGCACCAAGCGTGGCGTGATTTCCTATTCCGCCCGCGACATCGCTGAGCGCCTCAACTCGCGCGCGCTGGTCGCGTTCACCAGCTCGGGTGAGACCGCTCGTCGTCTGGCCCGCCTGCACTCCTACCTGCCGCTGCTGGTATTCACCCCGCACCAGGCGGTCCGCTCCCAACTCGCCCTGACGTGGGGCGCGGAGACGTTCCTATGCCCGCAGGTGGACAACACCGACGAAATGATGCAGACCGTCGACGAGATTCTGCTGTCCGTCGACGCGTATGACGAAGGCGATGTCATGGTCGTTGTGGCCGGCACCCCGCCGGGCGTGGCTGGCACGACCAACATGATTCACGTCCACCAGCTTGGTGAGGACACACAGCGTCCGCAGTAGCCGCCAGCTCTAGTTACCCTGGTGGGTATGTCTGAATCTGCTGAGCTAGCCGCCGGAATCGAAGTCAGGGACGCGCACCTGCACAATCTGCGGAATGTCGATGTGGACATTCCGCGGGGCATGCTCGTCGCGGTGACGGGTGTGTCCGGTTCGGGCAAATCCTCCCTCGCGTTCGGCACGATCCACGGCGAGGGGCAACGGCGCTACCTTGAATCGGTCGCGCCGTTCGCACGCCGTCTCATCGGCTCAGCTGTGGACCCGCAGGTCAGTGAGATCAATGGCTTGCCGCCGACGGTCGCGCTCCAGCAGTCCACATCGGGTGGCGGTGCGCGGTCCACAGTGGGCACGGTTTCTGCACTGTCGAACAGTATTCGCTTGCTCTACTCGCGTGCGGGCGATAACCCGAAGGGCCTGTACTCCGATTCGTTCTCCCCGAACACTCCTGAGGGCATGTGTCCGACGTGCCAGGGCACAGGTGTCGTCCACGAGCCCACGGAGCAGTCCATGGTGCCGGACCCGACGCTGTCCATTGAGGACGGTGCGATCCAGGCGTGGCCCGGTGCATGGGCGGGGAAGAACTTCCATGACATCTTGCAGACCCTTGGCTACGACCTCGATTCTCCGTGGCAAGACCTGCCGCAAGAGGACCGGGACTGGATCCTCTTCACTGAGGAACGCCCGGTTGTGACGGTGAAGCCACTGCGCGGCGAGGACCAGATCCAGCGCAACTACAAAGGCACGTGGCGTTCGGTGGCCAGCTACTTGACCAACACTCTCGCCGAAACCCAGTCAGACACACTGCGCAAACGCGTCTTGTCCTACATGGAGTCGCGCACCTGTGAGACGTGCCATGGGCGTCGCCTTAACCCGGAGGCGCTGAAAGTCACCTACGCGGGCATGCCTATCGACGAGCTCGGCGCCCTGCCCCTCGACCGAGTCCACGAGGTGCTGGCCGAGCAGACCCCGGAAGACAATTCCGCCGAGGATCTTCTGCTCAAGCAGATTCTGCCTGCGCTGCAGTCCGCGCTCGATCTTGGGCTCGCTCACCTGAGTCTCGATCGCCCCGCGCCGACGCTGTCTGGCGGCGAACTGCAGCGCATCCGTCTCGCCGCGCAGTTGCGCTCGGGGCTGTTCGGCGTGGCGTACGTGCTTGACGAGCCGTCTGCGGGTTTGCACCCGGCGGAGCGCGACGCAGTATTGGACATGTGCCGCCGTTTCATTGCCACCGGCAATTCCGTCCTGCTCGTGGAGCACGACATGGAGCTCGTTGCACAGACCGATTGGCTGGTCGACGTCGGCCCGCTCGCCGGTGAGCAGGGCGGCAAAGTGGTCTACTCCGGCCCCACGAGCGACTACAACGCGGACACTCCGACAGCTCACGCATTGAACAGTCGCGCGCTCAGGCTGAACGACGCACCGCGTGAGGCCACGGGAACGCTCACTATTGAAGGGGTGCGCGCCCGGTCGATCGAGGGGGTCGCCGTGGTTTTCGGGCTCGGGCAGTTCACTGCCGTGGCCGGCGTGTCTGGTTCTGGAAAATCCACCCTTGTCAGCACGGTTCTTGCCGGAGTGCTGTGTGAAGCTGCCGCTGCAGTGACGGATCAGGATGATGAAGACGCATCGCAGGAGCCGGCGGAGTGGAGCGTGGAGAAGCGCAGCGGCTTCGACGCAGTCAGCCGCGTCGTGCAGATCACGCAGAAACCGATCGGCCGCACGCCGCGCTCGACACTGGCCACATACACCGGGCTTTTCGACGGCGTACGCAAACTCTTCGCCTCCACCGACGAAGCGAAAAAGCGGGGCTGGACGGTCTCGCGGTTTTCCTACAACGTCAAACAGGGGCAGTGCCCAACCTGCGGCGGCGCCGGGAAGATCGAGGTGGAGCTGGTGTTCCTCCCCGGCTCATACACCACGTGCCCGGATTGCGAGGGTGCCCGCTACAACGATGAGACTCTCGAGGTGACGTGGCAGGGGCGCACGATCGCGGATGTCCTGGAACTCACCGTGGATGACGCTGCCGGGGTATTCGCCGACGAACCGACGATCTTGAGGGCCGTTGAAACCCTGCAGGCAGTGGGACTGGGGTATCTCCGCTTAGGGCAGGGAGCACCGGAACTCTCTGGTGGTGAGGCGCAGCGCATTAAGCTCGCCACCGAGCTGCAGCGCTCCCGTAATTCCCGGCGCGGCCATACCGTGTACCTCCTCGACGAGCCGACGACAGGCCTGCACCCGGCGGATGTGGAGCTGTTGGTCAGGGAACTCAATGGGCTCGTTGATGCGGGACAAACCGTCATCGTGGTTGAGCACGATCTGTCGGTCATTGCGCAGGCAGATCGGGTCATCGAGATGGGCCCGGGCGCGGGTGCCGACGGCGGACGCGTGATTGCCGAGGGCACCCCGGCTGAGTTAGCCGAGTTCGATACCGCGACGGGAAAGGTGTTGGCTTCCCGTTCGGCTTAGTTCGGAGTCACCACGGTTGAGACCCGGCTAGGAGCCGTCAGGCGGATTTTGCAAAGTTGCCCCACCACCACGCCTGCCATTCGGCGGCGCGCGGGTGAGCTGGTGGCGTTATTGCGTGTTGGCCTCGAATCTCGGTGACGGGGCTGATGCCGTGCAGTGAGTTAGCGAACCATAGCGGCATATTGTCGTCAGGGTAGAGGGGGCGGCTGGACACGCTCAGTCCGATTGCTCGCGCGCGGTCGACGATCTGCGCTGAAGTGACACTGGGCAGCCAGGTGCCGGACGGCAGCACGAGAGTGTCGCCGTCCCAGGCGAGCAGCGCACCGGTAGTGGTTTCGAGCATGTCACCTTCGGCACCGACGATCACAGTGTCGTCCGTGCCGGGCAGTTGGTGTCTGTCCCGGTACTGCGCTAAGGCGTCCAAATCCGGCCCTTTGAGCAATGGCTGCGTTCGAGGGTCGGGTGCAGTCGCCGCGTAGGTGAGCATCGTCGTCGTGCGTGGCGCGGGGGCGGGGCGCACATCGAGAAACAACCGGGAGCCGCGGCGAGCGATCCGCGGAAAGAGGTCGCCAGCTGAGATGAGCGGCAGCATCGCTTGGACGAATCCGTCCGGGACGCCCCCGAAACGCTCTAGGTGATGCGTGAGACCGTTCGCGCGGCCGTCGCGGTGACGCCACGAATCAGCGCGGTCGAACGGGCCAGCCACACGAGAGGACGCAGGGGAGCAGGGAGCGAAGGTACCATTGATCCATTCGTAGGACTTCATGTGAAAGCCCCCAGAACCGCGTCGGCTTTGAGCTGTTTCTCTGCGACCTCTGCATCCGGATCGGAGGCCAGCACGATCGCCCCACCTGCGCCGACGCTCATGCGGTCCCCTTCCCTCACCGCGGTGCGGATCACCACGGATAGGTCCGCCTGCCCGTCGAACCCGAAATAGCCCAACGCACCGGAGTACACCCCGCGCGGGCCAGTTTCCAGCCGGTCGATGATCTCGCAGGTGCGGACCTTCGGCGCGCCCGTCATGGATCCCGGCGGGAACGTCGCCCGCAGCAAATCAATGAGAGTCGCATCGGGGTTGAGCTCACCGGTGATTGTGGAGACCAACTGCTGCACGGTGGCGTAACGCTCGACGGCCATGAGGCTGGGCACACGCACAGAGCCGGGGCGGCACACGCGCGCTAAGTCATTGCGCATGAGGTCGACGATCATGAGGTTTTCGGCGTGGGTTTTGTCGTCGTGAAGCAACGCGGGATCTTGATCCGCCGCAATGGTGCCCTTGATTGGTTTCGCTTCCACGCGACGATCGCGGACCGTGAGGAACCGCTCCGGGGATGCACTCATGACCTCCACACCGTCGAAGACGAGGTGTGCGGCGTACGGCGCTGGATTGTGCGCGCGGAGAGCGGGATAGAGCTCACCGGAGGCCCGCGCTTCGAAGGCATCGGTCAGGCACACTTCGTAACTCTCGCCTGCGTGCAACCGGTCTTGCGCTACACCGATGCGCTCACGGTAATCGGGAGTGCGCCAGGAGCCGTTGCTTATCGACGTTCCCTCGTCCCCCTCATCCACCCCGCCCAGCAGTGTTTCAAGCTGGTCGAGGAGTTCCTCTGCGTCCCCGAGGCCGCACAGGTGCGCGGTGTGCTCCCAGTGGTCGTACACGATGAAGGACTGCGGCCGCATGAAATAGGCGTCGGGGACAGGGGAGGTGTGTCGGCCGAGATCCGCGCTGGGCAGCGTGAGCTGAGCGCACTCGTACCCGAGGTAACCGACCCACCCGCCGGTGAACGGGAGGTCGACGGGGGACTGGATACCCGCGGCCAGTTCTTGCTCAAGGACGCCCAAGATGTCGGGATCGTCGCCGAGGCGGTAGGAGACCGACCGGCTCAGAGGACCGGCGGTGTCGCCCAGGATCGAATACCGTCCGCGGTCGGTATCCGCCGAATCGAGCCAAAACGCGTCGTTCCCGCGGGCGCGAAGAGCAGCGAAGACACTCTGGCAATCGAGATCGATGTCGACTGCACGGTGGGTGAGCGTCCAGCTGCCGAGGCGAAGGAAATTCTCCATAATGGTGCGTCCGTGCTCTGTCAGGATCGACTCAGGGTGGAACTGCACACCCCAGTGCGGGCGGCCGACCACTTCGAGAGCTTGAATGACGCCATCCTCGCTGCGGGCATGCACCGTGATCGTAGACTCGCTCTCCTCCTGACCATGAATCGGGGTTTCAATGTGCAGGGAGTGGTAACGCACCGCCTTGAAGTCCTGCGGGACGCCAGCGAAGATTCCCTCGCCGCTGTGGCTAATCGTGCTCACGAACCCGTGCCGGGGTTCCGGCGCGCAGGTGACCGTCGCGCCCGCGAGGTGAGCAAGCCCTTGGTGCCCCAAGCAGACTCCGAGAAGGGGAGTTTCCGAAGCGGCTTCGATGATTGCGCGGGAGGCCGCGAAGTCATCGTCGTTGGTTGGGGTGCCCGGTCCAGGAGAGATGATGACGTGGGTGAAACGGCCGGAGGAGACATCGTCGATAAGCGACAATGCGTCAGCCGCAGGGACGACCGCCGGCTCCTCGCCCGAGACTTCCGCGATGAGATGGGCGAGGTTGAACGTGTAGGAGTCGTAGTTGTCTACAAGCAGAATCATGTCGGGCGGAGATTTACCCGCCGTACGTCATCGGCGTACCCGGGCCGAGCGGAATACCGGCGAAGTACCACAACAGGAAGAACAAGAACCAGCCGATGATCATCGACAATGAGTACGGCAGCGACAGGGAGATCAGCGTGCCCACACCGGCCTTCTTGTAGTACTGCTGCAGGTACGTCAGCGCGAGCGCGAAGTACGGCGACATGGGGGTGAGAATGTTCGTCGGGGAATCGCCCATGCGGTACAGCATCTGGGTGACCTCCGGGGACACGCCGACGTACATCATCATCGGCACCACGATCGGCGCCATGAGTGCCCACTGTGCGGAACCGGACGTGATGAACAGGTTGATCACCGCGACCATGATGACGAAGCAGGCGAACAGCACGACCGTCGGCAGATCCCAACGCTGCAAGAGCTCCGAACCGGTAATCGCCGTCCACGCGCCCAAGTTCGACCACTGGAACCACGCCAGGAACTGGGCCACGACGAAGAACAGCACCATCATCGGCAGCATGCTCTTCAGGCCTTTCGCCATGAAATCCGGGACATCGGAAGCCTGCGTGATGGTCTTAGCCACAAGGCCGTAGACCAGACCAGTGAGGAAGAAGATCAAGGTAATGGGCACGGCCACCTGGCGGATCAGCGGGGACTCCATGAAGCCCTCGTCCGGGCGCGCGAACGGGGAGCCCGGAATGAAGAGCAACAGGAAGTAGATCACCATGAACACAACCAGGGTGATGCCTGCCCAGATCAGCCCCTTGATCTCGTGCGGTGCAAGCTCCAGGTCCTCATCCGTGACCGGTCCGGACGACTCAGAGTCGTCCTCAGCCTCTTCGTTTTCAGCACTGTCAGATTCTTCCGCGAGCTCGTCCGGGTCCTTGCTGGCGTCGTCGAAGGAGAGCTCGCTCTCATCGATCTCGTCGTGGTCGACCAGATCGCGAGCTTTCTTATCCACGTACAGCTCGGTGACAGCGGTGATGATGAGCGACAGGACAATCGCCGACGGAATGACGAAGAAGATGTTCGCCAGCGGGGAGACCTCATACGCATCATCGACCAGGTTGGCCGCAGAGGTGGAAATACCGGCCAGCAGCAAGTCCGTGATGTTCAGGATCAACGAGGAGTTGAAGCCCGCAGACGAGGCCGCAAATGCCACCATCGCACCCACGACCGGGGATCGGTTCTTCGCGTGGAAGGCCATGGCGCCCAGCGGGATGATGATGACGTAGATCGCGTCGGAGGCCACAGAGCCAGTCACACCGGCAAGCGCCACCATGAAGGTGAGCATCTTCGGGCTGACGCGAGCAACCATCGCCCGGATCGCAGCCGAAAGCATGCCCGTCTGTTCGGCGACAGCGACACCGAGCATGACCACGAGGATCACACCCAGCGGCGGGAAGGAGACGAAGTTCTCCACCGCGTCGGTGACCATCATCGACAGCCCCTCCGATGTCAGGAGGTTCTTGACATAAACAGTCTCACCGGAGGCCGGATCCACAGCGGACATGCCCACCATTGAGCCGATCCAGGAGGACACAGCAACGATGCCGGCAATGATGACGAACAGCCAGAACGGGTGGGGGAGCTTGTTGCCGACAGTCTCAATGAAACCGAGGAAGCCGCCCATCGACGAACCGTCGGAGGACACCTTCTTATCGCCCTTTTTGCTTTTTGCTTTCGACGACTCGTCCCCAGCCACCTTCGGCTTCTGGGAGGTCGCGTTCACTGAGGTAGAACCAGCCATGGTCTGCCTTTCCGGGTCACGTTCCTAAACAGGGGTCCGTACGCGCGCAAAAACGCGACTGTGAAGCAGGCTACACTCCACAACCGCGCTTGCGTGAAACTTTGGATTCACCGGACTGAGCATGTAATCAATCATCGACGCACAACGATCTTGAAAGGGAAACCATCCAGTCGACGTTCAAAAGGAGAAGCATGTTCCGCAAACGTATCGCTACCCTCGCAGTGGCAGCCACGGTCTCGTTCGGTGCCACAGCCGTGGACACGCCGGTTGCTTCCGCAGAGCCGTTGCCATCCTTGCCAGCCGTACTGGGGCCCGCCGAGTCGCTCTACAAGGAGGCGGTCATCGCGGTTATCAAGATGCTCATGTTCCCGCTCGGGCTGTCGAGCCTTGTTCTCGCGCAGTTCGCGCCGCGGGAGCTAGTGTGCGACGGTCTCGTCCCGCGGTTCTGCACTGAGGAAGAGTTGGAGCACCGAAGGACGGCGCCCCGCGTATAGCTGTTGTTGATCGGGGTCGGCTCGATCGTCCATACCTCGTTCGCGTAGTCGCCGGGTCACGTTCCTACACGGCGGTCCATATGCGCGCAAAAACGCGACTGTGAAGCAGGCTACAGTTCATTTTTCAAACGTCGAAGGATCCTTCACTCGTTGCGCTATTAGGGGGATGCCACCTCTTGGATACCAAACGCACGGCGCCATGACGGACAGTGATTGCATTCCAGCTTGATCCCCATAGCGGGCACTACGATCGGAATAAAGTTTTAAGTGGGTAGTTGTCTTGTAGCTTCAACCTTTCCGGACGTGCCCCTAGGCGTGATCCGTTTAGGCTAGGCCGGAAACGAGAAAAGGGCCTCAGGGCGGAAAGTGAAGCGTCCTGGTTTTCGTTCCGCTTATTGAACGCGCAACGGCTGGGCGTGTGATTGTTGATAGTAGGCGTCTTCCATCTCTTGTGGGGTGATGTATCCCAATGACTCGTGCAGGCGGTG